>BAIF02000027.1 GCA_000509105.1 Clostridiales bacterium VE202-21 | reverse complement strand
TTAATTTTAAGGTTTATCCATTTCCCGTTGTTTCCAATATTCTTCCTTTAAAAAAATAAAAATAATATCTTTTGCAACTCCAAATCCTTGACAAAAATTATCATCAATATTTTCAATAAAATCTTCGTCATACTCGTATTTGTACAAGATTTCTTGTATCTTTTTCTTACATAATTTTTTTTTACCTTTAGTATAAGATGGAATTTTTGAATCTAAATGTGCAGGATATATCATAGTATTACTTCTCCTTAATTTTAATATACTGGGTTTTGCCCCATGCACGAGGTGGAGTCGAACCAATCCGTTCGAGGACTCGAACCTCTCTGCACCCAGCGGGATGACCGTCACCCACTATATGTTAAAATTGTTAATTGGATACTATCGGCAAAAATTGAAACGTCCATGCCTCATCCATAATGGATACCAGATTCCCATCTTCATTGATTGCCAACACATCAATTGTTTTTGGTTTAATAATGGTATCCCTATCTTCCCAGTCCATTCCTTCCGGCATCCTTATTTCTGCTATAGCTACCGCATTGAGCACCTTGCCTCCATGTATCACCTTAAATCTACTCAAATCAGTCCACATAATATATTCCTTTCTAGATTTTGCCTAAATCTTAATTCTCTTCATCCAGATCCCAATCCTCTTCTTCATTTCTTTCAGTTTCGAACTCTTCGCAAGAATCATCAAAGTCAATCTCGGTGAGGAAATTTCTGCTTTCGACCTTCGTGCATATCCATCTAAGATCATTGTCACTGTCTGTTATAAGGTCACAGTGTTCACAATACATACATTTTCCATCCATTCTCATCTCTCCCTTGAATTTTAATTTTCATCTAACATATCAATCGGAAAATGGTATACTCTACCATCTGCCTCGATAATAAAAATCATACGCCCATAATTGCTATCCTTAATTGCCGTAACAATTCCCGAATGTCCATCTATAGACACTGCAAAATCGCCGATTTCTGGTTCTTGTATCATCTTTAATTCTCCTCCAAATTTTAATTTTGCAATCTGCCTATCAGTTTCTTAAATTCTTTGTACGGCTCCCGTACTCTTTCCTAATTCAAAAAATCTTTTAATATATCCTTAAGCATTTCCCGGTCTTTATGTGTTAGAGCAACTATTATCTCTTTATCTGCCTGAGTTATTGCATCCAATATTTGGTTAATTGTATACTTTTCTTCGTGGCTCCTGCCAGCCAACTCAGGTTTTCGTAACTGCTCTAACTGCTTTGCAGCATATTTTAATGTCTCTTCATTCATGACTTTTCCTCCTAAATTTTAATTTCATTTCTAATGTAACCACCACATATCTTCCTGTTTAGGTGGTATCATATTTAATTCTTCTACAATTAGTCTTCCGCATTCCAAAGATGCGTATGGTCTATCATAAATATGCGGATTCTCAAATGTTTTTACAAATTCATATGCCTCATCTTCATTATTAAATCCACATAATACTTCTTCCTGCGAAACAGCATCTCCAAAGCCACCGTCTGTATCATAACAATG
This sequence comes from Clostridiales bacterium VE202-21, assembly GCA_000509105.1. GTDB lineage: Bacteria > Bacillota > Clostridia > Lachnospirales > Lachnospiraceae > Faecalicatena > Faecalicatena contorta. The sequence continues at coordinate 109,516 of BAIF02000027.1, read as the reverse complement.
TTTTACCAAATAAACTTTAGTCATATAACTCCTTTATAAATTCTTTCAACTGTTCCTTACTACTTAATTCTCTCTTCTTGTTTTTATAAATCCGATTACTCAAACACCATTCACAGCTACCATGATTACGACAGGTATAATCTATGGATTTAGCATATGTACCAGTTTCTTTACTGAATGATTTTCGACGTTCTTTTCCGTGCCCTATTGCTTTTTCTAAACCCATAATTTAATTCTCCAAAATCTTATCAATACAGGCATTCCAACCAATTTTGTAACTTGGTGTTATTTTGTCTGGTTGTGGGTATGTACCACATACCGTCATTTTCTCTGGTAACATTCTAAGAGGACACCAGTCTGGCTTTCCGCCCTTATTGTCTGTGATATTAATGCTATCCAAGCTATGCGCAAGGCAACATCTATTAAGTAGATAATCCTCATCCATCAGTTTGCATTTTCCGCAACATTCTGGCATATCCATAATTAATACTGCTTTCATATCGCACCTCCTTTCTAAAATACATCTTTTATTACGTATACTGAATTGCGTAGTATATTACGTAAAACCATCCCAATACCCCATGTATAATGGCCCACCATATCGAATGCCATGCTGTCCACGAAATTGTTATTGCCAATGCGCATCCAAATCCTATTCCTGCACTTGTTGATTTCTCGCTCATTTATGTTCCTCCTTGAATCCTTAATTCCGTGCAATGGATGCGTTCGCCCACATAACGGATTCCTCAAGTTTCGTCATTGCCAGAGATTTCTCCCTGCTGCCAGGGCAAGCCTCATCGATCAGATATGCTAATTCCTTGGCTTTATTTCTTATGGCCTCGTATTTTTCCTGCTGCCCTTCTTTTGGGGCATGGTACTTAAAATTGTTTTCGATCTGATTATTCATATTACCTTCTTTCTCCGGCACTCAGCAGCCGGCAGCTAACCATCCCGGTGATATCACCGCATTGGTTTTATTCTCTAATTTTCTAATCTGAATATGTCCCACCGAAGCGCTGCAGCGGCCTCAGTGTCACGCCTTCGTTCCGCCTGCTTCAATAGTTCATATAGCTTTTCCAATTTCTTTTTCCCATTTTTTGGTTCCTCCTAAACTTATCTGGTTTACGGTATTTGGATTTAATTTTTTGCAGAGATATGCCCAATATACGCAAAACATTTCGTAATTGGTTCTGCTTCCAAATATCGTTGCAATGCGTGCATACTCCTTTGTATTATTTCTATTTTTTGCCATTTTTGCTCTCCTTTTCTAAATAAATGCGTGTTTCCACTTTATACATTCCTCCGCCTATAGTGACAATCCTCTCTATTTCTCGATTTTCTATTTCTGGGTACCAAGGTTCATTCTTTATATCCTCTGGTTCTCCTCTGTACTCTTCGCAATATGGCAAAATTGAAAAGTAGGCAGTGCCTTTACTTAAAACTTCCATAAGCTCTTTTAATTTCAAGTCATGCTCCTTTCTCTTCCCGGTTTATGGCCGGGAAGGAATCTAAGGTTATCCGGTTGCACTCGTGACGTACCCTATTCAATCGCCTGCGGCGGAGGTACCTTCCTCAAAATTTCTGAGAGAAAAACGCATGTGATTTTTTGTTTGTCTGTTCCAGGCTTCTTCCCGATCCATGCAACGTCTTGTGTCCCACTTTTACAGAAAACAATGATATATCCTTGTGCCTTAAACTCTCTGTGTTGTTTGTGATCTCTGTACTTGTATTCCACATGGTCTCCAACTTCCAGATCAACTTTCTGCATCTTCTTCCTCCAGATAATTCTTTTTAAATGTACCCATCCACTCGGAATGAGTATGTGTCTTCTCGTATTCTTCTTGTGCGATCCGGCACAATTCTATCCTTATGGCTTGGTTATTATGTACGGCCTCCGGCCCTTCCCTGTGGTGTTTTAGACACAGGTTTACTTTTAGGCCCTCCTCCTCTGATTTTTCCCGCATCCCGGATCCGAATAACACATGATGCTCCTCTGTGTATTGATTCCGGTAATCATTATTCAATCTGGCGCACAGATAGCATGTTCCGCGCTCTGTTTTAAGGATGCTTTTTTTATGTTTTTTTAGCTTTTTTCTTTTTCCCTGGCTTCGGGAATGCCATGTCGCTGTAATCTATACTCATGCCGTTAATAATTCCTCTAATTTTTCCTCGTAAGCGTTGATTTTACTAAATCTGAAAGCTATTATGTGCCTGTCCATCTGATCCAAGAACTGCTGCCATAATTCCTTGTTTATGACCTCTTCTCCACTAGATTTCTTCCACTCGCTACGCCTCCAGTCTTCCATGCACCCTCTTTCGGCTGTGTTTTTTATAAAAGCACAGTCTGTATATATGGTCACAGAGCACTCCGTATTTAGTATTTCTAGGGCTTTTACGATTGCAAGCAGTACGGATCTGTAGTATGTTGTCTTTTCTTCACACCCTGTTATCTGTCTGGTCACCGGGCCTTTGCTGGTCATGCATTCCACTATGGCGGCGTATTTTCCGTCTTTTATGCACGGCCCGCGGAGGCTTGTCTTTACATAGATTTTTACATTGTATTGCATTTTAAATCCTCCTGTTTAAGCGGATCATAGTGTAGCTTCTGTACCTTCTCCCGGTTATGGGGTTTACGCCTTCGTGGTACGTCTCTTTTTCTATGTAATACCCTTTTTTAGGCTTCGGTTCTTCTATCCATCTTTTCATTTGCCTTATTTTTGGTATTGGTTCTTTTAAATTCCTGCTGCGTGAGTATCGGCTTTCCAGGAGCTTGTTCTCTTTATCTGGTTCCTTTGCCAGATAATTTGCTAATTTCCTAAATCCCCCCTCCTCATACATCAAGTCAATATGGGCTCCGCCTTTTTTCCAGTTCTTTTTTATCAGTAAATCCGCATCTTGAATACGGTTTATAACAAGATGATGATGCACCCCGCCTTTGCTTCCGATCTCTGTATGTAACATCCACTTAAAAGGCATCCCCCTCTTTTTGTAAGCAGCCCTCATTCCATCTGTAAAATTTTTTATATCTTTTTTTGCCCTATCCATGTCATGCGGACGGTTGGTTAACCTGTATGTTAATGTGACCCATATATCATTCTCCCGGAAGTTCGCCTTCATCGTTCTTCTGATACGGTTCTCTTTGTTTTTCCTATTCTGTATCCGTATCTGTTCCTGTGTAGGTTTCTCTTTCTTTAGTCTCCCTTTTCCCGGTGCCCCGCAATTCTTCGGGTACGTTTCCTCTACTTCTATCGTGTATCCGAAGTTGTATATTGTTTTTCTATGCATCCGTAATATCTCCTAAGTTTAATATACTTATCAAGTTTAAAAGGGCAGAAAATCCCTTGTTTTTATTGACTTTCTGCCCTACGGATGTTATATTATTTATAGGGTTTTTTATCCGTGTGGCAGAAGCCATCGGCACATCTATTCGCAGTAGGTGTGCTATTTTTTTATTCCATTTTCGTTCAATATTCTGTAAGTAACCAATCTTTCTTGGCTCAATCCTACATTCCCTCTTTCCGAATAATTTTTGCATCGGTTCCACGGTTTTGTATTACGCTGCGTCACTCCGCAAAATCCGCAGTCTATTGCATCTAATTCCCCCTTCGAACCTATTGCGTAATACTGGCTGTACTTATTACAGCTAATGCATTTTGCTCCTGTTATCTCAATTTTCATTTTGCACCTCCACTTTGTTCGTGATAAAATAAAGTGTTACTATATTAATTTTACACTTTATCACGTCATTTTGTTCGTGTTTATATCTTATCACGTCATTTTGTTCGTGTCAATGTTTCTTGGAGGTATTTATGCTTTTTCACGAAAAATTAAGAGAGTTACGAGTCGCTAAAGGATTTTCACAACATTTTGTTGCACAACAGTTGCGCATTAACGACCGTTCTTACCAAAATTATGAATACGGTAAACGCGAACCGAACATTGATACTCTTATACTTTTATCTGCAATCTTTAAAGTTTCTCTTGACGAACTGCTTTGCCGGGATGATTTTCTGAAATCTCACGAAGTTTGCGTTGATGAACATTAAACAAATCTTCCAGCATATCCCACAAAGTGAAATCTCCAGTCCTTTGTCCTGCCTCTATATGCTGATAATATCGTTCGTGAATTCCTAAATATTCAGCAACTTGTCTTTGTGTCATGCCCGCCCTCTTGCGGGCCTCTTTTAATTTTTCTCTTGCCACGTTTACCACCTTCCTATTTTTAAGATACTGCTGTGTCTTATATGTAATCATCCATGCTACTGCCCCTATCGCCAGGAAGATAATGCCGTTCCTGATCTGCGGGATCCGATCTGTGATCTGCTGCCGAAGGTCTGCCGTGGATCCTATTACCATTGCTATATATGCTGCGCTCCAGAGCATTTCCAGCTCTGCAATATCCGTTATCATCTTGAGGATTCTGCGCGTTTTTAGGCTTATGTAACCTGTCCGATTTAGCAGCATATGCCTGGTCTCCTTTCCCTGGCCCTTGTCTGCATTTCAATGTCCTTTAGTTCGGCTTCCCGCAGTAACGGAAGGTTGAACTCTATCGGGCTGTTCTTTTTTGCCCCATTCCTTTTCCGGGCGTATTTCTGCTTTGGCTTATGATACAATTCCAGTAGCCTTCTCTTCGAGTATCCAAATTGCATCATTTCTTTTGTTGTGTACCATTCTTTTTGAAGTTTTTGTTGTTCATTTTCATTTCCGGTCAATATGGTAAGATGTTTGCATAGTTCCTCCAATCCACCACCCTTTTCAATTGCTTGACATATTTCCAGTGGTATATGAATCGTAATCACTGCTTCTTTGCTCCCTGGAAACCTTACCATTTCGGCATTTTTATTTTCTCCTTGTATCACCTGTCTCGCCTCCTTATCTTGATATATTCTCCAATTTCTTTTATAATTTAGTTATCGCTTTTTAAAATATATGGAGGTATTTTCCATGATGGAAACCATTACTGCAATTGCTACTGCTTTCGCCACTGTATTATCCGCTATTTCCGTTTTTATACTGGTTCGCGATAATATAATCAGAAAGAAATCTGAAAAAATGAATCTTATAATCACGCCCAAGAAAAGAATAGGGAATGATATAGATGAAATTTTTTATTTGTTTCTATCTTTTTCAAATGAATCTTCGCTGCCTATATCAATTCTGGATTTAAAGCTATATGAATCTAGGCACTATGAATCATCGATCACTGCATCTGGCTACGAAAGTGGAACTTTAACCATAGACCCCATAAGCGTGATTGAGACCAATCGCGGCGACCAAACAGTAAGAACTGATTATCACACATTATCTACCACCACCCCTTTTGTCCTAGAACCATACAGTGCATTCGCCGGTTACCTCGCTTTTCATGAACCTGGACAAGACTCTTTTATACTCTGTTCCAAAGAAGTGGATCTTATTATAACTACATCGCGTAAGTCGTATAAGGTCAAAATGGATTTAAATAGCGTTAATTTTTATGATTATTCTTACCGCGATGATGGGCTTGTATTTGGTCACGCTGTTACCGAAAACTTTAAGCAAGATACCTCTGTACCAAAATCAGCTCCGATTTAGTCAGCTTTCTCATATTTAATTTTTATGCCGCAGTATGGGCATGTCCACATCCGTGGTTTTATGAAAGAATATTCTTCTATCACGGCTGTGCTGCACCGTGGGCATGTCGCTTGCGCGTATTTTGGCCCGGACAATTTCTCTAATATACCGATTCCACAATAAAAAATTATCGAAATAAAGCTACTGATTGCTGATAATATCACAACCAGTAATAGTATAATTGCAATAACATCTCTCACCTCTACCCCGCCTCCTTCTATTTGTCTGGAAATGAATTGCCTCTTCCGTAGTTATGGCAATTATCAAATCTCAACTTGGACTTACCTAAACAAATGCTTTGCAACAAAAGCGGTGCATTCTTCCATATCCTCATCGCTTGGAAGCCTGTACCTCTTTTTCTTCATGTAGTAAATCAATGCTGTAGACGATATGTACCACTTGGCCCACTTTATTGCACAAAATACTACTAATATGATCAATGCTATAATCCACACCCTTATACCACCTCCTTCTCTCTATCCGGAACATTTACTTTTTAATAGCTTAGATACCTTTAATTCTTCACAGAAATAATTTCTTTAAGATACTCGTTCTGTTTTTCAGTCTCAAGACGAAGTTCACGATACATCTCCTGAGTCGACTGATAATAGTTTCGAATAACTGTATAGTCTTTTGTCTGACGTATAGTTATGAATAAGAGGTTTATCACAAAAACTATAAGTAAGATTTCTAAATACAGGGCCTTTTTCCTAAGGTTCTGTATTTCCTTTTTTATCTCTTCCATCTATGCCACCTCCTTCTCTTCCTGTTGCTTTTCCAGTTTTCCCCTTTTATAATGTATTTACAGGCTTAATACGCCAAATAAATAAAGGGAGGTTCTCCATGCCTAAAATTGATTTAACTATTACCATATCAGTCATTGTTGCTCTGTGTGCTATTGTTTCTCCTATTGCTACTGCGATTATAAATAATCGCTATCAGCTAAGCCTTAAAAAAATTGACATGGAACAAAAACATTTAGAATCCACTATTCTGTATAGGAAATCCATCTTTGAAAACTACTTAAAATATGCTGGTCGTTGTATTTCCCATGCTGATCCAAATGCACTCAAAGACTATGGCGAATACTATCTTCTTGCTCTTTTATATGCTCCGTCTGAACTTCATTCAGAAATGAAGTGTATCAACGCCCTAATGCTTGAATATAAATGGAGTCAGGCTACTCCGTTATTTGAAATTTTAACTCCTAAGATAAATGGCTTGTTACAAATACTGTAAATAAAGAGCATATTGACACCGCATATATTGGATACAGTTTATTTTCTGGCTGTATCCTTTTCATTACCACGCATCCTATTGCCCCCACGATCCATACAAAAGCAGTCAATAGTATTACCCCCACTTATACCACCTCCTTCTCTCTATCATGTTTTTTAATGAATTCGTCCGGGCTAACCTCTAGCGCCATACAAAACGTCAGCAATTCATCACTAGACATTTTACGTTTCCCTACTGCGATTGCGCTGAACTTGCTCTTTTCCATATGTAATCCAGGATTAATCAAATTCATTTTTTCTATGACCCAAGCCTGTGTTCTCCCTTGCTCATCAAGTATCCTTTTAACTGTTTCCGCAACTGTTGACATTTCCGTCCTCCTTTCATTCAAGTTTTTCTTGATTTACTTTACTATAATTCTTTTTTTCTTGATTGTCAAGATATTTTTCAAGATATTCTTGATTTTGCAGATGAATTATTGTATACTTTAATCACGAACATAGAAAGAGGTGATAATAAAAGTGTCCACATTAGGAGAACGTATACGTTTTGCAAGAGAACAAAAAGGGATCCTGCAAAATGAACTTGCGAAATTAATCGGGATAAAATCTTCTGCTGTTATCAGTAATTGGGAAAAGGATATAAACAAACCAGATGCCGAAAAAATAGTTAGGCTCTGTGATGTTTTGGACGTATCTGTTTCATTTTTACTTGATTATTATGGAAAAACATCTTTTGAGTTTAATTCATTGGAGAAGAAACACATAGAGAAATACCGTGCTTTAGATACATTCGGTAGAGAAACAGTGGATATAGCATTAGATCGTGAAACATCAAGAGTACAACAGATCAGCAACGCCTTAGCGAGCCGCCCTGCTGCCCTGCGCATATACACATTCATGCACAAAATTGCTTGCGCTGGAAATGGATTCTATTTCGAGGATATACCAACCGATACTTTGGAAGCTCCGTATATGGAAGGGGCCGACTTTATTATCGGTGTATCCGGTGACAGCATGGAGCCAACATATTCTGATGGCGATTTAGTGTATGTGCAGCAATGTCAATTAATCAATATCGGAGATATCGGTATTTTCTCATATCAGAATGAATGTCTAATTAAGGAGGCTGGCGAAAATGGCCTTATATCGCACAACAAAAGGTACCCAATGATACCTGGCGATGAAACTATACGTTGTATAGGACTGGTACTTGGGAAAGTGTTCGAAGAAGCTCCTGATAATATTGACAATACCTTTGAATTGCATAGTGTTCACAGAGAATTTGAAAAAGCTCTCCAGGCAGAAAATAAGAAAAGCACTGGAAAGACGGGATAACTGGAAAATTTTGGATTATATCAGTCCCTCTCTTATATGGTAAAATTTTAGTAGAATCATTACAGGGAGGGCAATCCGAATGTTATCTATATTTAATTTTTCCACTGATTATGCAACCGATAATTCAATGAATCTGGTAAAGGTCGGGGCTTATAAGGCGTTGCTTAGATCTGAAATTCAGACTTTACCGATCAACTACTTTGATGTTTTTGAATCCCTCAAATATTCCATTACTAAAATGTATGTTTTTAGTTACCAGATATTAAGTGAGTCTCTTCATCGGCCAATCGAAGACTATATGAAAGGTTGTGGGGATTACGGGGCAATCTTTTGTAGTAGGCCTACATCTTATAGAATTATCTATAACGATATCTGGCCCGAAGATGTTAAGAATTGGGTATTGCTATCTCTTTACGCTTGTGCCGAACTCGATATGGTACCCATTAATGGATTGGTGAAATATAGCGAAGATATGGACGATGCTGTAAATAACTTTGTTTACCACTTTTTATCTCCAGATCCGGTTCTAAAGGAATGCGGTATATATAGCGCGAAAGACATTGCGGCTTCTTGCTGCATGCCATTAAAAAATGCTGTTGCTAAAAGCCGTCATTTAAAAAGAACTCGCCGTGATGATGATACACTTTTTGATATTTGTCTTACATATAATTTTAGTAGCTTTATAGATTCTCATAAATAAAACCGCTCCTGCGCCAACAGGAACGGCTTATACAAAATGATGTTACGCCTTATGGATTAACATAGATGTGGTGTTTTCTTGGTTCGGAAAGAGGAGGTAAAAATGAATCGCATTGTGCAACCTGACCCTACAGAAATAGAGGTCGTTCCATCCAAACCGCTTTTGGGTTTGCTTATTATTGCAGTAGGAGCTATTTTTATATTCCCACTATCTATTTGGGGGTTATTCCTATTCGTGATACCAGGTATTGCATTTTTTATTTTTGGTATTATTTTTATAATGGAAGGTATAAAGAAATTTTCCGAAAGAATGAAAGTTAAGTGTCCGTATTGTGGAAAATCGTGGGTCGTATCAAAACGTATGACCGCAAGCAAATGCCCGTCTTGCAGGAAGACGGGTGTGATAAAAGATGGATACATGACCGCAATTGATTAATTGTAATAAAAACCGCCCGGTACTGGTAATACCGAACGGCTTATATAGATGCTATACAGGTCAGAGACCGATATAATCATCCTCCCAGATAGATTATACCACAAACTCTCTGCACCTGCATAGGTGTATTTTTTATACTCTAAAATAGAGAGGAAGTGTATTAGATGGCAAGTGCAAAATACAAAAGAGGGGCTGATGGATATTTCACTGCCCACGCTTGGGACGGCAGTTATAACACTGACGGCACAAAGCATTATAAAACATTGCGCAGCAAGAAAAGCAGCGGTGATCTTGAAAAAAAGGTTGACGCCTTTAAAAAGCAAGTCGAATCAATGAATCAGATAAAGAAATCTGATGTTACATTTATGGATTATTCGCGGATGTGGTCTGATACCTATAAAGCGAATGTTGAACACAATACCAAAATGATGTATTACAACATCATCGAAAAGCATTTTATAGCTCTTGATGGGGTTAAGTTACAAGATATAGCTCGGATCCATTTACAGTTAATCCTTAATAATTCGGAGGATAAAAAACGTACACAACAGCAGATACAGATGATATTTAAGCAAGTAATCAAATCCGCCGTTTTAGACAAGCTCTTCCCAGCAAATGTTATGGAGGACATTTTTAATAATGTTTCCCCTATTAAATATAAAGCTCCCGAAAACCGCCCCCTTACTGAGAACGAAAAACAAGCGGTTTTCAAGGCGGATTTTAAAGAACAGGATAAAATACTTGTCTATTTGATTTACGGCTGCGGATTGAGGCGTGAAGAGGTTCTGGCGCTTACTGTTTTTGATTTTAATATGAAAAAGAAAGAGGTCAATATAAATAAAGCTCATGAATTTGTTAACGGAAAACCAAGGCAAAAAGAACCTAAATCTGTTAATGGATACCGGAGCGTTCCTATCCCCTCGAAAGTTTTTTCTGCAGTAGAATCTTATGTCTCCCGTAAGAAGGCTTCTGGAAAAAGTTATCTATTTGTTATGCGAAATGGCAAGCCTGTTACGAAAAGCAGCTATGACAAAGCCTGGGCGCGTATCCTTAAAGCAATGCAGGCTGTATCAAATGAATTGATCGTTGAACTTACGGCCCATGTATTCCGTCACAATTTTTGTACTAACCTCTGCTATCAGATCCCTAAGATCTCTATTAAGCGGATCGCCCAGCTTATGGGTGATACAGAGAGTATGGTATTAAACGTCTATAATCATATGATTATGGAAAAAGAAGACGCAGAAGGGGCCGTAAATGATGCCATGAATTTCTAAAAAATCTGGAATGAAAATGGAACATTTAATGTCTGTGGAATGGAAATGGAACATTTACTTGATAATATTTGAGTATACTTGGATTTACTTTTTTATTACGCAAAAATGCCGCAAACCCTTGTAAATACTGGATTTACGGCATTTCTCTGTCATGAGCGTGCGGGGATTCGAACCCCGGACAACTTGATTAAAAGTCAAGTGCTCTACCACCTGAGCTACACGCCCTCATACTATTCGATTGTTCCCGCCTGCACCCAGGCAAACTGGGCTAGCTGGATTCGAACCAGCGAATGCAGGAGTCAAAGTCCTGTGCCTTACCGCTTGGCGATAGCCCAATAAAGACTTATATCTGACACTGCGTTGCCAGTACTAATAAAACAAGGGTGGGTGATGGGACTCGAACCCACGATATCCAGAACCACAATCTGGCGCGCTAACCAACTGCACCACACCCACCACAACGAGCCTGGGGGGATTCGAACCCTCGACCTACGGCTTAGAAGGCCGTTGCTCTATCCAGCTGAGCTACAGACTCTTATGAAATTATCCCCTGTTTACGGCTCCTTACAACATGATGCTGTAAGAAAGCGGGTGATGGGAATCGAACCCACGTATCCAGCTTGGAAGGCTGGTGTTCTACCATTGAACTACACCCGCACTATCGGGGTGACAGGATTCGAACCTGCGACCTCCTGGTCCCAAACCAGCGCTCTAGCCAAGCTGAGCCACACCCCGATGTAATTGTGCTTGTCACTTTTTCCCGTGACGCAATAGTTATTATATAATAAGGCACAGCTTATGTCAACAATAATTTTTTATTTTTTTACATTTTTTTCGCAGGCAGCCAATTTGGCCAAAAAACGCCTGATTTCAAACCTTCAATCCAGATAATACTGATGGAAACAGGGCTTTTCATTCTCGTTCAGCTCCATGATCATGTAGCTCCCCTTCCTCCCCTCCTGCCTCGGATATGAAACACTGCCGGGATTCAGGACTGTAATCTCCTTCCCCTGGTCCAGGTATGGACGGTGCGTATGTCCAAACATCACAATATCGGCATTGCGGGCCTTCCCCTCTTCTTTTATATATTCCGGATCCAGCGAAACATAGTAGCCGTGTCCGTGTGTAATAAAGATTTTATACTTTCCTATACTGAATTCTTCTTCCTTGGGAAGGTCGGAAAAAAAGTCGTTATTTCCCTTTACCATATGTTTTTCACAGTCCACTACCGCATCAAGATACTCCTCTCCGCCTTCCACATCGCCAAGGTGGATAAACATATCCACTGCACCGGCCTGATCCAGAATACGGTCCAGGTTAAAGTGGTTTCCATGCGTATCGCTAACTATCAATACTTTCATTCCATTCATCCTTGTTCTTTTTTATATAATATTTACAGCTCTGCTGAATACGTGCCTGCAGGACATGCAGCGGGACGACTCACGGATATGTCTGTCCCTAGGACTGCGTCCCTGCTGTTAATGCCATACATTTCAAGATGTCTTTTCACTATACTTCTTTTTCATAATCTCGCGCATCGCCCGCAGAGCGTTCCCTCTGTGGCTGAGCTCATTCTTCTTCTCCGGCTCCATCTGCGCTGTCGTACAGCCATATTCGGGTACGTAAAAGATAGGGTCATAGCCAAAACCATTGTCCCCTATGATTTCATGCCCGATGACGCCTTCTATAGTCCCCCTGACAGTTTCTGCAGTCCCATCCGGAAAGACAGCCGCTATGGCACATACAAATCGCGCTGTGCGCTGCTCATCAGGCACATGCTCCAGCTGATCCAGAAGCATCTGGTTTTTGATGTCGTAGGAAGTGTCAACTCCGGCATACCTTGCCGAATAAATCCCCGGCGCCTTGTCCAGATAATCAATCTCCAGTCCGGAGTCATCTGCGAGGATCACATCATGCGGTAACAGCTCCGAAATTGCTTTCGCCTTAATCATCGCATTTTCTTCAAAAGTTGTCCCGTCCTCCACGATATCAATATCTATCCCTGCTTCTTTCATGGAGTATACTGGAATCCCAATATCATCCAGGATCATTCGGATCTCTTCCATCTTATGCTCATTGCCTGTTGCGAAAATGATTCTTTTATCCATAACCGTATTCCTCTATTCTTTTGGTTTTGGCGGCTTTGGCCCCAAAAAACTGATAAAAATATGTCTTGATCATTCCGTTGTAAATCTTGCGGTTCTTATCCGCCGTACGTCCAAAATACCGCTCCGCATCCTCATAGCTGGTGATCATATAGGCTGACCAACTGTCCAGATTCCAGAAGCTCTCGCCAAATTCGCTGTACAGGGATGCTAATGCCTGTTTTTCTTCCAGTCTTTCTCCATATGGGGGGTTGGTAATGATAAATCCGTATTTCTTAGGATGCCTCAAATCCCTGACATCACGCTGCTGGAAATGAATCATATGATCCACTCCGGCATCCTGCGCATTCTGTCTTGCCGCCTTCACCACGTCTGCATCTAAGTCATACCCCTGAATATCAACTTCCACGTCATCCTCAATCAAATCATTCGCCTCATCGACGGCCTCATACCAGGCATGACGGGATATCAGGTTTGTCCAGTCCTCCGCGAGAAACGACCGGTTCATGCCCGGCGCAATATTTGCAGCCATCATAGCAGCTTCTATAGGAAACGTGCCGCTGCCACAGAATGGATCCACCAGAATCCGTTCCCTGCTCCAAGGGGTCAGCATTATTAATGCGGCCGCCAGTGTTTCTGTGATAGGAGCTTTGCTGGACAGCTGACGGTATCCTCTCTTATGAAGGGATACGCCCGATGTATCGATCCCCACCGTTACCATATCCTTCATTAAAAAAACACGGATTGGGTATGACGCGCCGTTCTCCTCAAACCATTTCATATGGTAATGCACTTTCATCCGCTCTACCATGGCTTTTTTCATAATGGACTGTATATCGGACGGGCTGAAAAGCTTGCTCTTGACAGAGGCCGCCTTAGCCACCCAGAACTTCCCATCCTTCGGAATTAATGTCTCCCATGGAATCGCTTTTGTATTCTCAAACAATTCGTCAAATGTCTCTGCCTTGAAATACCCCACTTTCAACAAAATACGTTCCGCTGTACGCAAAAATATATTCGCCCTGCAGATCGCCTTCTCATCACCATAAAAAGTTACTCTTCCGTCTTCCACCTGTGCAATCTCATACCCCAGATCCTGAATTTCTCTCTTCAGAACCGCCTCAAGGCCAAAATGGCAAGGTGCTATCAATTCAAGCTTATTATTCATCAAATCCTCCAATCGGACAATATCAATATATCTTTATTTTTCAATATATGTATACATATTACTATAAATTTGGGACGTAGTAAAGTTGAACTTTACTACGTCCCAAACCTGTTTATTATCTATTTTAGATGAATTTTGCTTTATTATTCATTATTTATAAAATTATATCATTACCACGCCTTTTCCGGAGTAATAAAAGATATAATGAATCCTCATACAGCCTTTTAGCGAATAGCAATAAGATTACTGGAATTTTCATATATATTTTTGGGAACATAGTTGGTCAATATAATGGCACTTGAGAACTCTCCAAATGTAACCGAACATACATTGCCAAATTTGGCCGCATCGCACAGCATATATTTCTTCTGTGACTTTTCCATCGCTTTTTGCTTAACCAGCGCCTCACTAACATCAGGGGTGGTGTATCCGTTCTTTTTCGTGATCCCGTTTGCCCCAAAAAAACCAATTGTAAAATGAAACTTCTCCAGGCTGTTCAAGGCTTCCCCGCCAACAACCGCTTCCGTAGACTCTTTCAGTTCACCGCCTATAATCATGGTTTTAAACCCCATGGCCGCAAGCCGCCGTGCATGGGAGACTCCGTTGGTTACATACGTAGCACTCCTCTCCTGGATATAGTCTATCATGTACCCGGTAGTTGTACCCGCATCCAAATAAACAAAATCATCTTTTTTTATCATAGAGGCGGCATACCTGGCAATCTTGATTTTCTCAGTCCGGTTAATCTCTTCTCTGTTGGAAACCTTCTCGTCCTTTGTATGGAACGTATCCCCAGCCAATACGGCACCCCCAAAGACTTTAACCAGCTTCCCCTCTTTGTGCAGGGCAGTGAGATCCCGCCTGATCGTAGATTCAGATGCTGAAAACTCTTCCATCAGTTCCTGGAGAGTCACACTTTTTCTATTTTCCAACAGCCTTAATATCTCCTGATGCCTTTTTCTGAGCAGCATTCAGCTCCACCTCCTGCAAATAGCCTGCTTATCGCTTTCCACTTATTATACAATTCGGAACCTTCTAATTCAATCCTTATCTTAAAGCATATATTTACTTAATTACTGCTTTGAGCATATTACTATGCACGGCCCCGTGAATAGTAACTTGAGTATTCCGCTGCAAACTCGAACATTCTGGCCACATTCTCCGGCGGTATGTCTGATTGGATATGGTTACATGAACTCAGTATAAATCCTCCGTCCCTGCCCAATATATCAATCAGTCTTTTCACTTCATCCTCTACCTGTTCAATCGAACCTGTCATAGCTTTTTGTGTATCTACTGCTCCGTGGAAACAAATCCTGTCTCCAAATTTATCTTTTAAGGTAACCGGATCCATTCCTACAGCAGAGGTTTGAACGGGATTTAGTATATCAACACCGCAGTCGATCAAATCTTCTATAATATCAGCAATAGCTCCGCAGCTGTGCAGATAAATCTTGGCCTGCGGCGCCTTCTGCCTGATTGCCTTGTTCAGCTTTTTTCTGGCCGGGAAGATAAACTCCCTGTATGCATCCGGTGATATCAGTAGGCTTTGCTGGCTTCCGTAATCGTCTCCTGACTCTACAATATCAATATATTCCCCAACTTGATCCAGCAGATATCCATACATCTCTATCTGGACTTTTAATATCTTTTCTATCAGGGCATGGGCAAATTCGGGATCTGTTATCGTATCTACCATGAAATTTTCCATCCCTCTCAGCCAACAGGCGATTTCAAATATACCGTTGCAGGGCATTCGAAGAGATATTGCATATTCGTTCTCCTCATGCAGCTTCTTTGCCCTCTCCTTCATTCCTGTTACATCCAGCATCTCTTCCGGCTGTGGCCATGGATAGGTATCCAAATCTTCCAGTTCTGCATCTTCCAGCGGGTTTTTTACGGTCTCCACATATAAACCGGTGTCTCTCTGAACAAGTCCCCATTCATTGGAAAAAGTACCGTCATCGTGATATTTGGGATATTCCTCCGACTGCTTTGCAAAAACTCTCCGGATATCAATATCAAATCTATCCAGAATCCGTTCGTCATAATAACATACATTGGATCCCTTTCTGTACGGCTCAATCTCTCCTTCTATCCCCAAAAAATCCTTAACCTTAAAGTAAGCCTTGTCTACCATGCTGCAGGCAGTCCCCCCTAAATCCAGGGGGATCCTGTCCACAGGCTTATGATTCACCGCACATAATACTCTTTCTTTTGATGTCATAAAATTTTCCCTTCTTATTTTTTGTTTTTCTTAACCTTCATTCCTTTTAAGAAATTGACCATAAGCGCCGATATAACCATGCCGACCGCTGTGCAGAGCAGGAATAAGAACGGTTTATTCACAAGCCCCATTACAAAGATACCGCCATGGGGCGCCTGCAATGTAAGGTTGAATGCCATTGCCATGCCCCCTGCCACTGCAGAACCGACCATCAGAGAGGGGATAACCCTAAGCGGATCCGCACCGGCAAACGGAATTGCCCCTTCTGCTATAAATGATGCGCCTAAAAGCCATGCTGTCTTTCCACTCTCCCTTTCTGCCGGAGTATAGAGATTTTTGTTCAGGACAGTTGCCAGTGCCATCGCCAGGGATGGCACCATACCGGATGCCATACTTGCTGCCTGCGGGCCATATACACCTTCTGCAAGCAGCCCCACGCCGAACATGTACGCAACCTTATTCACCGGGCCGCCCAGGTCAAATGCAAGCATAGCGCCAATTACGGCCCCCAGTAATATGCCGCTGCTGTTTGACATATTGGTCAGCCAGTTTGTCATCGCGCTCTGAAGCATAACGCAAGGCGGTGCAACCACAAAATACATCAGTAAGCCCACGATAAAAGTGGAGAAAAGAGGAATAATTAAAACGGGTTTCAAACCTGCCAGTGCCTTTGGCATTTTAATCTTTTTAATTGCCCATGCTATGATACCCGCCAGCAGACCCCCGATGATACCTCCGATAAATCCCGGGCTGGGATCCAGCTGCGTGACAATCAGGCCTGCTACCATACCCGGCGCAATTCCCGGCCTGTCCGCCATGGAGTATGCAATAAACCCCGCCATAATCGGTATCATAACGCTGAATGCAATGCCGCCTATCTTATTCAGATAAAATGGAAGGGATCCCTCAACTCCAGATGCATCAATGCCAAACATAAACGAGATGGCAATCATGATTCCGCCCGCCGCAACAAAAGGAATCATGTAGGACACTCCAGTCATTAAATGCTTTGGTATCCTCTTGAGCAAGTTAAGAAACGTATCTGCTTCCTGTTCTTCACTTGCCTTTTCTTTTGTACCTCCCCCTGTATACAACGGGTAATTCTCGTCTTGTGCTGCTTCAATGGCCCTTTTAATTACAGTATCCGTATTATGTATTGTATCAGAAACTGTAGCCTCTACGATCTTTTTCCCGTTAAACATGGATTTATCGACCGAAACACCAACACCCAATATAACCACGTCTGCTTCTCTAATCTCCTGTTCCGTCAGTTTATTTTCTATTCCAACAGAACCTCTTGTCTCCACCTTGATACCTATCGACATCTTTTTTGCTTCTTCCGCCAGCTTTTCTGCTGCCATATAGGTATGTGCAATACCTGTCGGGCAGGCCGTAACTCCTACAAATTTCATCCCAAATCCCCCATTTCTTCTATTATGTAATTATAGAGTTCCTTCTTGTCTTCAATCTTTAACAGCATCTCCATAAATTCCTGATGCACCAGTTTTCTTGATAGTTTTGCCAAGACCTGTAAATGTGTATTATTCTCATCGCCGGCAGGCATAATCAGAGCGATTGCCACCCTTACAGGCCGTCCATCCATAGACTTCCAGTCTATTCCTTCCTCAAAGCGGAATACTGCAATCATAGGATTTTTTAATCTTTTTACTTTTGCATGTGGAATTGCTAACTGTTCGCCAAACCCCGTAGAATCCATCTTTTCTCTTTTTAAAAACATTTTCTTCAGTTCCGAGGCCCTGACCCCTGCATATTCACTGCATTTTTCACTTATCAGCTCTAATGCGGCGTCTAAGCTGGCTGACTTTGGCCTTTGGTTCACAAAAATGTAATCCGGTTTTAATAACTCTCTCATATGCGTCCCTTTCATTATTGCTTTTCATCAAATTGCTCTAATACTTTATATATTTCTTCCTTTGTTGCAAGATGCTCTGAAAATGCACTGGCACTCCCGGATGCTACTCCCATCCGAAAGGCTTTTTCATAATCGCCCGCTTCCAGCCATCCAGCCAGGAACCCGGCAACCATGGAGTCTCCTGCCCCCACCCCATTTTTTAACTTGCCTTTTGGTGCAGGTGCATCATATATCCGGCCGTTTTCCGCTGCTAATATGGCTCCGTCTCCCGCCATGGATACAAGAACGTTACGGGCGCCCATTTGCTGCAGCAATTTCGCATGTTTCATAATATCTTTTCTGTCATGGATATCTTTTCCAAATATTTCACCTAACTCAAAACTATTTGGCTTAATCAAAAACGGATGGTTTTCCAGGACATTTACCAACAAATCATTGGATGCATCAACAACAATCATGACCTTCTTATCGCTTAAACGGTTCATGATAACCTTGTAGATAGAATCCGGCACAGAATCCGGTACGCTGCCTGCTAATACAAGAATGTCATTCTCGTTCAATGAGTCTAACTGTTTAAATAGTTTTTCTATGTACTCTGAAGAAATATATGGCCCCTGCCCGTTGATTTCTGTTCCTTCTATAGACTTTAACTTTATGTTAATTCTGGAAACTCCTGACGGCAGGAAAATGAAATCCTGCTGGCATCCCATCTCTATGACCCTCTTCCTGATCTCTTCACCTACGAATCCTGCAATAAATCCCAGCGCCTTGTTTTCAATGCCCAGTGACTGCAGAATCATGGAGACATTAATTCCCTTCCCTCCCGGAAGGATCATTTCTGAAGTGGTCCGGTTGGTCACTCCCAGCTCAAAATTATGAACCGAAACAATATAGTCTAAAGAGGCACTTAGTGTAACCGTATATATCATTCCTTCACCCCCTTCCAATGAACTTAGCATCATTATACTTTCATAATCGTTCATAATCAATCTCCATTATTTACAATTTTCATATGTATTTTTCTACATTTCCGCTATTTTGGGCTGTTTTTTTAGACATTGCATACAAATAATGACCGTTTACGTCATTTCTTTCATTTCACTTTTCATTTCTAAAATCCTATATACAATTTTGGGACGTAGTAAAGTTTAACTTTACCACGTCCCAAAATATTTCTTCCCTGTACCAAAATGAGTTTATAACTGTTCAGACCCATGAACAGTCACATAAGTTTACAATTCGACCTGCATAAAGGAGCTCTAATTTAGTAGTTGTTGCTCTGGCTGCTAGAATTCTTGTTGTTGTTATTCTTGTTGCTGTTAGAAGAAGAGTTGTTTGAAGAATTCTTGTTGGAATTCTTGTTCTTGCTCTGTTCATCAGAATAAGATGAATATGAGTTGCTGTTTGTGTTCTTTGATGAGTTGTTAGAGTTATTTGAGTTGTTTGAGTTGTTTGTGTTACTGTAATTGTTTGACATGAGTATTCCTCCTGAGAAATTTATTTGGTACACACATATTGTTCCTGCCAAATCACTTTTTTATTCATATTTTACAAAATCGGATAAATCTTTTTATTTAATATTTTTTTATTTTTGCTTGCTTTTTCCAGTTTTGTATATTATACTTATCAATGTAGAAAGGTTACTTTCTACAACCCCTTATTAATTATTTATACTCCCCTCAAAAGACCGATGGCTCCCCCATCGGTCTTTTACTTTTAAAAGCAAAAACAAAACTCCTCGTCCCAACATATCCTTCTCCCCCAATTCCCATCCTCCCGCTCCCATCAAGGCCCCATCCAGGTGATCTAGATGTACCTGCATGATGCGTCCAGCCTGGGACTGCGGAAAGATAGGAGTGGCTGGAAGCGTCTTATGGCTGTAAGCTGGAGTAGAGTAAAATGGAAGAAAAACCAGGTTGCCCTGGTTTTTCTTCCATTTTACTCTACTCCAGCTTACAGACCATAACCCGTTTCCAGCCACTCCTGTCTTTCCGCAGCCCCAGGCGCACCCATACCAGCCACTCCTCACCTTCGCCGCCCACTAATGAGCTGAACAATGATCATAATAACGATGATCGGTATGAGTATAGGTGCCAGCAGCCGTACAAGTCCGGTTACAATTGAAAATATAACAACAATTACCATAATAACTGCCAAAACTGCCAGCAGTTTCTTCCACCACGTATCAAATCCAAAACCATGCATCTTTTGTCCCCCGCTCTCCTGTTGGGTGCTTCTCCCCTTCTCGAAGTCATCGTAAGTGCTTCCGCCGGCCTCATAAACTGTGGAACGGTCGGTTCCGTCCACGGCATCAATAACAGTTCTGGCCAGAATCCAGGGATCTCCCAGCATCTGAAGTACTTCTTCTTCGCTTTTTCCCTTTCTCACTTCGTCCGATATATACTGATTATAAAAATCTACATTCTCCTGTACCACACTGCCGCTCAGATCGTTTTCAAGCGCCTGGCGCAGCTGCTGAAGGAATTCTATCCGTGTCATTATTGTCTTTCTCCTCCTACTTATGCATGACAGCTATCTGCATTTTTGTTTCAATCCGCGCTTCGTGCTTCATCCGCCCCCGTACAGGTAATCGGATCCTCACTATCTTATCAAATAAACGCCTTTCACTTAGGATAACACAAACCCCTTTTCATTCCAAGTAGAAGAACCTTAAATTTTTCTAAGAAATTCCTAATGGGTGTTTTTCGTATTCAATCCAGACTCATTAATCCTTAGGTAATTTACAACTTCAGTCTTGCGGACAGATGGGTGCTATGCCGTTCCACCAAGCGAATCAATACGCTCCCCCCGTTTAGCGCCCCTCGGCAAACGATTCTCACCTTCCGATTGGATGCCCCCAGCGAAATGAAGGGATAGCCGCCAGCCTCCTAAGGGCACATATGCCGTTGCGAATTGCTAAAGCAGGCCTTAGAAATTCTTAGAAGGAGCCAGCCGCGAAAGTGGAGAGCATTTATGATTCCGAATCATAAATGCGGATGGCCCAGCGCGAGAAATCATCGGATTTCTTGTGCTGTGCCATCCCGTGCCCCACTTTCGCGGCTGGCTCCTTCTTAGAATTTCTTAGGTCTGTGTCCGCAATTCGCAACGGCATATGTGCCCTTAGGAGGCTGGCGGCTATCCCTTCATTTCGCGTCCTCCATCCCCCCGTCTCTCTCAAGAATACTACGCCAATTCTTTCAGCAGCTCAGTCAGATAAAGCCACATATGCGCAATAGATTCTTTTGATACTTTTTCTTTTGTGGAATGCACATCGTAAAGGTTCGGCCCAGTCGAGATAATATCCAGGCCCGGTTTTTTGTTATCCCAATACCCGCACTCAAGCCCCGCATGGATTGCGGCCACCTCAGCTTTTTTATCAAACAATTTTTCGTACAGTGCGATTGCCTTCTCCCGGAGAGGAGACTCTTTCCTGTACTGCCAGCCCGGATAATCATTCTCGAAGATACAGGTATCACAGTACTCATCCGCTATAATCTGGATTTTATCCCTCAGCATGTATTTCTGTGATTCCACGGAACTGCGCAGGGACATCAGCAGGGTAAGCCTTCCGTCTTCCAGTGTCAGCGCCCCCATATTCATAGAAGTCTCTATAAGACCTTCAATCGCAAAAGAATATCCTGCTACCCCGTAGGGCAGAAGCATCAGGCTGTTCATAATCTTCTTCTGATACATTTCCGTATAGACAACAGCACCTTCCAGCGGACTCCCCTCATCTAATTGGAAGGAAATAGAATCCGTGTACTGAAGTTCCGCCTGGAATGTTTTTTCCACTTCCCGTATTTTTGCTTTAACGGGATCCAGATCCTCCGGCTTTATATAAAAGCATACCGCACCATTGCTGGCAATGGCGTTCGCCTTTCCGGGGGCATCCAGATCATTGATCCGTATCTGCATATCTCTGAGGGCATATAGGAGCCTTCCGAGCAGCACAATAGAATTCCCCAGCTCCATTCCGATATTGATGCCTGAATGGCCGCCCGCAAGACCCTGGAAGGCCACTTTGAGAGGCACCCTTGCCTCCTTTAGAGTTTCTGTCTCCACATCCCAGGCCATACGGCATCTCAGACCGCCTGCACAGCTTGTGTAGAATACGCCCTCCTCCTCAGAATCCAGATTAATAAACCGCGTCCCCTTCAGAGAAGAAATGTCAATCACATCCGCGCCGATCAAACCGACTTCTTCCTGTACAGTAAATATGACTTCCAGATCGGGATGCGCGATATCATCACTGTCGAGAAGAGCCAGGCAATACGCGATAGCAATACCATTATCAGACCCAAGAGAAGTTCCGTCCGCATAAAAGTATTCGTCGTCTTCCTTCACCTCGATCCCGTCGGCGTATACATGGCTGCTGTCATTTTCCTTTACATATACCATATCCAGATGTCCCTGGAGAATCACGGGCTCCCCGGCATCGGGTACTGTGGCGGGTTTCCGGATTATAATATTATAATGAGAGTCCTGTACAGCTTCCAGCCCTCTCTCCCTCGCAAAATCAGCAATATAATCGCTGATCGCCTTCTCATCCCCCGATGCTCTTGGTATAGAGCAGACTTTTTTAAAATAAGAAATCACTTTTTCTATGTCCATTCGCTGCGTTCCCTTCTTTTTTATATAACAGAAGGACACCCTGGCACAAGCCTGTGGGTGTCCCCATTTACTTCAGACCTGTTTTACTTTTAGTAACCTGCCACTCCCATTTTTCTGCAGATTTCAGCAAGCTCAGGATCTACATATTTGCCGTTTTCTTCAATTGCAACTCCATCCAGAATAATGGATGGTTTGGAAACAACACCATCCGTGTGGGATGCCGCTGTCCAGTAACTTCCGCGTATCATCTTGCCCTGGCTTCCGATACCGAATTCCATGCAGCCAAAGATTCTTTCGTCTTCTACGATACGTCCCGTAGCCTTTGATACTCCCGGATTGAAACCAAGTGAATAGTGGGCCAGACGGAACATATTCGGATCGTCAAATGAGTGCAGCCATGAGCTGAAACGCTCTGCGTCTTTGCCGCCCTCAATCTTTGTAACGATTCCATTTTCCAATGTCAGCTCTACATTGCCAGACAGAATTCCCATATCAGTCGGTGGAAAGATAGCTGCGTCAAAGACCAGTTTGCCGTTGATCGTCTCTTCGATCGGGCACCAGCTGATCTGTCCGCACATCATGAACGGATATCCTTTAAATGTAGCAAGCTGGCCGGAATGGCGAACCTTTCTTCCTTCGTTTCTGGCTGTAAGATAGGTTCCATTTTCATCCTTGATGATGATTTCATTGCCTGCTTCCATCTTCGCCTTGAGTGCTTCCCCGAGTTCCACGACACGTGCCACATCGACTTTTCCGATGCAGTTCACAATCATGGTTACATCCATACCCGTCAGGTTGATATAGCGGCATCCGAAATCGATTGCCTTTCTCCAGGATTCACAGAGCATGATGGAGGAGTAGGATAACTCGATCCACACATCTGCCACTGCCACCGCATTGCCAAGTGGAGCGATTGGTTCCGCATAAGCATTTTCATTCGTTGGGACATACACAAGCACCGGGTTTGCGCCTACAATGTATGCCGCATTCATAATAGCATCCAGCACTCTCTTATCTGTAGATGTGTCCCCTGTCACCACTACGTTCTCTCCGGGTTCAACCAGCATAACTTCTTTTACCAGTTTATAAGCCGCTTTGCTTACCTCATAAGATAAATACTCCGGGGCCATTTCGATTCCAATTGGGTATTCCATACCTTTCGTCCTCCTTTAAACTGAATACATTCGTTTTCTACTCATACTCTGCAATGCCAAGCTTTTTGCAGTATGATATACAGGTTTCTTCTTTGTATATACCGTTCTCTTCCAGAACTTCCCCATCCAGAATAATCGTCGGCTTAGATACAACTCCGTCCGTGTGGGAAGCCGCATCCCAGAATGCCCCCATCAGGCTGGCTCCCTGGCTGCCGATACCGAATTCAATGCATCCGAAGATTCTCTCGTCTTCCACGATTCTTCCTGTGGCTTTGCGCACACCCGGATTAAATCCGATTGAATAATGTGCCAGGCGGTACATATTCGGGTCATTAAACGATGCCAGCCACTTCTTAAAGATTTCAGCCTGTGCCCCGCCTGTAATCTCTGTCACACGGCCTTCCTTGAATTCCAGCCTTACCGGCTCTTTCAGAAGCCCGATCTCACTCGGCGGGAACAGCGCTGCGTCAAACACCAGCGTGCCCTCGATTGTCTCCTCCACCGGGCACCAGCTTACCTGTCCGCCCAGCATCACGGGATAGCCCTTCTTTGTTGCAAGCTGTCCGGAGTGTTTTACTTTTCTTCCCTGGTTATAAGCCTTCAGATTTGTTCCATTCGCATCACGCACAATGATTTCGTTAGAAGCCTGCACTTTCTGTGTCAGGTACTCCCCAAACTCAACCACTACATCGTATTTCACCTTGCCTACAGTATTTACCAGCATGATCGTATCCATACCGCAGAGGCAGGTATACCTTGCCCCATTTGCAATCGCCTTCTGGAAGCACGGTGTGTGCATCACACAATAATATGCAAACTCAATCCATACATCTGCCACTGCCACCGCATTCGCAATTGGCAGGAACGGCTCTTCAAAGGCTTTGCCTGTTGTTGGATATTTAATCATAACAGGGTTGGCTCCGATGGTGTATGCCGCACCCATTACTGCGTCGACCACCCTCATGTCGGTCGAAGTGTCTGCTGTAACCACAACGGATTCCCCCGCCTTTACAAGCATGACATCTTTCACAAGTTTCATCGCTGCTTTCTGCACCTCATAAGACTGATACGAATCTGTCATTTCGATGCCGATTGGATATTCCATTTCCATCACTCCTTCTTTTAAATTGTTTTTTACTCAAACATACCCTCGGTAAATTTATCCGGAGCTGTTTTTGCCTTAATTTTCATAGCCGCATAATATACGATACCGGTAATCAGCAGAGACTGAAGCGGCGGGATGCCGACTTTTACGACATATGTTGTCACATAACCGACTGCCGTTCCGACCACCATCGCCAATGTAGCCATAAAGTTCCATCCGAGTTTGTCGACCCAGTTTTGTTTTCTTGCAAAGAAGTCCACAAACATAACCCCTGCGATCGCCGGATACAACAGTGCCGCCAGGCTCAGCAGATCCTGGAAATGCTCCAGGATTCCCCACAGAGACAGGATAATTGATAATACTGTACCGACCAGTGTAACAGTCGCTCTTCCTTTATTTGATGTAACATTTAAAATATTTGAAAAAGAAAGCCCCATTGTGTAGTTGTTCACCAGCTGGCTAGTCCATGATGCAAGCCACAGCACGATGAATCCCCATACCGGGAATCCCAGGTTCTGCATCACTGCCACGATGTCAGCTGTTCCGTTGCCTGCTGCCATTATAGCGCCGATAAATACAAGCGGGATACCGATCGCGATAATTCCTAGAGGAATCAGGATATTGTCTTTCCACTTTGGCTTTGCATATCTGGTGTAATCAGCAGCGATTACAAATTGGGATACATTCATGCCCAGCAGCATTGTTACACCTGCCGCAAAAGAGATATCTCCGCTGCCCTGATAGTTCATAATGTTGGACCAGCCCACATTTTTCAGTGCCAGATATATACCTGCCACGCATAACAGCAATCCGCAGGGAACCGCAAGATAGTCCGTCCATTTCATGGAAGAATATCCAATAATAGAGGGCACTGCGAATAAAAATCCAACGATAATCGTCACAATCGCCCATGCGATTCTGTTCGTTGTATAGTCTATCCCCAGTATCACGCAGAGTGCATTTCCTGTAACCGATGTCTGGATTGCCCACCAGCCCATACTGATGACTCCGATTACCAGCGCTATGATAAATTTCGCCTGCTTGTCGCCAAATCCCTGACGCGCGATTACAGAGGAAGAGAGGCCTGTCTTAGCGCCTATGTATCCGCTCAATGTATTGCCGCCCCATGTCAATATCAAAAATGTAAACAGTACGACCGGAACCATCCCCTTGATTCCGAACGCCCCGATCAGCGTTGCACCAATCATCAGGATCGGAACACAGAACTCGAGTCCGCCGAATATAACCGCCGGTGTAACCCAGCTCTGCCGCTGATCCAGCGGCACAGGTGTCATCGGCTCGTCCACGATTGCTGCCTTATCTTCTTTTTTCTTGCCCATATTCTAGTATCCTCCTAAGTCCCTCATTCTTTATAGTTTGTTGTAAACCTCATACCTCTTCATATCCCTCCAGGGAATGCCTTTCCTTGCTTCCGCAAGTTTTTCTTTTTCCAATACGACTCTCGCATAGGCCTCATCCGTAGTGCAAAGCCGCATAAGCGTGCTCCCGTCCGGATTGGACACGGTAGAATTGCCGCAGTACTGTACATCTCCCGATGCCCTGTTCAAAGAAACTGTGTATACCTGATTCTCCGCAGCCCTCATCTTGCTGCACGTGGTAAATAAATCTTCCCACCCAACGCCCCATGCGCTCGGATATATTATGACATCCGCACCTTCCTTCTGCGCCAGCGGCGTGGAGACCTCCGGGAACCCCTGATCTGCACAGATCAGCATACCGATATTCCAGCCCTTGAAGGGCACTGTAACAAGTTCGTCCCCCTTTTCAAAAAAATCATTTTCCGTATCCCAGAGGTGGATCTTCCTGTATTCTGCCAGAAGTTCTCCCTTTTCGTCCCAGATGCAGGCCGTATCATAATGTTTATCTCCCTCGGGCATATGGATCCCTGCCAAAATAGCTATTTCATACTCTGCCGCCAATTCTGAAAAAAATGCCGCCTCTCCGTCAGACAGTACAGCACTTTCAAAAACATATCCACTGATGCACAGTTCCGGAAAACAAAGCAGGTCAATATCCCCTGCCGCATGGCTTTCTACCGCCTTTCTAATCTTACTGCAGTTCTCGTCAACCTTTCCCTCCAAAACCGACATCTGCACAATCCCCAGTTTCAGCACGCTCCCACTTCCTTTCCCCATCATAAATTATTTTTGCGATGGCTTTCATTTGTATTGATAATACCACAATTTTTGTATAAAATAAAATCATATAATTTTATGGCCTAATAAGTTCCGATTATACGGATAATTACCAGAAAATTCAGAAAGGATTTATGTAAAATGTTAGATCAAAAGCTGGATACTTTCCTGATCCTGTGCGAGACCAGGAATTATACTCAGACGGCAAACAGGCTGAACATTACGCAGCCCGCTGTCACGCAGCACATTAAATTTCTGGAGGGATATTACAAGACCAAACTTTTGTACTACGATGAAAAGCGCCGGCTCCATCTGACCGATCATGGGAAACTGCTCCGCTCCTACGCCCAGACGATCAAGTCAGACTCCCAGATTATAGAACGAAAGCTGAAGATTCAACCCGAACAGCCGGATGAACTCAAGCTTGGGACGCTGACCACGACAGGGGAATCCCTGGTGCCGCATATGGTTGCACAATACCTGAAAAAGTATCCTGACAAAAAGGTCAGTATGTATCTGGGGGAAGCTGATGCGCTTTTGCAGCAGCTCAAATCCGGCCGCATCCAGTTCTGTATCATAGACACCTATTGTCCGCCGCTGGAATATGAGAGCTGTGAACTCTTTGAGGCCGACACGACCTGTGTCTGTTCACCGGAGCATCCGCTGGCCGGCAAGACCGTCGATTTCGAGGATCTGAACAGCTACCGGCTGATTTTCCGGGAAAATGATACCAACTCCCACCGGAACCTGATGAAGATCCTCCATGCACACAACCAGGATATCGATAGTTTCCAATCTTATGTTGAGATCGGCACGATCAATACTGTACAGAAAATGGTCATGGAAAACGTCGGCATCTCCTTTATCTACCGTTTTGTCGTACAGGAGAACCTGGATAAGGGCCTTCTCAGCCAGATACATATCCACAACTTTTCGTCCCATTCTATGTTCAACTTTGCATGGATGAAAAACAGCTTTTTTACCCGCGGCAATCTGCAGTTCCTGGAGGTATGCAGAGAAGTCCTGAACTCTTCTATTTTTCAAAATAACGGTCAGTTTTCTTCACTATCCTGAAGAAAACTGACCGTCCCATTTTCACACCATCTGTCTGACGGTTATTTTTTCGCTTTTCCCAGCTGCAGGGTTGACGTAAAGAAACTATAAAGAGCCGAACCCGCAATGGCGCCAGCGCCAAGGATGTACAGGATACTCTGTCCTTCTTCGCCCTTCATCTTCACAACGATGATTCTGAATATCAGGGCTACGATAACCGTGATACCTGTAATCGTAGTTCCTACAAGAAGTCCGGTTGCAAACAGGACACCCAGCTGCTTCTTAGGACCGCCGATGAACTGAATAATCGCACCCGGTATCGCAAAGATCAGCAGCCATTTGGCAATCTCAGGACTGGAACCGGCATCAATTGTTGTCACGAAGGTACGGGAAACCGGTGCAAACATGTCTTGTTCGAAGTATGTATTAAACATCGCAAGAACAACAACAAAAGCTACACAGAATGAAATAATTTCCGCGATATACTGCTGTTTTCTCCCCGCACGCTCAAACTCAGGATCAGCACCGTTTCCACGGAGAATATATCCGCACTTTAAGTCATACGCCATGTCAGAGAATGCCGGTCCTGTAGCCGCCGTATACCCTGCCAGTATTCCCAGCGGAACCTTCGGGAAGCCAATCATCATACCCACAAGCAGGAAGATCAGGGCCGTAGCAAATCCAGGGAACCAGCCCGAATGCATCGCTGACATCCCTACGATCAATTCTGATGCGATTGCAGAGAACGCTGCAAATATTACCCAGATAATCAATTTCGGTACGGACATCTCAGCATACATGCCAGATACCACCGCAAGACCGATAGCAACTACAACATAAGCAATATAGCCTTTGGCAAGCGCCCCTCTCATATCGGCAATGCTGCTTGTAAACTTGCCGGCAACGCTATTCTTGCCATCTTCCTTTTTGAACAGCATAATTCCAACCTGGATCAAAGCTACAAGGCCGGCCCCGATCATGATACCGTGAGGCACATAGTATTGGGACATATTAAACTGATTGTCGTTACTGATGCCTATTACAAGCGCACCCACTCCAAATGCCCCCAGTGCCCACATATCACCGATCCATGTAACGCCGAGAAGGTCGGTCGGAATTCCCAGTGCTTTTCCGACAATACCAATTCCCATACCTACAATAAGCAGCATTGCTTTTTTGCCCTTATTAACTACCGCGAGAATGGTCTCTGCAGCCGCAATTCCCGACGGCCATGGCTCATCTGCTGGAAACATCGGAGTATCAAAAGTCTTATAGAGTATGGTTGCATCGATAATGGTTGCTAAAAGCACACCCACCAGCATAGGAACAACCAGCTGGATTTCCCCCATCAGGTATGGAATACCAATGGGAAGGATCAGACTGTTCGCCGCAGAAAAAGTTGCACCTGAAATCGATGTCTGCACCAGATTCTGCGAATGGATATTCTTATATTTTTTGAATATTGCAAGCGGTATCCTGGAGAGGATAATTGCAAAAAGTGCACCTACGATGGACGTATTCGTGCTGATACCGACGCGTACGATCAGCTCCATCCCGATGATCGCACCCAGAACTGCAAGTATAATGTTCAGGATCAAGATCGCCGGGCTTAACGCTAACGGATGCTTCTGTCCCTGTGTTCCGTTATTTTGTTCGTTCATTAAAACGCCTCCTTTGTGTTAAACTCTGTTAGTTGTAAACCTGTGTTGCTTAAATGTCTAACATTTCGCTGACGGTCCTTGCCAGAGTTGTCCTGCAGAGCAGGACAGGCTTCTTCGCGATAGATGAAACAATGCTTTTCGCCTCTTTTGTAAAACCAATACAATCCATCACGATCAGATCCGCGTCAATATCCCTTGCCTTTTCCGCAGCTTTCCGCACTTCAGCCATATCTCCATAGGGGTTTGCCGGTATGGGAGTTACTTTCTCCATGATCGGCCCCCACTGGTCATATGCCTGCTGTACCTGTTGTTCATCAGGTGTTATCACTATGATGTTGGAGTTTTTGCTCAATGCCCGAGCCAAACCATTCAAAATCTTTGCCGGATACACAAGCGGTACCTTTGCTTCAAATATGTCCGGAAAAGTTCCTGCACAAAACAGCATGATGAGAACCGCCCCCTGCTCTTCCAGCCTTGAGATACAGCTCTGCATCCGATCCAGTATAAAACTTTCTCCGAATTTGGCAAACGTACCGTCATTTAAACGTGAAACAAGTACATAATCTGTTTCCAGAGGCGCCATAGACCGGATCTGTTCCTTTGTCAGCCCGTCCAGTGCGCCTGCCTGCAGCAATTCCACCCCCTCGCCGAATATCGGCAGAATATCAGGTGTTACATCCACCCTTGGTGATTGCCCGATTGTAACCGCTCCAATCTTCATCAACCCACCTCCTTTTTCTTTACATCCTCCTTCCCTAGACATCATAGCAATTTTTATACAAAAAGGGACTTATCCTATTTTTGTAAGATAAGCCTCCTTGCTGTATGCTCTTATGTAGTTATTAACTTGATTTTATCACATAAAAATACTAAAATGAAATTAGATTATTTTATACCCCGATAAGTTCAGATTATAGAGTTTAACGATATACTGCCCAGAAAGGATTTCACCATGTTAGATTTAAAACTTGAAACCTTTCTTGTCCTATGCGAGACAAGAAATTATACACAGACAGCAAGTGTTCTGAACATTACGCAGCCCGCGGTGTCCCAGCACATCAAGCATCTGGAAAATCATTACCAGGCCAAACTGCTTTATTACGATGAAAAACGCCGCCTGCACCTCACAGAACACGGAAGGCTCCTGCGTGCATTTGCACAGACGGTCCGATCCGATTCACAGCAGATCGCGGACCGCCTGAAGGCAGATCCGAAGGAACCGGAGGAGATCAAAATCGGTACCATTACGACAACAGGGGAATCACTGGTGCCTCACATGGTAGCCGAATA
Source organism: Clostridiales bacterium VE202-21 (assembly GCA_000509105.1). GTDB lineage: Bacteria > Bacillota > Clostridia > Lachnospirales > Lachnospiraceae > Faecalicatena > Faecalicatena contorta. The sequence continues at coordinate 78,515 of BAIF02000027.1, read as the reverse complement.
TCTCAAACGCTTTCCCAATAAAAAAGTCAGCATGTATCTCGGCGAGGCGGATGCACTGCTGACGCAGCTGCAGAGCGGACGTATCCATTTCTGCATCACAGATATCTACTGTCCACCGGACGAATATGAAAGCGTAGAGCTCTTTGAGTCAGAGACAATCTGCGTCTGTTCCCCCCAACATCCCCTTGCCGGAAAAACGGTCCAGTTCAAAGAACTCAACAGATACCGCCTGGTATTTCGTGAAAATGACACCTACTCCCACCGCAACCTGATGAAAATTCTGCATACGCATAATCAGGACATCAACACCTTCCATTCCTATGTGGAGATCGGAACCATCAATGCTGTCAAAAAACTGATCATGGAGGACATTGGAATCTCATTTATCTACCGTTTTGTTGTGCAGGATGATATCGATGCCGGACGGCTCAGCCAGATACATGTTCATAATTTTTCATCCTACCATCTCTTCAACTTCGCCTGGATGAAAAACAGTTTTTTTGCCCCCAGCAGCCGGCAGTTCCTCACCGTATGCCAGGAAAACATGGATCATCTCAAGGGCGGTGTTTACCCGGTCAGGCAAACAGCGGAAGGGCCGGAACAGGGGAGCGCTGCAAAAGAGGCCTTCCGTTGACTGCCGCTCCTCTCCTGCCACTATCTGCTGTTTTTACCGAGCCGGCAGACTGCCCTGCCTTCTTTTGCATCCAAAAGCAGGCTGGTGCCGGTTCCCGATACATCATACACTTTTATAATATGCGACAGCTCCTCTTCCTTTGGCCAAAGCTTAGAAAATACATTTGGGAAACGGGTCAGTAATTCCGGCTGATACAGCCTGGTTTTGCTGTTCTCGTTAATTGCCCCGTAATAAACGTCCGCCTCCACCAGGTCCTGGAACATATGGCTTCCATAGGAAAGCTCCGGCCGGTAGCCCGCCTTACTGTATGCCACTTCACATATGGCAATGAACTGGCTGATATCGGCATAGACAACCGGCACTCCCAGTTCCGGGGATGAAGTTCCGATCCGGCCAGGCACAAGAAGCATAAGTTTTTTATCCTCCTCCTCGTAATACTGGTTAATGCAGCTGATCATTCTGCCCACATCGGGCTTTTTCGTATAAGGATGCTCATAATATGCCTGCGGATCCACCCAGACAATACAGTCCAGCGACTCTTTCTTCGAGCGCCTCATAGAAGTACGGCGCACATCGAATAAGAGTTCATCGTCAATCCCTTCCGGTATCTCAACCTGCTCGGACGCAGCCACCTGCAGCGGACGGCACTGTAGAAGATTCACCTTCCAGACCCCCTCCCCGGGACTTCTGACGGCAAATTCCACATCCACAGGCCTCTCATATTCTGTCTCCAGCATCTTCAGGATCTTCCTCATCATCTTTATAAAATCATTATTCTCAACCAGGCCCTGGCAGTCTGCAAAGTATACCTTTCTGAACTGCCGCCTCTGGGACAATATATATTCCGCATCGCTGTCCCTGCTTAAGACCAGCTTCTTCTGCCAGTCTGTCAGACTAGGAATGACCGCTTCCAGCATTTTTGTACACAGTCCCTCCCCAGAGAGATCCAGTACATCTACCTGTCGCTGGGAAAACTTGTGCCGGTCTGCAATCGTTGTCCGGATATTCGCCTGCGCCCGGTCCATCCCCACAAGACGAGGGTAATCCCCCGGGGTCCTCTCTACCGCTCTGGTTCCAAGCCCCATTACCATGCGCAGCATTCCCGCATCTGGATTCATATGTTCCATCCATTTATAAGGGTTGTAGGAGCATCCCATCCCCGCAGCCACCGGAAAATACAGATCGCCATACCTTTCCCCTTCTACCTTCTGAACCAGGAGGGCCATCTGCTCATCCGCATCGAGCAGCTTCCGCTTTCTTCTATATTCAATCGCGGACGGATTCATTGTGCTGGCATACACCTGGCGCACCGCATTCTCCAGTTCCTCAAGACGCGCCTTTTCGCTGCCCTGATTCATGCAGAAAATAGATTCGTATTTTCCGGAAAAGGCATTCCCATAGCCGTCCTCCAAAAAACTGCTGGAACGCACAATGATCGGTGTAGCTCCGTAATGCTGCAGGACTTTCTTCAGTTCTTCCCGTATCGCTTCCGGAAATACACCGTTTAACAGCCGTTTTTTCAGCTCCTCGGCCTCCTGAAATTGTTCTTTCTCCCGGCGGTGCTTTTCCCTGAGTTCCATGCAGTCATTCAGTTCCAGATACTTGCAGAATACATCCGAACCTATAAAAAAAGAATTGTGTGGTTCTATGTAGTCTTTGAATTCCGGAAGACGCACTTTAATCAGCTTCCGTGCCACTAAAAGCCCGCATGCCTTCCCTCCGATCAGCCCCTCCCCGATCCTGCGCTCCCACACCTTTCTGAAATCCTCTGTGGAAAAATGTTTTAATATCAGCCGTTCCATCCGCGCTTCCTTTGTCATAAGGCTGTTGCATACCGTTTTCTTCTCTTGCTCTGTCATCTCTTCCCTGCCAAGCAGTTCCTGCCATATATTCATATAAGAACTCCCCCTTTCCGCAATACTCTGTGCTTCCTGGTTTACCGGCACATCAATTCTCGTCTTAGATTAAGTGTAAATTAAACCGGGCGAAATAGCAAATCATTTCAAGTTATAGCTGGTATAAGTATATGGTTATACCTTATTCTGCAGCTATGCTGCAGACCCGCCCGCAGGGCATGAGTTACGGGGTGCCCTTGGGTATACCTTATTCCGCAGCCTGCTCCATCCCGATCTTTATTCCCGGCAGCGCCATTTTCATGAATTCAGTCATGCATCTTGTCAGATATTTATTCTTGCGGTAATACAGATAGACCTCCCGGACAGCTTCCGGGTCATCTATTTTATAATAGATAATGTCTGCGTCCGGAGGCAGGCTCTTCACAACCGTATCGCTGACAAAAGAGGCGCCCATTCCAAATTCCGTCAGATGATAGGTAGTCAGCAGCTGATTCAGCTTTAAGGAATAGTTCAGCTGCACCCCCGCCCTCCGGCAGATAGCCTCCACCCGCTCTCTTGTATCGTTGTGAGCCCGCAGTACGATAAAGGATCATCCTTAAATTTTTTCAGCGGAACGCCGGGAAACTGCGGCTGCAGATGGACATTTCCCCTCACATCGTCTACGCTCAGCCGGTATTTTGTCGCCCTTTTATTGCTGTCAAAAGAAGCCGGGACCGCCAGCAGCAGGTGCTCCTCCATGAAGATTTTCTTTTCATAAATAGATTCATCCAGCAGATAGTTATCAATAATAATATCCAGTTCCCCTGCAAAAAGCTTCTGCTCCAGAAGCGGAGTGTGCCCCTCGAAAAGGCTTACCTTTACGTTAGGATAAGTCTCACGGAATCTGGAGATAATAGGTGGAAATATAAATGAGGAGAATAGGTATGTTCCTCCCACAGAAAGATGCCCGGTCTTAAGTTCATGCAGATTGCCCACATAGTAGGCAAACTCATCTTCCAGATCCATGATTTTTTCAGCCGTTTTTATGTACCGTTTCCCGCAGTCTGTCAGCTGGATGGGGTTGGTGCTCCTGTCAAAAAGAGGCATTCCCACCTTGTTTTCCACCTTTTTAATCATGCGCTGAGCGCCGGCTGTGATATATATAGGTTCTCCGCAGCCTTGGAAAAGCTTCTTTCTTTATATACTTCATACACATAGTTCATTCCGCTGAACATACCATTCCTCCATCCCATAAGCATTTGGTTATATTAACTATATAAATATAAATATTTGTTTTTATTCTATGCTATTTCTATAATAAAATCAAGAAAAGAAACACCCCAGAAGGAGGAGATTATGAAAGCAATCACAGACTATTCAAGTGAAGACCTGAATGCTTTACTGAAGGACCTGCAGATTCAGTATCAGGAAGCCCGGGTGCAGAACCTGAATCTGAACATGGCGAGAGGCAAGCCTGCTGCCGCACAGCTGGACCTGAGCAATAAACTGCTTAACAAAATGGAAAACTATACCCTGGCCGATGGTACCGATGCCAGAAACTACGGTATCTTGGAAGGGATTCCCGAGTGCAGACAGCTCTTTGGGGAGCTGCTTGGCCTGAACCCTGAACAGATAATAATCGGTGGAAATGCCAGCCTGAACCTGATGTTTGATACACTCAGTTTCCTGTGTCTGTTCGGAACCGGCGGCTGCAAACCCTGGCTCTGGCAAAAATATATTGGCACTCCGGTAAAATTTCTCTGCCCGGTTCCCGGTTACGACCGGCACTTCAAGATCTGTGAGGAGCTCGGTATCGAGATGATATCTGTACCGCTGAAAGAAGACGGTCCGGACATGGACATTGTGATGGATCTGGTACGCAAGGATGCCTCCATCAAGGGAATCTGGTGTGTGCCGCTCCACTCAAATCCACAGGGAGTATGCTACAGCGATTACGTTGTAGATCAGCTTGCGTCTATGGATACCGCTGCAGACGACTTCCGAATTTTCTGGGACAACGCTTATGGCATACATCATATATATGAGGAGGTCCCATTAAAAGACATATTAAAGGCCTGTATGGATGCCGGACACCCGGAGAGAGCATACTATTTCTTCTCCACCTCCAAAATCAGCTTTCCCGGCGCAGGAATCTCACTAATCGCTTCCGGGCCGGAAAACATAAAAGAACTGAAAAAGCATATGTCGGCACAGACCATCGGACATGACAAACTAAACCAGCTGCGGCATGTCCGGTTTTTCAAAACACCCGAAAATATTAGAATTCATATGGAAAAGCTGGCGGAAGAATTAAGGCCCAAATTTGATATGGTGCTCGATAAGCTGGAGCAGAACCTGTCCGGAACCGGCCTTGCATCCTGGAGTACTCCGAGAGGCGGTTACTTCGTATCCCTGGATACGCTTCCGGGCTGCGCCAAACGCACCGTAGATTTGGCCAGGGCTGCAGGCGTTACACTGACAGAAGCAGGGGCCACATATCCTTACGGAAAAGATCCGAAGGACAGCAACATCCGTATTGCCCCAACCTATCCCGTCATTGAGGAGTTGGAAAAGGCAATGGATATCTTTACCATCTGTGTAAAAATTGCCGGAATCGAAAAAATAATGAAACCCGATTAATTTTTAGTTCATGAAAAGGAGAATCGTTATGGGACAGTATAATCCTTATGACAACGTATTAAAAGTAGTAAAAGAAGCTGCCGACATTCTGGGGTACTCGGACAGCGACATTGAAGCAATCAAATATCCTGAAAGAGAGTTAAAGGTAGCAATTCCGGTTCGAATGGATGACGGAACCACTCATGTTTTTGAGGGCTACCGCATCCAGCACTCTACTTCCAGAGGGCCTGCCAAAGGCGGTATCCGTTTTCATCCGGCCGTAAACCTAGATGAAGTTAAGGCACTGGCGGCCTGGATGACTTTCAAATGTGCTGTTGTCAACATCCCCTACGGCGGCGGCAAGGGCGGCGTTGTCTGTGACCCGAATAAGTTATCTGAAAATGAAATCCGTGCCATCACGAGAAGATTTACCGCCGCTATCGCCCCGCTGATCGGACCGGAACAGGACATTCCGGCTCCGGACGTAGGAACCAATGCAGCCGTCATGGGCTGGATGATGGACACCTACAGCATGTTAAAGGGCCACTGTGTACATGGCGTTGTTACCGGAAAGCCAATTGAACTCGGGGGCGCGCTCGGGCGTAACGAGGCGACAGGCCGCGGCGTAATGTTCACCACCAAAAACATCCTCAAGAAGCTGGGCCAGGATCCGAATGGAGCAGCCGCGGCCATTCAGGGAATGGGTAATGTAGGAAGCATAACTGCAAAACTCCTTTACAAAGAAGGCATGAAAATAGTGGCCGTCAGCGACGTATCCGGCGGAATCTACAAGGAGGACGGCCTGAATGTCCCGGCCATCCTCGAATACCTGTCCAAAGACCGCAGAAATCTGTTGAAAGATTACAGTGAAGACGGAATAAGCCGCATTTCCAATGAAGAACTGCTTGAACTGGATGTCAAAGTTCTGATTCCAGCTGCACTGGAAAACCAGATCAACGCCTCTAATGCAGACCGGATCAAAGCAGACGTCATCGTAGAAGCCGCCAATGGCCCGATCGCCGCGGAAGCAGACCAAACATTGAATGCCAAAGGGATTGTCATTGTTCCGGATATCCTCGCAAACGCCGGCGGTGTTGTAGTCTCTTACTTTGAATGGGTACAGAATATCCAATCCGTAAGCTGGACAGAAGAAACGGTAAACGAAAAGCTGAAAAACATTATGGATCCCGCATTTGAAGCCGTATGGAATATCGCAGAGCAGCAACATACAACGCTTCGTACAGGCGCATACCTGATTGCAGTAAAACGTGTAGTGGATGCAAAAAAAGCAAGAGCAATCTGGCCGTAAAATCTAAATAGAACCAAAAACGGGGCGGAATCAAAACTGCCCCTTCCGTTTGTTCATAGTTTGTTCATTTATCATTAAAAAAACTTTCATTTTCTACTCATGCTTTCTTCATTTCTTTTGAATATACTAAATATATCAAATGAAGAATAAAACATTTGATACTGACATTCGACAACAGGTGCAATACTATTTGAATAAACTTTTTCATAATACATGCCGGGAGCCGCAAAAGCGACTACCCGGCATCCTCCCTTTTACAGGAACTTTTTCTGATCGATCTGTTTTACCACGCTTTTCTCCCTTACCTATATACCGTCTCTTCTATGGCCTCCCTGCCGGATTCTCCCACATCGCCGGTACATGCAAGCGCTTTGCCTGCCCATACAGCCGTCAAAAGCACTACGATGGCCGCTATAATAAGCACGCTCTTTTTCATCATCTTCTTCTGTATCTCATTCTTTATACTGCTCACTTTGGGTAATTGTTTCAGAACTTCTTTCAAATCAACATATTTTTTCTTGGGATTTTCACCGAGACACTTTTCAATAATTCCAGACAGAAGGTATTCTTCCCTTCTTGAGAGAGTGATCACCGGCTCTGCACGGGCCAGTGTAAACTGCATTGTTTTTCCAAGGCTGTACAGATCCATAGAAAGCCTGGTGTTCTCTTTGATCTGGATAACCGGTTTCACAAAATGCTCCCGCATAGCGGGCTTCTGCATATTCTGCAGGACAAAGCCATTGCTCGCCGCACTCAGATCCAGCAGAAATATTTTATTTTCAGCTGTTACAAGGACGCTGTATGGATTCAGATACCGATAGCACTGTTCCCTTTTGCATCTGTGGTACTTATCCAATTCTCCCACAAGCATTGTGAGCCATTCAAATACAGCTTCCTTCGTCAGCCTGTCTGTATCCTGCAGCCTGTATATCAGCAGCCTGCCCGCAATGCAGTCCATAACCACGCGGCATTTTCCGTTATGTTCTATGAATTTAATTACATCATATTTTCTTTCCTTAATCAATCATACTCCTTTCTGCAGTGTTTCCTTGATGGAGATATTTATCAGAACCGATGGTGAATGAAACTTTGAAATGTAAAATCAGATCTATCAGAATACTTGTATCTTACTTGATCTGCACAAAAAATGCAAGCACTATTGTGCCTGCATTTTTGCCGTTACTATTCACGGCCTATGAGCCATACGCAGTAACTTTTTGCCCACTACTCTTCTTTTCCGTTCTCCAGAAATATCTTTCTGGTGATAAAATTATAAACCATTACAATAGCGGTTGCTCCGATCTTGGAAATCATATAGAATATCCCCAGTTTATCCACACAGATCCACATGATTAACTGATTTATCCCCAGCCCGACTATACTCAGGATGATAAATACCACAAAATCCTGCTTTTGGCTTCTGTTTCCTGTTACATTGAATACCCAGTGGACACTCAGCAGATAATTGTAGATCACAGAGACCGTAAACGATATTGCACTGGAAATCAGATAATTGATCCCGCACAGTTCCGTCAATAAAATCATAATCCCGTAATCGATGAGAAACGCGCTTCCCCCGACCACCGCGAACCTGGTAATCTGCTGCCACAGGCTTGTCTTCTTATTATTCATCTTATGCGCCTGCCCTTACATTTCTTCCAGTCTGTTTAAGGCCGCTTCCACGACCTTGTCCATGTCATAATACTTATAATCTCCGAGCCGCCCCCCGAATATCACATTCTTCTCCCGGGCCGCCAGCTCTTTGTACTGTTCAAACAGGCTGTTATTTTTTTCGTCATTAACCGGATAATAAGGATCCATTCCTACAGACCATTCTGAGGAGTACTCTCTGGAGATCACGGTCTTTTCCTGTTTACCGAATTCAAAATGCTTGTGCTCTATGATTCTGGTATAGGGAACTTCCCGCTCTGTATAATTCACCACCGCATTGCCCTGATAGTTGTCACAGTCCAGCACCTCTGTCTCAAAACGCACAGAACGGTATTCCAGCGCCCCGAGTCTGTACTCAAAATATTCATCTATCATGCCGGTAAAAATGATGTTCGCCGCAATATCCGGGTTTTCTTTTCTAAATGCAAAAAAGTCTGTTCCGGTTCTGACTTCGATTCCTTCCAGCATCTTTTCAACAACAGCCGTATAGCCCCCCATTGGAATCCCCTGGTACCTGTCGTTGAAATAGTTATTATCATAGGTGTATCGAAACGGCAGTCTTTTGATAATAAATGCCGGAAGCTCCCTGCAGTCTCTCCCCCACTGCTTTTCCGTATACCCCTTGATCAGCTTCTCATAGACATCACGCCCCCCCAGAGACAAAGCCTGCTCCTCCAAATTCTGGGGATCTGTAATATTTGTCTCCGCAACCTGCTTTGCGATCATGTCTTTCGCTTCCTGCGGAGTCCGGATCCCCCACATCTTGCTGAATGTGTTCATGTTAAAAGGCAGGTTGTACAGCTCATCTTTGTAAACTGCAATCGGAGAGTTAATATAATGATTAAACTCAGCAAACTGGTTCATATATTCCCATACTTTTTTATTGGATGTGTGGAAAATATGAGCTCCATATTTGTGTACGTGAATCCCTTCTATGTCTTCACAGTAAATATTTCCTGCTATGTGGTCACGTCTGTCAATCACAAGGCACTTCTTTCCTCTTTTATTCAGTTCGCGGGCCATCACAGCGCCGTACAGACCTGCCCCCACTACCAGATAGTCATACTGATGCATTTGTTCTCCTCCTAAATATAAGTCCTTTTTATTGGGACTTTTCTTACTTTGTCCAATATTATAGCATTTTCAGGGCATTCTGTACATAGAATGCCTTCATAAACCCAGGCATTCCACAATCTGCAGTCCCAATCCGCGTAATTATTTTGCACATTTCCACAACTTATTATATTTTTTCGTTTACAAATTGGTCATTATGCACTAAAATGGATATAAATCGTTTTCTTTATCAGAAGCGAAAACTACTATAATCGAGAGACGGAGGTAACAGACATGAAAGGAAATGTAATCGTCGGCCAGTCCGGCGGACCAACAGCAGCAATTAATTCGAGCCTCGCAGGAGTATACCGCACGGCCAAGGACCGCGGAGCCAAAAAAGTATTCGGAATGCTGCACGGGATTCAAGGCCTGCTGCAGGAAAGATATATAGATATGGCAGATTTTATTAAAACTGAACTGGATGCGGAATTACTCAAGAGAACTCCCGCGGCATTTCTCGGTTCCTGCCGTTATAAACTCCCGGAGATTCACGAAAACATGGATGTATACGACAAGATATTTCAGATTCTGGATAAACTCGAAATCGAAGCTTTCATCTACATCGGCGGAAATGATTCCATGGATACTATTAAAAAATTATCCGACTACGCCATTGTCACAGGACATCCCACCCGCTTTGTGGGCTGCCCCAAGACGATTGATAATGACCTGGCACTCACAGACCACACCCCGGGCTATGGAAGCGCCGCCAAATATATCGGCACATCTGTGAAAGAGATCATCCGCGACAGCTTCTGCCTGGAATACGAAAAGGGACTCGTATCTATTGTAGAGATCATGGGACGCAATGCCGGCTGGCTGACAGGCGCTTCTGCGCTTGCAAAAGGCGAGGACTGCGCAGGTCCCGACCTGATCTATCTTCCGGAGCTGCCTTTTGACATTGAGACTTTCGGCGCCAAGGTCCGTGAACTGCTCGCCAGGAAACCCTCTGTTGTCATTGCCGTTTCCGAAGGTATCCGGCTCAAGGACAACCGTTATGTATGCGAGCTGGGACAGAGCATCGACTTCGTAGATGCATTTGGACACAAACAGCTCTCCGGCACTGCCAACTATCTTGCTAGCTATATCGCAGGTGAGGTCGGCTGCAAGACCCGTACAATAGAACTGAGCAGCCTGCAGCGTTCCGCATCCCACTGTGCATCCCGCGTGGACATCCTGGAAGCGTATCAGGTAGGCGGTGCGGCGGTAAAAGCTGCAGATGAAGGCGACTCCGGCAAAATGGTCGTCCTGCAGCGGCTCTCCGATGACCCATATCAGAGCGGCACAGAGGTCAAAGACGTACACAAAATAGCAAATGATGAAAAGCTCGTCCCGAGAAACTGGGTAAACAAAGAGGGCACTTACGTAACCCAGGAATTCCTCAACTACGTGCGTCCGCTGATACAGGGCGATGTCTCTCCGATCGTTGTAGACGGAATCCCACGCCATCTGTTCCGGCCAATATAAAATCCGTTTAGAATTGGTACCAGAAAAGAGGAGGAAATGAAACACTTTCATTTTCCTCCTTTTTCTATTGAACAGCCATACATTTCCGCATGTGTTCCGCTATATTAAACATGTTAATTACACAAATAATTTTTCGAAACTTGATTTGCGTCCTCAATTAACCGCCCTTCTTCCAAAGCAGTCAACTTTCCCTCGCTCACCGTTATTTTGCCTGCCACAAGCGTATAATCGACCGGCTGTTTATACCCAATTGTAGCAAGCATGGATTTTGCATCCTCCAGCGCTCCAACCAACTCCAATTTCCGAATATCGATCATAAAACAGTCTGCCTGCTTTCCAATCTCAAGACTCCCTATATCTTTACGCCCAAGAATCTCTGCGCCACCTCTGGTTGCCATTTTCAGAATCTCATATCCATCTGGTGCATCAGAGCTTGCCTGCAGTCTATGCAGCAAATATGCTGCCCGCATTTCCTCCAAAAGGTTGGATCCATCATTACTGGCACTGCCGTCAACTGCAAGGCCAACCCGGATTCCCCGACGGAGCATCTCGGGAATCCGGGCAACCCCTGAGGATAATTTCATGTTTGAAATCGGACAATGTGCAATCCCGGTACCCGTTGATTTTAACAATTCCAGTTCCCTGTCATTAAAATGAATTCCATGTGCAAACCATACATCCGATCCCAGCCAATCCAGTTTTTCCATATACTCTAATGGTCTCATTCCCATTTTATCCATCATATAGCACTCTTCATCCCGCGTTTCTGCCAAATGTGTATGAAGGCGCACGCCAAAGCCTCTTGCAAGCTGCTGAGACTCTTTCATTAGATCTTCTGAAACACTAAACGGAGAACAGGGAGCTAACGCAATCTGCCGCATGGATCCTTCCGAAACGTCATGATACCGCTCAATTAATCTTTGGGAATCCTTTATAATTTCTGAGGTTGTCTGCACTACCGTGTCCGGAGGAAGTCCGCCGTCCTTTTGACTGAGATCCATGCTCCCCCTTGATGCATGAAAACGAATTCCCAGCTTATTTGCCGCTTCAAATTGACTTTCAATCAGATGCTTTCCGTTTTCCGGAAATACATAATGATGATCAAAGCAAGTTGTGCAGCCATTTTTCATCAACTCACCGGCACCAATTAACGTGGCATAATATATCGTTGTTTCATCAATATTTTTCCATATTTCATATAAATATCGCAGCCACGGAAACAACTCCATGTGCTGAACCTCTGGAAGATTACGGCTAAATATCTGATACAAATGATGATGTGTATTTATTAAACCAGGATAAACCACAAAATGTGTTCCATCAATAATTTTTTTCGCTTTTCTGCTCTCTGAACCGATATAAGAAATTTTACCTTTTTCTATATACATATTCACATTAGTAAATACATGATCCTTCTCATCACATGTAACAAGACATTTTATATTTTTAATAAGAATACTTTCCTTTTCCATATTACTCACTCTCTAGTCTTTGATGTCACCTGAGGCCTGTGGCCCCTTTGCTTTTCCGCCTGCAAGTATCAGAACAAACATTGTCAACAGGTATGGAAGCATTTGCAGAAATTGTTCCGGTATATTCAAGTCAAGCGTAATTCTAAGTGCCTGTGAAAAAGCAAACAACATACTTGCCCAAAAAGATCCCAGTGGATTCCAGCCTCCAAAAATTGTCGCTGCAAGAGCTATGTATCCTCTTCCCGCAACCATCTCTTTTACAAAAAGATTATTTTGCACGATCGACAAAAAGGAACCGGATAAACCGCATAACATTCCGCATACTATCACTGCTACATAACGATATTTCGTAACATCTACCCCGGCAGTAGACGCCGCTTTCGGATGATCACCTATTGTACGAAGACGCAGGCCCACTTTTGTACGATACATCACATACCATGAAATGGCTACGATCAATATAGTGATATACAAATACGGGGACTGCTCTTCAAATAGTGGACCGATCACTGGAATCTTATGTAAAAGAGGAACCGTCACGGTTGGAATCTGCGCAACTTCTCCACTCAATCCTTCTTTGTCCCAGATTGCTTTACATAGAACAATTGTCAATCCAGAAGCAAAAATATTTATTCCCACACCACTAACGGCTTGATTTGTATGGTATCGGATACAAAGAACTGCATGAATCAGACCAAATACTCCTCCCATCAAAATAGCAGCTAATGTTCCCATCCATGGCGATTGAAATATAGAGGTCCCGATCACCGCACCTAAAGCGCCAGCCAGCATCATACCTTCAATGCCAAGATTTATGATCCCGCTGCGTTCACAAATCACACTCCCGATGGAAGCCAGAATAAGAGGAATTGCCATTCTCAACGTCACTAGCAGCATATTCATAGAAATGAGTTGTTCCAAATTATCCACCTATTTTGCCCCCTTTCCCTTTATGAAAGAAACAAGTTCAGGCGTTGCTACAAACAGGATCACCAGCCCCTGCATTACCTTAATCATACTGGTAGATACTCCTGCTATGTAGCTCATTTTCATTGCCCCGGATTCCATGATTCCAAACAGAAGTGCGCTCAATAGCACGCCTAACGGATGATTTCGTCCTAACACTGCCACTGCAATACCGGTGAAGCCATAACCTGGTGAAAAACCATCCACAAATTTCCCTGTTTTTCCAAATACTTCCGTAATACCTGTCAGTGCAGCTAATGCACCACTCACAGCCATCGTCATAATCACTGTACGTATCATTCCAATACCAGATGCCTGCGCTGCCGTACCATTCTCTCCAACAGCCCTGATATTGAATCCCGCCCTTGTTTTATTAAAAAAAAGATATAATAAGACAGCCAATAGGATTCCGATCAAAACAGCTGTAGTTAACTGAGATTTAGGCACTAATTTTGTAAGCATATAATTCTCCCCAATCGCAGTAGTCTGTGCCACACTGGACTCTGGATCCTGTAAGGGGCCATGTACACAATAACTGGCAAAAAACTTTAAGATATAGTTCAGCATGATTGCTACTAATACTTCATTGATATTCAATTTCGCTTTTAAGAAACCATTCACCCCGCCGACAAGCCCGCCAGCCAACATCCCCGCAGTAAAAGATGCTGCTAATACCAGGACTCTGGGCATACCCTGCATTTGCAAAGCTGTGACTGTTGCCGCAAGTCCTCCAATATACAACTGTCCTTCACAGCCAATGTTAAAAAGCCCGCCCTTATTGGAATATGCACATGCCAAACCCACAAACACTAATGGTATGGTCTTGCCCAACGTTGTAGCCATCGAATTTCGAGAGCCAAAAGCGCCATCAAGTAATGCCCGAAAAGCCTCAATCGGGTGATATCCAGAAGCTAACATAATAGCCGCTGTTATAAATAAAGATAAGATGATTGCAATGGCTGACAGCAATAAATTTTGCAGATCAGGCAGCATCAAATGACTTTTTCTTTTTTCCTGCACCCCCATTTATTCCCCGCCTTTCTGTCCAGCCATTAAAAGACCTATGGACTCTTTCGTAAATTCTTCATTCTTTTTCAGAGCCATCACTTCACCTTTGTATAATACCGCAATTCTATCGCTGAGCTGAAAAAATATCTGTCAGCTCTGCAGAAATTAATAAAATCGCTTTCCCTTGTTTTCTTAATTCTAATAATATTTTATGAATATAATGAATGGCACCTATATCCAACCCACGTACCGGTTGACAAACAAGCACAAAATCCGAATTTTTCTCCACTTCACGGCTAAGAACCATTTTTTGTTGGTTTCCGCCTGATAAGGAACCAACAGTCTGTTTCTCGTCTATCGCACGTACATCATATTTTTTCATTGATGCTGATACCATTTTGTTTAAGTATGTATAATTAATCAGTTCCTTTTTTACAAACTTTTTATTATATTGATTTCCCAGTAAATAATTATCCAAAATTGAAAAGTTAGTTAGTATTGCCCTTTGATGTCTTTCCGATGGAATATAGCTGATCCCCTTCTCTAAGCGTTTTCTAGTGGACCATTTTGTTACATCATCCCCTTTGATTATTATGGATCCCTCTTTACATTTTTGAAATCCCATCAGAATTTCCTCTAGCTGCATCTGGCCATTTCCTTCTACACCGGCAATTCCCAAAATCTCTCCTGCATGAATATCAAATGATACTGTCTCTTGAGCATTGTCTAAAATACGTACCTGATTGAGAGAAACAACAGCCTCTCCAATATCATTCGGAAGCCGTTTTAGATTAAAAGCAACCTCATGGCCGACCATCTTGTTCGCAAGAGTCTTTATGTCCACATCTTTTGTAGCCGCACTAAATACTGATTTTCCTCCCCGCAAAACTGTAACAGAGTCAGAGACCGCTTTTGTCTCATTTAATTTGTGTGTAATAAAAATAATGGTTTTTCCCTGCCTTTTTATGTCCCGGAAAATGTCCAGCAGCTGTTCCACTTCCTGAGGCGTAAGCACAGCAGTCGGTTCATCCAAAATAATGATTTCTGCCCCCCGATAAAGTGTTTTCAGTATTTCAACACGCTGCTTCATGCCTATGGACAACTCCGAGACTTTATCTTCTACATTTAGTCCGAAATTATAACAGTCTGAAATTTGCTGTACCTGCTGAATGCTTGTCTTTCTGTCAATCGCAAATCTGCCCGGTTCATTCCCTACAACTACATTTTCCCACACTGTCAGTGCATCTACGAGCATAAAATGCTGATGCACCATGCCAAGCCCACATTGGAATGCTTTCTTTGCTGAATGCTTTACGATATCCTCTCCATTTATTTTCAGGGATCCTTCATCTGCCTTATATAAACCAAACAGTATATTCATGAGAGTTGTTTTCCCCGCACCGTTTTCTCCAAGCAGACAGTGTATCTCCCCTTTTTCCACCAAAAAGTTGATCTGGTCGTTTGCAGTGAAACTCCCAAAACGTTTTGTAATATTTCTCATTTCTACAGCTAACACCGTTGTCACCTCAACTATTCTCTATAAAAAAGAAGATGTTCCCCGATAAAAAACATCTTCTTTTTCTAATTTTTACAGCTCTGATGGTACTTCGATATCTCCACTGATAATCTGCGATTTAATTGTTTCTAACTGCTCTACAATTTCATCCGGAACTTTTATATTGCTCCCCTCTAATGTATAACCAATTCCTTCATCAGACAGACCCAGTACGGTTTCTTCACCAACTTTTAGATTGCCATTTACTGTAGATTCTACAATATCATATGCTGCATTGTCTACCCGCTTGAGCATGCTTGCAACAATATGATCTGGATCTACTGTATTCTGATTTGAATTCACACCGATTGCGATGAAATCAGACTCTTTTGCGGCTGCAAATACTCCAAGACCTGATCCTCCCGCAGCATGGAAAATAATATCATATCCTTTTGCAAACTGGCTGCCTGCGATTTCCTTAGCTGTTGTAGTATCCCCAAAAGGATTATCTCCTCCTACATATTGTATGGCCACATCGGCATCTGAGTCTACATACTTAACGCCAGCCTGATAGCCTGCGGCAAACCGGTCAATTGTTTCTGACTCCATTGCGCCGACAAACCCATACTTGTGATTATCCTCCAAATGATAGGACGCCGCATCCTGTTTCATATAAGCTGCAAGCGCACCTACAAGAAATGCGCCCTCCTGCTCCTTGCTTGCATAGCTTGCCACATTTTCTTCAAGAAGCGTCGCATCAATGAGTGCGTACTGCTGATCAGGATAGTCCGGTACAACCATTGTAAAAGCATCCAATTGATCAAAAGCGATTCCAATAATGACTGCATACTCACCAGAATCACTCATATCCCTAAGAATCGTTTCAAAATCTGTAACTTCTTTGGGCTCTGCATAGTCAAAATCTACTCCCAATTCTTCCTTTGCACGCTCTAACCCGCTATAAACCAAATCGTTATAAGATTGATCTCCAAGTCCTCCTATTCCCAATATGACAGCAGCCTTTAGATCCGTATTCTCATTTCCGGACACATTTGTGTCCTCCTTTTTCTTCTCTTTGTCCGAACCTGCACATCCCATTAGACCAAATACCATGATAAGTGTTAATAAAAACGATACTACCTTTTTCATATTCTTTCTCCTTTGCTGTATTACTCCTCATTAATAAAAGTTACTGAAAAGCTGCAAATAATGTATTCAGTACTTTTTCAGAATCTACATTTATACAATGTTCAACATATCTCCCTTTTATCGGGTGCTCTCTTAAATCTGTTACAACCATACCACGACAATACTTTCCTTCACACTCAATCCTCGTAATTCGTTTTTGTGTGCTAACAAGCGCGGGATCCGCTGCAATAACCATTGCCAGTGGATCATGAAGCGGGCAGCACTCCCGCATCCAATTTTGACGGTGAGCGCCCTGCATATACCACTTCATTTCTTGTTGTAAGAATACAAGCAGCTCTTTGCATTCTTGTCGGCAGCTGCCAAGCGCCTGATCGATATCTGTTTTTCTAAGGATTGTCTTTAAAGTGACATCCAAGCCGACCATTGTTAAGTTCCACGGAGTCTGTACTACAATATCCGCTGCCTCCGGATCCCCGCCTATGTTAGCTTCCACTACCGGTGACACATTTCCTGATGCATGCAGAGTTCCCCCCATGGAAACAACCCGCTTGATTTTTTTATGAAAGTCTGGATATTTTGCCAACACCATAGCGATATTTGTCATACGCCCTAATGTAATTAATGTCATTTCCCCTTCATTTTCGCATGCCTTTTGATACAGGAAATCACAAACATCCATTTCTATTGGCTTTTGCTCTGCTGCGGGTAACTCAACATTTCCAATCCCATTTTTTCCATGTATAAAATACGGGAATTCTCCGCATTCCCCTTCCAGCGGGCTTTCCGCACCAATACAGACTGGTATTCTCCCCTCCATTCCTGCCAGCTTCAGAATCCTTAATGTATTCTCGGCCCCCTGCTTTGCAGTTACATTCCCAGCACTTGTCGTAATTCCGACAATTTCAATATCCGGCCGGCATAACGCAAATAATATTGCCAGTGAATCGTCCACTCCCGGATCGCAGTCGATACAGATTTTCATCATAGAACTCCTCCTTTCTTTCGTGACACTATCAGATTATTACAATATCATGAAATCCATTTTTCAGCGCGATCTCTTTATAGCGCTGCATCTCCGAAGGATCGGGAGACCGCAGTGTTTCCCTGTAAGGAGCCCGGACCCCAAACGGCCTGTATGCGATAAGTTTATATCGGATTTCTCTTCTCTTTAAATATGGTCTTAACAATCTCGTGATCCTATCCACCGTATCTTTATTTGGTAAGTACTCCGGTACGATTACCGTACGAATTTCTTCCAGCTTTTCATGTTCTGCCAGAAATACTGCATTTTTTAAAACCATTTTATTATCCATTCCTGTCAGCCTAATATGTGCATCCGGGTCAAATGCTTTCACATCCAGCATAAGGCCATCGCAAACCTGTAAAAGTTCCTCATCCTGAGTATAGTCGTAACTGCCATTACTGTCTGCCAATGTAGTAAGTCCCTGTTCCTTTGCCAGCTTAAACAACTCAACGATAAAATCTCTCTGCAGGGAACACTCCCCTCCTGATGTTGTTATCCCCCGTATAAAAGGTATATCACCCCGAATCTCCTCCATTATCTGCCTTGCTGTATAATTCTTTGTTTTTGGGGATGACAGATGCGGACAAACATGGACGCAGGTATCACACTCACAACAAAGCATTTTATCCCACTGCACAGTTCCTTTCTCCAAACGCAATGCTCCGGCCGGGCATTGTTCTATACAGAGTCCGCATCCTGTACATTTTTCTATCGTTTCCGGATTATGGCAGTAAACACATTTATAATTACATCCCTGAAGGAATACCGCAGCCCTGTTCCCCGGCCCATCCACTACGCTGCTATGTATGATTTTATTCACCGCAGCCATTATAAATTTCGCACCTTTCTATCATAAACCTTACTGTTCTTCACCTCATAGTATCCCCACATAGCGTTTGCCTGCGGAACAGCAATTCCTGCATCCAATTTTGCGACGTCTGATTTTTTCACCAGATACCCGGTGATACGTATAACATCGCTGTCAGATGAGTAGGTAGAAAAATATCTCATTCCCTGAGAGAATCCTCCCTTTATCATATCCAGGATTGCATCAGGGTTTCTCTGCGCTGTAGCATCAAATGGAAAGATATCCCCGACACCCGATGTGAAGTAAGGATGTACCATGCCACAATGTTTTAGATGCTCATGCAGCGGAAGTTCAGAACCAATTGCAATTCTTGCTCCGGGGCTGATATCATAATCACTGTCAATCCCTACTTGTGCATGCATAGTAAAATGATGATCTGTGCAGTTACAATATTTACTTTTAAAAGAATTCACACATTCTTTCATTGTCTCTAATATATTAACCGCCAACTGATCTGCATATTCACTGTAACCATACTTATCCGGCCGTCCTTCTTTTTCCATCAGCCTGTTTACACATTCGTTCATTCCAACAATGCCAAACATACCCGTGAAATTTTCTACTTTCAAAAATCCTTCTTTTACAAGAAAATTAGACTTGAAAAAATGGCTCTTTTCCACTAAAAACTCAATCTTTTGTTCGATATATTCACATAATACCTTCACCGCATGCGGCAGCAATTCATTTACAAAATGTTCACTATCCTTGGCCCTCTCTGCCAGCCTGCTGAGTACAATTCTTGATAAAGTATACGAGCCTCCGGAAACTGGAAGTGCGTTATAACAGCTTGCAATGCCATATGGCACATCATACAATTTACTATACTCTTTATGATTTGCAAAGCTTGGCTTTGCACAATTCAACGCACAGATAACACATTTTTCTGCAAAATTATCAGGCGTTATGTCAGAATCATAAAGTAATGTGATAGATGGAATTGCATTTTTCAGCTCTGTTTCAATTTCAACAATCATTTCTCCCGCTCTGGTAGCTTCAGGACCAAGATTCATATGACAATAGGAATCAGGAATCGAGCGGTCTAAAAAAATCAAAAAACTTTTGATCAGGTCATATGCATGCTCGTCATCCATAAACGGTTCCAAAAGTTTATCAACTGACCCCAAATACACCGGATAATGCGTAACAGATGGAATATGACGGTAAAACATTTCCAGTGTCTGTATCGCATCAAACAAACATTTTGGGGGATCCAGCCTCAGAAACTTACATCCCTCCCGCATTAATTTTTCATAATCAGGAAGGGCATATCTGGGTTGATACGTAACATTCCCTTCTGTCATAGTACATAAACATCCTGCCTCAAAAAGCTCTCGAAATTCTTTTGTAGTTTCAAAAAACTCCACATAGTTTAAAGGAATTGCGGACAAGTTCATCATGGCCTGCTCATGTGTAAAAGCTCCGTTCGTAATCACGGATTCTACATCCTTTTTTAAATCAGTAATATTTAACATATTTTTTCCTCCTCCAATATTAGAAATATTAATGTGAGGCCGGTTCATTTTCTGGTTGCGCCTTATCTGAAAATATGATATCATTACAGACACTTTCAAAAAATGTCATCTGTCACTTTTTTGGTAGAAAGGAACAAAAAATGTCGGTTAATTTTCGGAAAATTATTCAGTATGTTACATCTCCAGACTATCACTACCCACTGAGCAAAGACTTTATAGAACTATTGCACAAGGAACATTTAAAAATTGACCACGCAGATAAAAACGATCTGCTTATTTCGAATGAAATGCCTTCAAACAATATCTACCTTCTTCTGGATGGTTACTGTTGTACGGAAAAATACAGCCCTTCCGGTAAATTGCTGAAATCCATCGCCGCAGGGCCTATACAAATTTATGGGCTTTTTGAAGCCGTACATCCCACTCTTACACAACATACGGCAACCATACGCTGTATTTCTTCCTGTTCCTATATCCGTATTTCAAACCAAAAATATATAAATGAATTATTAGCAGACCCTATATTAGGATGGATAAATATTCAATATCTTTCTTCTTTCATTAACCAGGTATTAACAGAAAATGACGGCTTACTTTTAAACAACACCCGGGATAAACTTTTACTCCAGCTTTATCAATATTGTCCAAATACACATTTTCCAGTCATTGTTAAAACAAAAAAAGAAGACCTGGCACAAATATTAAATATAAGCCTCCGTACGCTTTACCGCCAATTAGATGCTCTTTATAAAGAAGGTCTGCTATCTTCAAACAAGGGGAAAATTTTAATTACAGAAGAACAATACTATAAAATCCAGACAATTCTCAGCGAGTTTTTTTGATCAATTTTTCAGACCCACTCTGAGCCGGAATACGGCAGGCCAAATGACTTCCTAATGTTTTTTTCGCAAACCTATTGACAACCCATGATTTTTATTATATACTAATATCTGCTGTGAACGAAATAGTTGCAGTATGTGCGCGTAGCTCAGCTGGATAGAGCGTCTGGCTACGGACCAGAAGGTCGGGAGTTCGAATCTTCTCGCGCACGCTAAAAAGCCTGGAAGCATTTGCTTTCAGACTTTTTTTGTTATCCGAACTTCTTTTTTATAGAAGCATTCCTTTATTATAAGAACGCTTCTTCAAACTTACCTGGCGGAAGCGCTTTACTAAAATAATACCCCTGTATCAGGTCTACCCCAATCTCTTTTGCAACGTTATAATCTTCTTCCGTCTTTATGCCTTCCATGCAGACTATTTTGCCTACGTCATGGCATAGCTCTGTGATTGAGCGGATAAATGTGGCAGTGAACATATCTGTTGTCAGCCCGCTTACAAATCCCTGGTCTATCTTTACGATATCTGCAGGCGTATTTTTCAACTCGAATAGGGATGAATACCCCATCCCAAAGTCATCCATTGCTGTTTGAATCCCTTTTTCCTGCAGTCTTTCCATGATATCATGTACAATGCCGTCTTGCTCAATCAGATAGGTCTCCGTAACTTCCAAGGTGATATTTTCATATGGTACGTGGAAAGTATCCAGCGTTCCAAGTACAAAGACCTCAAAATCCTCCTCCAGCATCTGGGGATACGAAAGATTTATACTCATTCGAAAACCCGGCCTCCGCTTAATCCATTCACTGCACTGACGGACCGCTTCTCTAAATACCCATTTTCCGGCATTGATAATCAGTCCGCTCTGCTCCAGGATCCGTATAAACTCTGACGGCGGCACATCGCCGAATGCAGTGCACTGCCATCTTGCAAGCGCTTCCGCCCCACACAGCTGTTTTGTCCCGGAGACAATCAGAGGCTGGTAATTCAAAGAAAATCCGGTGAAGCCTCTCTCGATACTTTCTCTGAGAAGTTCCGTCATTTCAAGCTTTCTTCCTCTGCTCTCTAGGATCTCCTGCGTAAATACAGTGAGCCGGTTTTTCCCCTTTAGTTTTGAACATTCCAGTGAGTAATTCGCGTACTGCAACAGTTCCTGATAGTCATCCGAATCCTCCGGATAGGAAGCAAAACCAGCCGACATCGTGCAGTAATATTTGCGCCCCTTATAGTCCTGAATCTTTTGAAAATGTCTCTGAATCCGGCAGAACACCTCCAGCGCATCTTCCTGGCATCCATTCAGAAACAGGATTCCAAACTCATCCCCATCCATCCGGTACACTTTCGCATTGGCTGGAAGAAATTTGACAATCTTCTGTGCAATTATTTTCAGGACGGCATCCCCAAAAGAACGGTTATTTAAGTCGTTGATATTGCGGAAGTCATCCATATCCAAAAGCATAATTCCAAGATACTCTGTTGCCTCCAGATCAACCATATATTTTTTTGCATCACCCTCAAATTCAAACCGGTTGTCAAGGCCTGTCATATGATCAGTCTTATGATTACGCCCCAGATTGGTAATCATTCCCGCAAACAGATTCGGTTCGCCTCTCTCGTCCCTGATCATCCTGCCGCGGCAGCGAAGCCAAATCCATTCTCCCCTGGCATTCCGGGCACGGTATTCGATATCATGGGACTCCATCCTTCCGTCGGCGATCTCCTGATTGCTCTCCAGAAAGTGTCGTTCATCATAGGGGTGTATCTTCCCGCCCCAGAACGCAGCGGCATTCTCTACTACCTCTCCCGGCAGCCCAAATTCCTTTACCATAGCAGGCGGATAACGGAATACCCCTGTTTTCATGTTTCCAACAAATATATAATCATCTGTACTTTCCATAAGTGCATCATAAAGATGCTCCTTATCATATAAAAACTCCCGGACTCCAGAATCTTTCTGCTGCTCCAGCCTCTGCTTCGCACGCAGTATATGATAATTCCTTTTTTGAATATACATTCTGCAGTCCGCTTTTTCAAGAAGGTCTTCAACTATATAGCATTCTTCCGGATAGATTTCTACAAGGCCATAGGAAAAAGACGTTTCGTAGACCACTTTTCTGGAATTCTTTTTTTCCTTAAGATATGCCAGGATCCTCTGCATGCGCTTTTCCGCATTGTTTTCATTCTCATCATAAAACGCCATAACAAATTCGTCCCCGCTCAACCGGAAAAGAATATCTTTTTCTTTCAGCTCCTGGGACATGGCCTGTGCAACATATCGCAGCATATTGTCGCCTTCGCGGTGCCCGTATCTGTCATTGATCTGCTTCAGGTCATTCACATCGCACAGGGACACTACCAGCATCCTGCTCTCTGTTCTTGCCTTCTCAAACAAACTTATCAAACGTTCTCTGCCCGCCCTGCGGTTCAATACCTTTGTCAGGTCATCATAGTTAGCACGCGTCCAAAGGTTCTTATACTCTTCAGAGTTCTTTATATCCTGCATATTAGGACCCCTTCGCTTCGTTACTCCCTGAACTTCTCTGCCTGTGCATTGATCAGCTCCAGGTCTTCAAAGTAATTAATCTTCATCGCCTCTTTCACATCACGCAAAGTATCGGCAGCCACGCTCTCAGCCTTCTCACTTCCCTTTTTCAGAATCTCATATACGTATGGGATATCTTTCTGGTATTCTTTTCTTCTGTTTCTGATAGGCTCCAGTTCTGCCTGAAGGACTGCGTTCAGGAAACGCTTCACCTTCATATCTCCAAGCCCGCCCCTCTGGTAATGTGCTTTAAGTTCATCCAGATCCGCATAGTCCGGCAGAAATTCCGCAAAATATTCCGGCCTGCAGAAGGCATCCAGATACGTAAACACCGTATTGCCCTCCAGCTTACCCGGATCTTCAATTTTAATATGTGTGGGATCCGTAAACATACTAAATACCTTCTGTTTGATTGAATCCGGCTCCTCGGAGAGGTAAATGCAGTTATTCAAAGACTTGCTCATCTTTGCCTTTCCGTCCGTACCCGGCAGCCTCAGACACGCCGTATTGTCGGGAAGCAGAATATCGGGTTCCACGAGCGTATCGCCATAAACTGAATTAAACTTTCTTACAATCTCCTTCGTCTGTTCCAACATCGGAAGCTGGTCCTCCCCAACCGGAACTGTGGTTGCCTTAAACGCTGTAATATCAGCGGCCTGGCTGATCGGATAAGTAAAGAATCCGACCGGAATGCTTGCCTCAAAATTCCGCATCTGGATCTCGGATTTTACCGTAGGATTACGCTGCAGACGAGAAACCGTAACCAGGTTCATATAATAAAAAGATAATTCGCATAATTCCGGTATCTGTGACTGGATAAACAGCGTCGACTTCTCCGGATCCAGCCCGCATGCCAGATAATCCAGCGCCACTTCTATAATATTCTGGCGTACCTTCTCCGGATTGTCCGCGTTATCCGTCAGTGCCTGTGCATCCGCTATCATAATAAATATATCGTCATACTCGCCTGCATTCTGCAGTTCCACTCTTCGCTTCAATGAACCGACATAGTGCCCCACATGCAGTCTCCCGGTCGGTCTGTCCCCTGTTAACATTATCTTGCCCATGTCTAATCTCATTCCTCCTAATTCTTTTCATATTCAAGTACGCCAAGCATCATTGCGGCGATGTTCGCTTTATCCGCTGCGCAGCATCGTGCCTTTGCCATACGCCGGCACCTATTCCCGTAAGAAGATGGAACATCCGCCAGGACTCTTTCCTTTTCCTGCCTGCCGCCTAAAAGTAGGAGCCTTATCTTCTTCCCGGTTAATCTTTTCACATTATAACACTACAGCCAATGGTTTGGCTATAGATATAGTGATTCCGACGTTTTTTTTAGCCCCCGCCAGGGCAGGCCGCAGGCCCTGCTGCCATCGCTGCCGCTTAACCTGCAGGTACCGAAAAAATTTCACCCGGATCAGAGTTTCCAGAAGCCACTTTGAAAAGTCAAGATCACTTTTCCGCAGTCCTCTTAGTTTCCCAAAGTATGCTTTGGGAAACCCTCTCTGTTACGGATGAAATATTCTAAAATATGCTGTGAGTACTATTTGCCCCAGGTAGCAATCTGATTCGAGAGCTTGGGCGCTTTTTTGCGGTTTATCTCATAGACAAACTGGTAAATAGTATAAGCCATGATGAAAGCTGCCATTACGTCTATGATCGAATGCTGCTTAAGGAACATTGTTGCGAGTATAATCAGGGCTGCCAGGATATAAGCCCCCCAGCTTATCACCTTATGCTTCTGCAGCACTTTACTGTTATAGATGGCTATGCAGGCTCCCAGAGAGTTATATACATGAAGGCTTGGCAGAACGTTGGTCGGGGTATCTGCCTTGTAAAGCATCTTTACCATATCCACAAAGACATTATCCCTGGCAAAATACATGGGACGCAGATTCAGGCCATTTGGAACTAACGTGGAAATAATCAGAAAAATCGTCATTCCCGTAAACATCAGCTTTGCCAACCTGTAGAAACCGTCCACATCTGTAAAAAAGAAATATAAAAATGTGGCTGCTATGAATACAAACCACAGTAAGTATGGCACAATAAAGTATTCTACAAATGGTATCTTATTATCTATTACGGAATGTATGACATGATAGTCTGATGTTACATGCTTCTCAAGATACATAAACCATGGCATGTAAATCAGGATATAGCTGAACACCCAGGCATGCTTATATTTCTTAATAAAATTCGTGGCTTTCGTCCTAAAGTCCATACCGAACGCTCCCTTTTTTTAATGCATATTCTCTAGCTGCCCCGATTATAGCACGAATTACATGCCACAACAATAAAGTTCATAAAACCTTAACAAAATCTTTTGATTTTATGGGCCTTTGCAGCTTATTTGTTACCAATTTATTACTAACGGGCCTTCACTTTTTTCTACACGGCCTTATCCCCTCAAATATATACATATCATATTGCTTTACCGCCTGTTCCATGGCTTGGGCAGTACGAAGCGTCCATACTGCCACCGGTGTAAAAAGAAAGCTGTGTAATACCAGAAGGCTGACGTTCTGGCTGTCCTTTAATTTGTAGGAAATGAAATCCGGCCTGGTGATACAGTTACTTAACAAATATTTTACGCAGAAACGCAGTATATAATGCGGAGAATGGTCACTTTTCACCAAATTGGACGATAACTGTCCCCGCAGAATATCCTTCCGGTGTTTTTTCAGCCAGCAAAGCACCAGACAGTTAAAGGACTGAATCAGATAAGGCCCGGTGTATCCGCGCAGCTGATCTTCCAGATGCACACAAATATCCGTGTTCTGCGTGGGAAGCTTCACCTCGATCAGCAGAGGGACGCGCCCCTTAATATAGGACAGGACGGAGGAAAAAAGGGGAATCTTTTCGGAAGTTCCGCTGAGATAGCATTGCTGCAGCTCCTCATATGACATATCTTCTATTCTGCCTTCTTTCCCGCAGACGCGCTTCAAGGTATCATCGTGAAAAACAACCAGACGGCCGTCTTTCGTCAGATGAACGTCCAGCTCTATCCCATACCCTTCTTTTACCGCCAGCTTAAATGCCGCCATGGAATTCTCCGGTATCCCTTTCTCAACGCAATGAAGCCCTCTGTGGGCCCACTTTTGGCCCATAAAGAGCTTCATTTGTTTCCGCTTCGTCATACGCGGCATAATCATAAACAGATAAACAGCTGCTATTCCAACTGCAGCCAGAATCAGTACATACATAACCTGCTCCTTCTTTTACGCTGTGATCATCCTGATTTGTTCTTCCAGTACCTCCGCCGTTATCTGATCTCTCAGGAATACGGGTTCCCCGTCTGTATGTACAGCTAGCGGACGTTCTGTTTTTATCACTGCCTTTTTGCACCTGAAAACATGGATTCCCGGGAAATGCACATGCCATCTTATATGCCGTGGGCAGGAGCAAAAGGACAGCCAGCCTGGGAAGCCCCGATATTACAATCACATCCAGCAGGCCGTCATTCCCGGAAGCATCCGGGCAGAAACAAAAACCGCCGCCCTCGTATGGTTGGTTCATGGCAGCCGCAAAGTATACCTTCGGAAACTTTTTTATCTCTTGTCCATCCAGAGTGATCTCTGCCTGAACTGGCTTGTCATGGAACAGCCTGTTCAAGGCAATTCCTACATATGTCAGTTTGCCCAGTTTCAGATGGTTTAACAGGACTTTCAGCCTGGATACAGCCGCCTGATGGCAGATTGCCGCATCAAACCCGATTCCCGTACTCACCGCAAACCGCCGTTCTTTCCCTGCGCGGGTTAAAAGCCCTACATCCATGGGCTGGATCCTGCCGGGCTTCAGAATCATATCCAGTGCCCCAAGCGGATCTGCGGGGAGCTTCATCCCTCTGGCAAAATCGTTGCTGGAACCTGTGGGAATATAGCCCAGGACCGTCTTCCCAAGGTCGGTGATTCCGTTCAGCACTTCGTTCACGGTTCCGTCTCCCCCCAGTACAACCAGGGTATGTACCTCCCCGTCCCCGGTGATCCTGCTGGTAATTTTAGACGCATGCCCGGGGTACTCCGTACGGAAGCTCTCATATTCAAACTGCCTTTTTTTCAGTTCCGGCTCTATGATATCCCATATCATGCCTCCCATACCAGAACGGGAATTCGGATTCACTATAAAGCTGTATCTCATACTGCTGCCTCCATTTCTGGGGATAAGTTTTTTCAAATCAAGCCCGGTAATCTCAAAGGGTACGGCCGCATCCTATAAGATCGTACTGTCCAGGTATTTACCAAGTGAGCGGCGCATATTGCCCTCAAAGTCGGCATTCCCTCCGCGGAGACACCATTCAAATACATTGCCGATTACAATCATACGGATGTCAGTCGTGAACTCTTCAATGCTGACATTCAGTCTGACAATTCCTTCCCGCATGGCTTTCTCAACATATGTCTGCACTGTCACAATGGGATAGGGTCGCTCTGCGCGGCTGGCAGGATTCAGCGCCTGATTTTTAGTGTCGTAATATCCTGAAATAAACTCAACGCCAAGTCCCTGCAGTAATTCACATAGTTCAGGTACACATGGATGATGGCAATCTTCGCTTCCTCTGCATTCCTGGGCAGATCGAGCAAATCCGGGTTGATGCTGGGCTGATCCTCTATATAATAAGACAGCAGATCGTCCTTTGTTTTAAAATGATGGTAAAAGCTTCCGTTTGACACGCCGGCTTCTTCGCAGATATTTTTAATAGAAAGCTCTTCGTAGCCATTCTTTTGGAGAATCCGCTTTGCAGCGCGGAATATCCGTTCTTTTGTTTCCTTTGATTTCTGCTGCTGCCTGGACAGCTCTATCTTGTCGCCCATAAATTTACACTCCTTTTATCCCACATGTTATAAAGTGAGTATACCATAAATCCGCCCGGGATTCAAGAAAACAGAGCGGACTCTAAAATGCCCCGGCGATATGCCTCAAAGGCAGAAGGAATCGGGTATTTATCCTCGATCTCTTCTCTGCGGACAAACAGCATATCCGCGCTGCAGTTTCTCTCCAGCCCGTCCACTTTAATCTCATACCCCGTCATATGCCACTCTACATGGCTGAATATATGTTTCGCACTCTGTACCTTTTTCATATGCAGCGGAGACAGCCCAATGGAGTTGCAGTACTGTATCACTTCTTTTCTATTCAGGTGACCCTCCAGATTTGGAAACTCATACAGACCGGCCAAAAGCCCCTTTGGCGGGCGTTTTTTAATCGCAAGCGTGTCCCCGTCCAAAAGTATCAGAACCGTTCTCTTCTCGATCCGTCTGGCCTTTGCCTTGGTTCTGACCGGCAGCTCCGTCTCGATGCCAAGCTTTCTAGCCTTACAAAGCCCGGCCAGGGGACACTCCATACATTTAGGCTCACCGTTCGGCACGCAGACAATAGCTCCCAGCTCAATCAGCCCCTGGTTAAAATCCGACGGCGCATCGGCGGGAATCACTTCCTCAATCTCCTCCTCAATACGTGCCCGGACACCCGCTTTCATAATATCCTCATCCCGCGCCATAAGTCTTGCCGCCACCCGAAGGACATTCCCGTCCACCGCAGGCTTGGGAATCCCAAATGCAAAAGAGCCGACCGCACCTGCCGTATAGCTCCCGATTCCCGTCAGCGAACGGATTCCCTCATATGTATCCGGAAACTCCCCGCCATATTCCTCCATAATCTGCCGGGCCGCCTTCTGCATATTCCGTACCCGGTTGTAATAGCCCAGCCCCTCCCACAGTTTCATAAGCCGGTCTTCCTCCACCTCTGCCAGATCCTTCACCGTAGGAAGCTCCTTTAGAAATCTTTCGAAATAGGGCTTCACAGCCTCCACCCTCGTCTGCTGGAGCATAATCTCAGATATCCAGACCCGGTATGCACTGATATCATGCCGCCAGGGTAGATCCCGTTTATGTTCCCGGTACCAGCGCACAAGGGGTACCACTGCCTCTTTCAGCTCCGGACTCCCCAGCACCACCGGCACCGCCTCATCCATAACAATACTATCCGCCGTCACTCTACAGTCCCGCGCCAATATACGCACACCCGCCGCCTTAGCCCTGCGCAGCGCTTCCCCAAACGCAGGATGCGTATCCATATTCGGGGTAAAATAGCGTATCCCCTTCATCTGGATCACAAACAAAACATAAGCCTCATATCCATCCTTTACAGCCTTACAAAGCTCTTCCACATGCTTAACCGCCCGCTCACTCGGTGCATCCGGAAACCGTGCCACGCCATCCTCTTCCAGCGTAACCCCCTTCACCTCTACAAAACACTTGCGCCCGTCTGCCTCAACATAGAGATCAAACCTCGAGTTCCCATAAGTAGTCTCCGCCCTGACAAACGGAGACTCTCCAAACAAATTACCGGCTTCGATCCATTCCTGAGCCACTCTGTTCGGAATCTGAGAATCCATATTCACCATCCTGTCCCCTTTTTCCACAGCAATCAGATCCCACTTCGTCTTCCGCTCCGGCTTAAGGCTCTCCTGCACATAAATAACAGCCCCCTCTTTCAGAAGCTCCGCGCACCGCCCCGTATTCTTCACATGAATCGTCTCTCTTTGCCCCCCAATCAGAGCATAAGCAATAAACCGATTGGGCCGCTCCAGAAACACTGCCTTTTCTATTCGTTCATACTTCATTCACCAAAACCTCTTTCATTTCCCGTTCTAGTACATCGTAAAATTAGACTACCACAGAACCCCCTAAAAAGAAACCAAATAATAGATGGAGATTATTGGCTGATAGCTAAAAGTAATCATATCTTTAAAAAAGTTCTGCTGTCAAATCTTACACACCAATTCAACTCCATCCGCCGCCCCCGCCCAGATCCCCTCTCCGAAATCTCCTCATACCAGCGCTCTCTTCCCCGATTTGATGCAGCCCAGCCTGATGGAAGCGGGACGCTCCGACAGCGGCGGGGGATGCTTATGCTGTTTTTGGAAGCCTCAAGCGTGCCTTAAAAGAGTTTACTGCGAAAAACCGCATTTTATGGGGGAAAATTGATTCGGAATCAATTTCCCAGAGCGTATTCACTTAGAAAGCATCGGCTTTCTAAGTGAATACGCTCGGTCCCATAAAATGCGGTTTTTTCGCAGTTAGCTCTTCTTAGGCGAAGCGGCCGGTTTCCAAAAACAGCATAAGCATCCCTCGGCGCTGTCGGAGCGTCCCGCTTCCATCAGGCCCCCCTGCCTACAAAATCTTCGAAAGAAACTCCCGAAGTCGAGGTTCCGCCGGATTATTAAAGAATTCCTCCGGAGCCCCCTGTTCTTTTATTTTCCCTTCGTCCATAAATATAACCCTGGTCGCCACTTCCCGTGCAAAGCCCATTTCATGTGTCACAACCACCATTGTCATTCCATCATGGGCGAGCTTTTTCATTAGCTCCAGGACTTCCCCCACCATCTCAGGGTCCAAGGCGGAAGTCGGCTCATCAAAAAGCATGACATCCGGATTCATTGCCAGAGAACGGATAATTGCAATACGCTGCTTCTGACCGCCTGACAGCTGGGACGGATAGGCATGTGCCTTTTCCTCCAGCCCCACCAGCTTCAGAAGTTCCATCGCCCGCTTTTCAGCATCGGCTTTGCTCTTCTTCAGAAGCTTAATCGGTGCAAGCGTGATATTTTCCATAATCGTCTTGTGTGGGAATAGATTAAAATGCTGGAACACCATCCCCATCTTCTGGCGATGGCGGTCGATATTCGTTTCCTTGCTTGTAATGTCTGTTCCTTCAAAATATACGTGCCCCGTTGTCGGAGTCTCAAGAAGGTTTAGGGATCGGAGGAACGTTGACTTGCCGGAGCCTGACGGTCCGACAATTACTACAACTTCGCCTTTACGGATTTCTTCCGTTACCCCGTCCAGTGCATGAAGCCTGTTATTAAATACCTTATGAAGGTCTTCTACCTTAATCAATACATCTCCATTAGTGATCACTGTTTCTCAGCCTCCTCTCCAGCAGATTTACGAGCTTTGTAAAGATCATTACCATAATCAGGTAAATCAAAGCTACCGCAATAAGAGGCATGAATGCATCATATGTACGGCTTCGTATGATATCGCCGCCTTTGGTAAGATCCTGCAGGGCGATATAACCAGATACGGATGTCTCTTTTAACAGCACGATAAACTCATTGCCAAGCGCCGGGAGTACATTCTTAAAAGCCTGCGGCATAATGATATGGATCATGGTCTGTACATAGTTAAATCCCAGGCTGCGCCCAGCCTCAAACTGTCCGTTATCAATAGACATGATACCGGAGCGGAATATCTCGGCAACATAGGCCCCGGAATTAAACCCGAATGCCATAATAGCTACCAGAACTTTGCTGATGTCTGCGCTTCCGAATATTACAAAGTAAATGATCAAAAGCTGTACAACAACCGGAGTTCCCCTGATCACCGTCAGGTAGATCTTACAGATAAAATTAAGGATCTTCAGCTTTCCTGTTTTATCATACGTGGAGCGTATAATTGCAATCAGAAAACCAATTACAATTCCGATTATGACGGCAAAGAAGGTCACCTGTAAAGTGACCCCCAGTCCATCTAAAATGTATTCCCAGCGGTTTTCTTCTATAAAATTCCCATAAAACTTATCCTGCAACGTCTGCAACATAATCGTATCCTCTTTTATTCTGCACTGTCAGCGCTGATATATTTCGCTACGATTTCATCCAATTTACCAGACTCCTTCAGATTAGCCAGTGCATCATTAATTTTCTCTTTCAGTTCATCATTTCCTTTTTTAACGGCAATTGCATACTCTTCCTCTGTAAATGCTTCGTCCAGAATCTTGAGCCCTTCCGCTTCTTTTACAAATTCTTTCGCCGGCTCGCCATCGATGATTACCGCATCAATCTTGCCCTGCTGCAATGCCTGTACAGCCTCAAAACCCTTGTTGTAACGCTCTACAGTTGCGTCTTCAATGTCGTCCGCATAGATATCTCCTGTGGTTCCCAGCTGTACGCCGATCTTCTTTCCTGTCAGATCATCTGGTCCAGCGATTGCACTATCGTCTTTGACGATAATCACCTGTGTTGCTGTTGCATATGTATCTGTAAAATCTACATTTTCCAGACGGTCCTCAGTCACAGTCATACCTGCCGCGCCAATGTCTGCTTTTCCGCTTGTTACTGCTGTGATGATAGAGTCAAAAGCCATGTCCTCAATCTCAAGCTCCATTCCCATCTCCTCTGCTACTGCAGCCGCAATATCAGCATCGATTCCTACGACTTCTTTTCCTTCATAGAATTCATACGGCGGAAATTCTGCATTCGTAGCCATCACCAGCTTTTCCTTCTTGCCGCTGTCACCTGCATCCCCTGCACTGCTGTCTTCTTTCTTAGATCCGCATGCCGCCATTGATAATACGCATACTGCCACCAATAAAACACTTAAAACTTTCTTTTTCATTTTCCGTACCCTCCAAATTTACATTGTTATGCATAATCATACACATTATCTCTATATTTTATCATGTTTTCTATAAAAAACAAGACTATGCGCCGTATTTCCCTTAATATTCCACCAGGAAATAAAAAAGAGAAGGCCATAGAGGCCATCTCCGTACTGAATGTACTATTTCTTTTCTGTACTTTATACGCTGCTATGCACGGCCCATGGGCCGTGCATAGGATCACTTCTGTCTGCCGCTTTTTATGCAAATAATGCTGTCATTCCAAAGTAGAGCAGCACAATGATTCCCAGAACAATCCGGTAATATCCGAATACTTTAAAGTCATGATTCTTGATATACTGCATCAAAAACTTGATGGCGAATATAGATACCACGAAGGAGATGATACATCCAAGCAGCAGCAAAAATACTTCCGCACCCGTAAAATGGAAACCGAACTTAATGATCTTAAGGAAGCTGGCCCCAAACATAACCGGAATGGCTAAGAAAAATGTAAATTCCGCGGCTACGCCTCTCGCCGCCCCAATCAGCAGACCGCCGATTATCGTTGCGCCCGACCGTGAGGTGCCCGGTATCAGTGCCAGTACCTGGAAGCATCCAATAATCACTACCATTGGGATCGTCAGGTCTGACAGCCTCTTCACCGCCGGCTTCACATGTTCATGCCGTTTTTCCACAACAATAAATGCAATACCATATAGGATCAACGTAATCGCTACTACCACATAATTCATCAAATGCGCATCAATAAAGTCATCAAATAAAAGGCCGATTATGGCTGCCGGAACCGATGCGATCAGAACTTTAACCCACAGCTGGAGGGTCAGCATCTTCTGTTTCTGCGTCTTCGTATTAGAAAACGGATTCAGTTTATGGAAATAGATGACTACGACCGCCAGGATTGCCCCCAGCTGAATAACCACATTAAACATTGACATAAAGTCTTCCGTCATCTTCAGCTTTATAAACTCTTCTACAAGTATCAGGTGTCCCGTGCTGCTGATCGGCAGCCATTCGGTAATACCTTCTACAATCCCCAGTACAATTACCTTTAAAGCTTCTAACATATGTCTCCTCCTCTTAGAGCAAATCTTTCAATGGCCTTTGCCGCCCCCTCTTCTTCATTGGAAAGTGTTATGTAATCTGCGGCGGCCTTTACCTCTTCTTCCGCATTGCCCATCGCAACGCCAAAGCCGGCTTCTTTTATCATCTCAATATCGTTGTCGCCATCACCACATGCCATAATCTCCTCACGCCTGATTCCAATCATGCTGCCCAGTTCAACTAATGCTGTTCCCTTGTTTACTCCGGCAGCGTTTATTTCTATATTATATCCCAGTGAGCTGACCAGTACGATACCCTCCTGCTGTTCCAGTTCCCTCCACGCGGCTGTTTTGTCTTCCAGATTGGCAAACAACGCCTGCATTTTATCCATATCCTGATATCGTTCCATTGCCAGCGCCATGACATCCGGCACTGCTTTCCTGGTCCTGCGCACATAATCCCACATATGTGGATTGTGATGGTAACGGCTGATGGAATCCAGCTTCTCCTTATCTGCATACCCCTGTCCATCAAAGTACACTTCTTGTAATGTATCATATTTCCGCAGAGTTTCCAATGCTTTCTTCGCTTTTTCTATCGGAAGGAGGCGTTCCATGAGAATTTTCTCTTCCTGCGCATCGATCACCCTTGCCCCGTTTGCGGTAAGTGCATAGCGTATGCCGGGAAAAAATCTCAGTTCCTCCGGAATGCCCGTAAACGGCCTTCCTGTTGCCATCAGTACAACTATCCCTTTTGCAATTGCTTCCTGCAGCACATGCTTTGTATACGGCAGCAGTTCCTTTTTGTCATTCAAAAGTGTACCGTCCAAGTCCAGTCCAATCATTTTTATCTGCTGTTTCATCTCCTGCCAGCTCCTTACATCTCACTAAATTTTTATAACTTATTCTATCAAAATTTGCTTAATAAAGCAATTTATAGTATAATATCAGGGCAAAACAATTAAGAAAGGAATTGTAGAATATGAAATTGCGCTTAAAACACAGGGGACAGGCTCTTCTGGCATTTATCTGTTCTCTTGTACTGGTGCTTTCTGTTTTCCCGGCGCACGCCGAAGATGCAGAAAGTCTCGAAAGCAAAACTTCTGATCTGCAGAACCAGCTTGAAGGTATCAATCAGGAACTTGTGGCAATAAGTGATGAGATATCAACAACTGAGATGCAGGTTGAAATTACCAACGGTGAAATCCAGAGGACAAAAGATTCCTTAGCTGAGGCAGAGGCAGACGAAGCACAACAATACGAAGATATGAAATCCCGTATTAAGTATATGTATGAAACCGGTAATGCAACACTCCTGGAGATGCTTTTTTCGGCGGACAACCTGACTGACTTTTTAAACAAAGCCGACTTCATACAGAATATCAGTAAATATGACCGGAGTATGCTCCAGATCCTGCAGGAGACCCAGAAAGAGATTGCTGACAGAAAAATAACTCTGGAGGCTCAGCAGGATTCCATGAAGGAACTGCAGAAAAACCTGGAGACCCGGCAGGCAGAGCTGGTTCAGAAGGCGGAGGCAACCTCTACTGATCTGAACGCCTTCAACGCACAGCTTAAAAAACTGCGGGAGGAGGAAGCCGCCAAACTGGCTGCAGAGGCGGCCGCTAAAGTTGCCGCAGAAAACGCCGCTGCTCAGAAGCCTGACAGTGGCAATAACAATGCGAATGACAACAATGATCCCGGAGATACGCCATCCGGAGGCAATGATTCCGGAGGCGGCAGTGATAACGGTGGTTATGATGACACCATAGTCAACGGCGGAGCAACCAATGTGGCCGGAAACGATCTGGATGTATTTGCGGCAATACTCGATTGTGAGGCCATGCATGATTACGATTCCATGCTTGCCGTAGCAACAGTTATCATGAACCGCGTAAACAGTCCAATCTTCCCGAACACGATCACAGATGTCGTCTACGCAGGCGGACAGTTTGAACCGGTATGGTCAGGCCGTCTGGATGCCGTACTCGCAAGAGGCGCCAGCGAACTGGCCTATACCGTGGCCCAGGATGCCATCAACGGAGCACGGCTGGCCGCAGTATCCGACTGCTATTACTTCCTCTACGCAGGAACAGCGGGGAGGCCTGGAGTCAACATCGGAAATAACCTCTTCTTCCCAAGCTGGTAGCGGGGGGATTCGATTTTAGGGCTTTTTGGATGAGATCCGCCTGACTGAGATGGGGAGGGTATGTCTTATGGGAATTAATTATGTACACAGTATCACTTCCGCCCTGGGCAAAATTACGGCCATTCACATCAGATCCACTGTCACCGACCAAAGACCTCCCCAATAGGGAGGTTTTAGTTACCGGCGGATGCGTCCAGCTAAGAGGAAGGTGAGACTGTTTCCCCCCGCGGGGACAGTGCATGCCGTTTCAAAACTCCATAGAACGCGCGGTTAGAATCCGTTAGAGAAAAAACAGGGCACAGGGAGGGCAGAATTTGTTTTACCAAAACAAATTCTGTTGCCACCGGCGGCGCCAATGCATCGGCATTCGGGCCAACTGCGGCAAGTCCCTTCCTGTTCCCTGTTTTTTCTCTTACGGATTCTCCGCAAGTGGGCAGGAGTTTGAAACGGCATGTACTGCCCCCGCGGGGGGAAACAGTCTCACCTTCCTCTTAGCGTCCCCCTCCCCAAAACACCCCTACTGATAATCGATCACATCAATCCATTTCATTAGGAAATCTTTTTCTAGTTCGTTATCTTTTGTGAGCTGTGCCGCTGCTACGATTGGCAGCCACTGCTGTACGTATTGTTTTGCTGTATCGCTCTTTTTGCAGAACAGCTTCATATACAGGTCTGCTGCATTCTGGTCTTTTAGTGCGAACAGCAGATAGGTCATGGCTGCATCTGCGCTGGCGTTGCCCTGGGTTGCGTGTGCCCATCTACGACTGTCATCTTGCCGTTTTTCCCTACGATTACGTTGCTTGGGTTGAAATCGCCGTGGCAGACTTTATTGTGCTTCGGCATGCTCTCCAGCCTTGTGAGCAGCTCGTATCTTGTTGTGGCATCTAAGTCTTTCAGGCCGTTAATCTGACGGGACAGTTTATCTTTCAGCTTGTTTAGCAGCGGTGCAGTCTTGGCATGTACCGTCAGCTGCAGGTCTACAAAGTCCTCCATATATTTTTCCAGGTTGCTGCTGTCTGCTTCCATCATGTCTTCCAATGTCTTTCCTGCTTTGTATTCGATGGAAAGCGCCCATTTGCCGTCTATCTGTGTTACCTCTTTTACCTTTGGGATATCCAGTCCTGTCTCTTCTACTCTGGCAGTATTCAGCGCCTCGTTGAATACTGCGGATTTTGGATGCGCAGATTCGAATACTTTTACTACACTATCTTCACATTTGTAAACTTTCTTATAAGGACGTTCCACGATTAAATTCTTTTCTTCCAGTTTCATAAGCTATACCTCCTATTTTTGATGCCGCTCTTTTAAGTTGTATTTATTATACATCAACTTTTTTAACAATGTAAGACCCCTCGAGTAATTTTGTGCAATTTTTAACTATCTTTTTTTATATAGTTTTATTGTTAATTTTGTATCATTCTGAAGCAAAGGGGTCAGACCCCTTTGCGGAATTTAAAAGCGTGACGCTTATGCGCCACGCTCATATTTGTGAGAAAAAATTTATATTCAAGAGGATATCTTATGATTTTTATACAGCCGCTGTGCCGTATGACACGGCGGCTGTGGATGAAAGACCGGGAAGCTTATTTGCCGTAGTAGCACTTCAGATAGATCTCTTTGATCTCCTTCATCAATGGATATCTTGGGTTAGCGCCTGTACACTGATCGTTGAATGCCTGCTCTACCATGTCATCCAGTGTGTCGAGGAAGTATTTCTCATCTATGCCATAGTCTTTGATCGTTTTCTTGATACCGATTGTCTCTTTTAACTCTTCTAATTTTACAACAAGGTTATCAAATACTTCCTGGTCATCTTTGCCTGTGCAGCCTGCAAAGCGTCCCAGTTCAGCATATCTTGCAAGTGCATGTGGGTATTGGTACTGCGAGAATGTCCCCATTTTTGTCGGAGCCTCTGCTGAATTGTATTTCATAACTTCTGTCAAGAGTACTGCATTTGCAACACCGTGTGGAAGGTGATGGAACGCACCCAGTTTGTGTGCCATGGAGTGGTTCAGTCCGAGGAATGCGTTTGCAAAGGCCATACCTGCCAGACAGGAAGCATTAGCCATCATTTCGCGTGCATGTGGGTCGTTTGCCCCGTTCTCGTATGCGGATGGAAGATTATCAAATACCATCTTTACAGCTTTCATTGCCAGGCCGTCTGTGTAATCTGTGGCCATGATAGATACATATGCCTCGATTGCATGTGTCATAACGTCGATACCTGATGCGCTTGTCAGGCCCTTTGGCTGGGTCATCATGTTATCAACATCTACAATTGCCATATTCGGAAGCAGTTCGTAGTCTGCAAGCGGCCATTTTACCCCGGTCTCTGCATCTGTGATGATTGCAAAAGGTGTGACCTCAGAACCGGTTCCTGAAGAGGTCGGGATCGCTACGAAATAAGCTTTCTCTCCCATTTTCGGGAATGTATATACTCTCTTGCGGATATCCATAAAGTCCATTGCCATGTCTTCAAAATTTGCTTCCGGATGTTCGTACATTACCCACATGATCTTTGCTGCATCCATTGCAGAACCA
Source organism: Clostridiales bacterium VE202-21 (assembly GCA_000509105.1). GTDB lineage: Bacteria > Bacillota > Clostridia > Lachnospirales > Lachnospiraceae > Faecalicatena > Faecalicatena contorta. The sequence goes on along the minus strand of BAIF02000027.1, from coordinate 39,896 downwards.
CCGTCAAGTGCGATAATTGTATCCGGCTCAAATGCTCTCATCTGGTCTGCACCTTTTTGTGCACACTGCAGGGTCGGGTCTGGAGCTACTTCATAGAAGCATGAATGCTGGATACCCATTTCATCCAGTTTTGCCTCGATTGGAGCTACGTAGCCATTTTTGTACAGGAAGGAGTCGGTAACGATAAATGCTTTTTTCTTGTGCATGATTGTTCCCAGCTCATCCAGTGCAACCGGCATACAGCCTTTTTTGAAGTAAACCTTTTCAGGTGTTCTGAACCAAAGCATATTCTCTCTCCTCTCAGCCACTGTCTTAACATTCAGTAAGTGTTTTACCCCAACATTTTCAGAAACGGAGTTTCCGCCCCATGAGCCGCATCCCAGTGTGAGGGATGGAGCCATTTTGAAGTTGTAAAGGTCGCCGATGCCGCCGTGAGAAGAAGGTGTGTTGATAAGAACACGGCACGTTTTCATGGCTGCTGCATGTTTTGCTATTTTCTCTGTCTGTGCCGGATGGATATACAGGGAAGCTGTGTGACCGTATCCGCCGTCGGCTACAAGCTGGGCTGCTTTTTCCAACGCTTCATCAAATGTTTTTGCTTTATACATGCCAAGTACAGGAGATAATTTTTCATGAGCAAACTCTTCGGAAATGTCTACTGATTCCACTTCACCTATCAGGATTTTTGTGTTTTCCGGAACATCCACTCCAGCCATTTTTGCAATTTCGTATGCTGATTTGCCCGGAATCTTGCTGTTCAGTGCGCCATTAATAATGATTGTCTTGCGTACTTTATCCAGCTCTGCTCCCTTTTTCAGGAAATAGCATCCACGGTAAGCAAATTCTTTTTTCACTTCCTCATAAATGCTGTCAAGAACTGTTACAGACTGCTCAGATGCGCAGATCATGCCGTTGTCGAATGTCTTGGAATGTATAATGGAATTTACTGCCATCTTAACATCAGCTGTCTCATCAATAATTACCGGTGTGTTTCCAGGTCCTACTCCGAGCGCCGGCTTGCCTGATGAGTAAGCAGCCTTTACCATTCCCGGTCCGCCGGTTGCAAGAATGATGTCTGAATCCTTCATAACGGTGTTTGTTAATTCCAAAGACGGTACATCAATCCATCCGATAATGCCTTCCGGAGCGCCAGCCTTTACAGCTGCGTCCAGAACAACTTTTGCCGCCTCGATCGTACATGCTTTAGCAGCAGGATGGGGGCTGATAATAATTGCATTTCTGGTCTTCAGACAAAGCAGTGTTTTGAAGATCGCTGTTGAAGTCGGGTTTGTGGTCGGAATAACCGCAGCTACCAGACCGATCGGCTCTGCTATCTTTTTAATGCCAAACGCCGCATCTTCCTCTATCACACCACATGTTTTGGTGTCTTTATACGCATTGTAAATGTACTCAGCTGCATAGTGGTTCTTGATAACCTTATCTTCCACAATTCCTCTCTGCGTCTCTTCTACCGCCATCTTTGCAAGCGGAATACGCATCTTATTCGCAGCCATGGCTGCTTCATAAAAAATCTTATCTACCTGTTCCTGCGTAAAAGCAGCAAATACTTTCTGAGCTTCACGCATAGCTTTCATTTTTGCTTCGAGTGTTTCCACGCTGTCTACAATCTCAGGTACTACGACCTTTTCCTTCTTTGCCATTTCTATTTTTCCTCCCGTAATAGAATAATTTTCTTAATTACAGGTTTTAGTTTAACCTATCGTTAAATAATTGTCAATATTGCTTTTGTCAAATATTTAACGTTATTTTTTTAACATTCATTGTTGATATTGCACAAAAATAGATGCAATCCATACTATGAAGACAAAAATCCGGCGGCTGCGGAAAGCATTAAAATTCAATAAGCTTTCCGCGGCCGCCGGGCCGTATCATTATTTATCAAGAATTTATATCTCTATAAACTTTTCTTTCCAGAATTATACTAATTCAATCAGCACTTCCATAGCTGCGTCACCTTTACGCTGACCAATCTTTACGATTCTTGTGTAGCCGCCGTTGCGGTCTGTATACTTAGGAGCGATCTCTGAGAACAGTTTTTCCGGAAGATCAACTTCTTTTGTATTTCTCTTCTTACCTGCAGCAGCTGCCGGAACTTCCTTTACAGGATAAAGAACCTTCAGCATCTCTCTTCTTGCGTGAAGTCTGCTCGGCATATCTTTCTTGATCTTCTTGTCAACTTCATCATATACGGTAACTTTTTTGCCGTCTACTACTTCTTTTACTCTCTTGCCGTCTTTATCTTTACGTGCAACCTTTGCTTTTACGGTCACTTCTTCGTAATTATCTTTTTCTCTGACAGCCATAGCAATTAATCCCTCCGCTACTTTGCGGATCTCTTTTGCTTTTGCTTCTGTCGTAATGATTCTGCCATTATTCAGCAGAGCTGTTACCTGGTTTCTGATTAAGGCTTTTCTCTGGCTGGATGTTCTGCCGAGTTTTCTATACTTTGCCATTGTTTTAATCCTCCATTTTCAAACATTTGGTTATGCATCTTCGGGCTTATTAATCAAATGCTCCCGCCATGCTCTTCGGGCTTACTGACAGGATAATTCAAATAATAATCTATATGGTGCAGTGGCTGTTTATTCGTTACTATACACGGCCCATAAGCCGTGAATAGTAACGTTTATTCATCGCCCTGGTTCAGCTCAAGGTCTAATTCCTTCAGCTTGGCCAGCACTTCTTCCAGTGACTTGCGTCCAAGGTTACGCACCTTCATCATATCTTCCGGTGTCTTATTGGTAAGTTCCTCGACGGTATTGATGCCTGCTCTCTTCAGACAGTTATAAGAACGTACGGAGAGCTCTAATTCATCAATGCTCATCTCCAGTACTTTCTCTTTTTCATCATCTTCTTTTTCGATCATGACTTCCGCAGCCTGAGCAACTTCTGAGAGGTCGATAAACAACTTCAGATGCTCGCTGAGCACTTTCGCAGCAAGGCTGACAGCCTCGTCCGGAAGCAGTGTTCCTTTAGTCCATACATCCAATGTCAGTTTGTCATAGTCAGTAATCTGGCCGACACGCGTATTCTCTACTGTGAGATTTACACGGTCTACCGGAGTATATATGGAATCAATCGGAATAACGCCAATCGGTAAGTCTTCATTCTTATTCTTGTCTGCGCTTACGTATCCTCTTCCTTTTGTAATGGTAAGTTCCATGTACAACTTGCTGTCCTTGCCTCCGCTTAAGGTTGCAATGACCTGGTCGGGATTCATAATCTCAATATCGGAATCCGCCTGGATGTCAGCGCCTGTTACAACACCTTCTCCTTCAAATTCGATATATGCGGTCTTTACTTCGTCTGATTCTGATGTATTCTTGATTGCCAGTGATTTCAGATTCATGATAATCTCGGTTACATCTTCTTTAACACCCGGAATGGAACTGAATTCGTGCAGGACTCCGTCGATTTTAACAGAACTGATAGCTGCTCCCGGAAGGGATGAAAGCATAATTCTTCTCAGGGAATTGCCTAATGTTGTTCCGTATCCACGTTCCAGAGGCTCGACAACGAATTTTCCATATTTTTTATCTTCTGAAATTTCGGTAATCTCAATATTAGGTTTATTAAAATCAAACACTACACAGACCCTCCTTATGGGTTTAAATATGTTGAGGGGTACGATGCCTGTGTCACACAGGGGCCGTTTCCTAAAGGCTCCTGTGCGACAAACTCCATCCTGCCGCCGGATCGGCATCACCGGTTCCCGGCGGCATGGATGTCACTATCATGCTATACTCAAGGATTATTTAGAATATAACTCGACGATAAGCATCTCATCAACAGGAACATCAATTGCCTCACGTGCAGGAAGTTCTTTTACTGTAGCTTTCAGGTTCTCAGCATCTACTTCCAGCCAGTCAGGAATCATATTTCCTCCTGTTACTTCCAGGATATCTTTGTATCTCTGGCTTCCTTTGTGCTTTTCTTTGATTTCAATTGTATCTCCGGCTTTTACAAGGTATGATGGGATGTTTACCTGTCTGCCGTTTACCATTACATGCTTGTGGTCAACAATCTGTCTTGCTTCTTTTCTTGTTCTTGCAAATCCCATACGGAACATTACATTGTCAAGTCTGGATTCCAGAAGAATCATCAGGTTTTCACCTGTCATGCCTTCCATCTGTTTTGCTTTTGCATAATAGTTTCTGAAAGGTTTCTCCAGTACGCCGTAGATAAACTTAGCTTTTTGTTTCTCGCGTAGCTGAAGGCCGTACTCACTCATTTTTCTGTTGGATCTCTTTAACTGCCTGTTAGACTTTTTATTGATTCCTAAATAGATTGGGTCCATACCTAATGAACGGCATCTCTTAAGAACTGGAACTCTATTTACTGCCATGTTAGCTTCCTCCTATATATACTAGACTCTTCTGCGTTTCGGTGGACGGCATCCGTTGTGTGGTACCGGTGTTACGTCTTTAATGCTTGTTACATCAATCCCGCATGCCTGGAGCGCACGGATTGCTGCTTCTCTTCCTGATCCCGGACCCTTTACAAAAACGTCTACCGTTTTAAGACCATGTACTAATGCTGCTTTTGCTGCTGTCTCAGCTGCCATCTGAGCTGCGTATGGAGTAGATTTCCTTGAACCTCTAAATCCCAGACCGCCTGCACTTGCCCATGAAAGAGCATTTCCCTGTGCATCTGTTAATGTTACGATTGTATTATTAAAAGATGACTGGATGTGTGCTTGTCCTCGTTCAACGTTTTTCTTGACACGTTTCTTTGTCACTTTTTTGGTAACTTTCTTCGCCATTTAAACTAACCTACTTTCTTGAATTCTTAATTATTTTTTCTTATTAGCTACAGTTCTCTTAGGACCTTTGCATGTTCTTGCATTTGTCTTGGTCTTCTGTCCACGTACCGGAAGGCCTTTCCTATGACGGATTCCGCGGTAACATCCAATTTCTTTCAGACGCTTGATATTCAACTGGATCTCTCTTCTGAGATCACCTTCTACAGTCTGAGTCTCTTCGATCACTTCACTGATTTTCTTTACTTCTTCACTTGTCAGATCTCTGACGCGGGTATCAGGATTTACTCCTGCCTCTGTCAGGATACGGCTGGCACTTGTTCTACCGATTCCATAGATATAAGTCAAGCCGATTTCTACACGTTTGTCTCTTGGTAAGTCTACACCTGCAATACGAGCCATGTGTCTTTCCTCCATTTCAAATCTGTTTTCATATTGTCCCTAACTGGGATGTCTCCTGGCATCCGGAAAGGTGCTTCCTTCTCCCGAAAACATCCAGGCATACTTTATTCCGCAGTTTACTGCGGATCCGCCCGCAGGGCATGAGTTACGGGATGCCCTTTGGGTATACTACAGTACGCCCTTTCCCGACACGGATTTTCACCGTAAATGATCGCCGGGTATTATAAGCAATATACAAAAGACCACCAACCCTTCGGTACCTGCAGATTCAGCAGTGTGGTGTATCCTTACTGTATATTAAACAGCCCTACACACTTCCTGGTGTGTCGCGCTGTCAGCCGCCTAATTAATTCACAAATCCCAACAGTCTGTACTTCTTAAGTATTAGCCCTGTCTTTGTTTGTGCTTCGGATTCTCACAGATTACTCTGATGCTTCCTTTTCTTTTAATGATTTTACATTTTTCACAAATTGGTTTTACTGATGATCTAACCTTCATGTCAAATCCTCCTTCCATCCTTTGCCTGGCTATACGCTTCCAACTATTTTTGGGCACACCTATCCAAAAACAGCCACTTCATAGTATACCACTAGTTTCCAGGCAAAGTCAATACTTTTTTACTTATCTCTCCAGACAATTCTCCCCTTGCTCAGGTCATATGGAGACATTTCCAACGTCACTTTGTCACCTGGTAAAATCTTAATAAAATTCATACGCAGTTTTCCGCTGATATGTGCCAGCACAATATGGCCATTTTCCAGCTCTACCTTAAACATAGCGTTTGGCAGTTTTTCAACTACGACTCCTTCAATTTCGATTACGTCAGTTTTTGACATACTTAATCCTCCTGCACGTTTGGCACTTTACTATTCTCATTCGTGTCCAAACGAGAATATCTGTTTATAACACTTCTGATTGTTTCATCATCTGTAGTGGAAGGACTTGCCGCCTTCTTTATAATCTGCAGATGCTTTGGATTCTTTCGCTTTCTCCGGCGGACGGTTCTTTTAGCCCCATCCGCCAGATATATATATTCAGCATTGACATCAATTATGACATATATACAGCCTTTATCGCGGCCTGCTTTGGATTTTGCAAACATTCCCGGTTCTATTGTCATATTACTCTCCGAGGATTTTTACGATGGCAGCAAATACATCCTCAATATCGATGGTTCCGTCCACCTCTTTGAGGATTCCGGCCGTTGTATAATAATCAATGAGCGGCTGTGTCTGCTCATGGTAGACACCGAGACGCTTCTGGACTGTCTCCGGCTTATCATCATCTCTCAGGATCAGCGTCCCGCCGCAGTTGTCGCAGATGCCTTCCTCTTTGGTCGGTGCATATTCCATGTGATAAGTAGCGCCGCAGTCTACACATGCCCTTCTTCCGGACATACGGCGGATGATATTCTCATCCGGTACTTCTACATTGATGGCATAATCCACCTTCTGATCCAGTTCCGCCAGAGCCTTGTCTAAAGCTTCCGCCTGCGGAATTGTTCTCGGGAATCCGTCCAGCACATATCCTGATGTACAGTCTTCCTGATTCACTCTGTCCACTACCAGGTCTACAACCAGTTCATCCGGAACAAGCAGTCCCTGGTCCATATAAGTCTTTGCTTTCTGTCCCAGTTCTGTGCCGTTCTTGATGTTCGCCCTGAAGATATCTCCGGTAGAAATATGAGGTATTCCATATTTCGCCGCGATCTTCTTAGCCTGTGTCCCCTTGCCTGCTCCGGGAGCCCCTAACATAATAATCTTCATATACATGTTCCTCCATATTTTCATCACCGTCCTGTCCCTAAACGGTGATATATCCATATAGCACATTAACCCGCCGGTTCCGTCCGTCTCAGGACAAAACTTGGCGAGCTAAGTAGTTTCAGTGAAATCCCCGAGGACAGCCGCCATATATACATGCAGACATGCACATCTGGCTTATTGCGCTCACGCGAATTAATAACCGAGGAAACTGTTCTTCATAGAGTTTCCCTTATTATTCAAAAAGCCTGAATAATTGCGTACAAGCATCTGTGCTTCAATCTGTTTGATCGTCTCTAATACGACGCCCACAATAATGATCAGGGATGTTCCTCCAAAGGAGACATTGGCCTTGAATACACCATTGAAGAAATAAGGTATTACCTGAACGATCACAAGCCCGCATGCACCGATAAAGATAATATAGTTCAATATCTTCTGTAAGTACTCTACGGTTGGCTTGCCAGGACGGATACCCGGAATAAAGCCGCCGCTCTTTTTCATATTGTTTGCTATCTCTAACGGGTTGAATGTAATTGATGTATAGAAATAAGCAAAGAAAATAGTAAGCACAATATATACAATCAGACCCCATGAATAGATTAAATTGCCCGGGTTACACCAGTTGTTGGAATTCATTCCCTTCAGAATCTGGCTTCCGATTCCTGTTCCTTCTCCCTTTCCAAGGAAAGACGCGATTACGATCGGGAACTGCATCAGCGAGGATGCAAAGATAACCGGGATAACACCTGCTGTATTTACTTTTAACGGGATGTGTGTGGACTGTCCGCCATATGTCTTTCTTCCCTGTACCTTCTGTGAATACTGTACTGCAATCTTTCTCTCACCACCCTGGAGGATGATAACAAACACAATGACAACCAACAGCACTGCAAGAATTATAATTGCTGCCAGACCTCCTTTTGCAATGGTTTTACCCCTTACAAACTGTTCGTACAGCTGGACGAAATCATCCGGCACACGAGAAACAATGTTAATAAGCAGGACAATGGAGATTCCATTTCCCACACCTTTTTCTGTAATACGCTCACCGATCCACATTAGGAATGCAGAACCTGCGGTAAGTGTACATACTACAATAGCAGCATTTACGAAATTATACTCAACAAGAAGTCCCTGGCGCCCGAACCCTACCGCCATAGCGATTGATTCGATCAAAGCGAGAGCTACTGTGACATAACGGGTAATCGCTGCAATTTTCTTTCTTCCGTCTTCTCCCTCTTTCTGCATCTCTTCCAGCTTTGGAATCGCGATGGTCAAAAGCTGCATAATAATGGAAGATGTGATGTACGGTGTAATGCTGAGTGCAAACACAGACATCTGGGTAAAGGAACCGCCGGTAAATGCATCAAAAAAATTGAATGCATCACCGGTCTGATTCGCAAAAAATTCCTGTATATAGGTTGGATCCACACCCGGTGTCGGCAGCTGGGAGCCAAGTCTAACAACGACCAGCATTAAAAACGTATAGAATAGTCTTTTACGGATGTCTTCTATTTGAAATGCTCTTCGTACAGTTTCTAGCATTAGATCACCTCTGCTTTTCCACCAAGGGCCTCTATTTTTTCAGCTGCTTTTGCACTAAATGCATTTGCCTGAACAGTAAGCTTCTTAGTTAACTCTCCATTTCCAAGAATTTTTACACCGTCTTTTGGATTTTTAACGATACCGCTCTCAATTAATGTTTCTACTGAAACTGTAGCGCCATCCTCAAATGCTTCTAACGCGCTTAAGTTAATACCAATGATTTCTTTGGAGTTTCTACATGTGAAACCTCTCTTTGGTATTCTTCTGTATAAAGGCATCTGACCGCCTTCAAAGCCTGGTCTTGGCGCTCCTGAACGAGCTTTCTGACCTTTGTGGCCCTTACCAGCCGTCTTACCATTACCAGAACCGTGTCCACGGCCTCTTCTGAAATTATCACTCTGCTTTGAACCGTCTGCTGGTCTTAAGTTTGATAAGTCCATGATATTACCTCCTTATCGTTTTTTATTTATGCTTCTTCTTCAACTTTCACTAAGTGTCTAACCTGCTGTACCATACCTCTTGTAGCTGCATTATCCGGCATGATGACTGTCTTGTTGAGTTTTCTGAGTCCCAGAGCCTCAACAGTTTTTTTATGCTTTGGCACAGCACCGATTGTAGACTTTACCAGTGTAACTTTTAAGTTTGCCATTATAATTTACCTCCTATACGACAAAGCACGCTCTCACATCTTATACGACAGGGCAATCTCTATCCTTTTATGCAATAGATCAAACTCTATCTTCTTATGCGATAGAGCAAAGCTCTATCTTTTTAGCCTACGATCTCTTCTACTGATTTGCCGCGAAGTTTTGCAACCTCTTCCGGAGTCTTCACTCCTTTAAGCCCCTCAATAGTAGCAAGAACAACGTTCTGCTTATTATTGGATCCCAAAGATTTTGTACGGATGTTCTTGATTCCTGCCATCTCGATCACGGCACGGGCCGGGCCTCCGGCAATAACACCGGTACCATCCGGAGCTTTCTTCAGCAATACGGAAGCGCTTCCGAATTTTCCGATCACATCATGTGTTACACTGTCATTATCATCCATGGCAACTTTGATTAATTTCTTAGCTGCATCTTCTTTTCCTTTGCGGATTGCCTCCGGAATCTCAGTAGCTTTTCCTAAACCTGCACCAACATGGCCTTTCCCATCGCCAACAACTACTAAAGCTGTGAATCTGAAGTTACGACCACCTTTAACAACTTTGGTAACACGTTTGATTGATACCACTTTTTCTGTTAATTCCATCTGACTAGCATCAATACGTTCCTGTTTCATATGTGTTCTCCCTTCCTAAAAATTCAGCCCAGCTTCTCTTGCTGCGTCTGCCAGTGCTTTCACTTTACCCTGATATATAAAGCCGCCTCTGTCAAAGACTACCTCTGTGATGCCTTTTTCTTTTGCTTTTTCGGCAATCACTGTTCCTAACTTTGCTGCTGCATCAACGTTGTTGGTCTTTTCTAATTCCGCTTTCACATCTTTCTGAAGAGTGGAAGCCGCAACCAGAGTGTTTCCAACTGTATCGTCGATAATCTGAGCATACATATGATTATTGCTTCTAAACACAGCTAAACGTGGTCTCTCAGCTGTACCGCTGAAACGGTTACGTAATTTCATGTGTTTTTTTCTACGAACTTCGCTTCTTGATTTCTTACTAACCATTTTCACACTCTCCTTAATTATTTCTTACCAGTCTTACCAACTTTACGTCTGATCACTTCATCAGCATACTTGATACCTTTGCCCTTATAAGGTTCCGGTCTTCTCTTGTCTCTGATTTCAGCTGCGTATTGGCCTACTTTTTCTTTATCGATACCTTTTACAGTAATTTTGTTCTGGCCTTCCAGAACGGATTCGATACCTTCCGGGTCGATCATCTCAACTGGATGAGAGTATCCTAAGCTTAATGTCAGTTTATTTCCGGATTTAGCTGCTCTGTAACCAACACCGTTGACTTCCAGAACTTTCTGATATCCTTCTGTTACACCTACAACCATATTGTTGACCAGTGTTCTTGTAAGACCATGTAAAGATTTCATCTTCTTTAAATCACTTGGTCTTGTGACGATAATTTCTTCGCCTTCTTTTTTGATTTCCATTTCAACCGGAAGCTCTTTTTTCAGAGTTCCCTTCGGACCTGTTACGGTCACTACGTTATTCTCTGCAATATCAACAGTTACACCTGCCGGGATTGCGATTGGCAGTCTTCCTATACGTGACATACCGTACCTCCTATAACTTAAATTCTCGGAGAAGCTGCTGTATGGCTTCTCTGTTTTCAGTTGCTCTAAAGTTCTCTGTTCTTAAATGCCAGAGAACGGCCATTCCACTCTGTTCTTTCCATACATATATAAAGTGTCCGGCACCTACCAAACGAAGCACAGTACCTCTCCGCCTACATTGAGCTTTCTTGCATCTTTGTCTGTGATTACGCCTTTATTTGTAGAAATAATGGCTGTTCCAAGTCCGCCCAGCACCTTCGGGATGTCTGCGCTGTTCGCGTAAACACGAAGACCCGGTTTAGAGATTCTCTTCAGACCTGAAATAACTTTTTCGTTCTTGTCTGCACCATACTTTAATGTGATGTGGATCGTGTTGAAGTTTCCATCGGCTACGATGTCATACTTTGCAATATAACCTTCGTTCAACAAAATCTCAGCAATCGCGGTTTTCATCTTAGATGCAGGAACATCAACTGTATCATGTTTAGCAGTATTAGCATTACGGATTCTTGTAAGCATATCTGCGATTGGATCACTCATAGTCATTGATTATTGACCTCCTTATTTCTTTTTGGTTAGTTACCAGCTTGCTTTTCTAACGCCTGGGATTTGTCCCTTATATGCCAGTTCACGGAAGCAAATACGGCAGATTCCATATTTTCTCAAATATGCATGCGGACGTCCGCAGATTCTGCAGCGGCTGTACTCTCTTGTAGAGTATTTTGGTTTGCGCTGCTGTTTGATTTTCATTGATGTCTTAGCCATGAATTTCCCTCCTTTACTTAGTGAATGGCATATTGAACTGAGTCAATAATTCACGAGCTTCTTCGTCAGATTTTGCTGTTGTAACAAAAATTACATCCATACCTCTGACTTTATCTACTTTATCGTACTCGATTTCCGGGAAAATCAGCTGCTCCTTGATACCAAGGGCGTAGTTGCCTCTTCCGTCGAATGCATTCGGGTTAACCCCTCTGAAGTCACGTACACGAGGTAATGCGAGGTTGATCAGACGGTCAACAAACTCATACATTCTTTCCCCTCTTAAAGTAACTTTACATCCGATTGCCATGCCTTCTCTTATCTTGAAGTTTGCGACAGAATTCTTAGCTTTTGTAAGCACTGCCTTCTGTCCTGAAATCTTCTCAAGATCAGCGACTGCTGACTCCAATACTTTTGCATTTTCTTTTGCTTCGCCGACACCCATGTTGATGACAACTTTATCAAGTTTCGGCACTTCCATGATATTTTTATATCCAAATTTTTTGATCATTGCATCAACGATCTCATTCTGATATGTTTCTCTCAGTCTACTCAAAGTTCTGGACCTCCTTCCCTGAATTAGTCAATTACGTCTCCTGTTGACTTCGCAACACGTACCTTTTTGTCTCCATCCATCTTAAAGCCGATTCTGGTAACTTTTCCTTTGTGTACATACATCACATTGGATATATCAATCGGTCCTTCCTGATGAATAATACCGCCATTCTGATTCACAGCGCTTGGTTTTGTGTGCTTTGTCAGCATGTTGACACCTTCGACCAGAACTTTTCCATCTTTTTTATTAACAGCAATTACTTTGCCTTCTTTGTCTTTATCTTTTCCAGCGATTACTTTAACAGTGTCGCCTTTTTTGATCTTCATAGTTGACATTCTCGGCACCTCCCTACAGTACTTCCGGAGCTAAAGAAACAATCTTCATAAACTTCTTGTCTCTGAGCTCTCTGGCTACTGGTCCAAAAATACGTGTTCCACGTGGGTTCAAATCGTCTTTTATAATAACAGCAGCATTTTCATCGAATCTGATATAGGAGCCGTCTTTACGACGAGCGCCTTTTACAGTACGGACAACTACAGCTTTTACAACGTCACCTTTTTTTACAACGCCGCCTGGTGTTGCATCTTTAACAGTCGCAACGATCACGTCTCCGATATTGGCATATCTTCTTGTAGAACCGCCAAGTACACGGATACACAGTAACTCTTTAGCGCCTGTGTTGTCTGCTACTTTAAGTCTGCTTTCTTGTTGTATCATGCAGGTAAACCTCCTTTAAATATGCTTGCAAAATATGCGATATAATTATTTCGCCTTTTCCATGACTTCTACAAGTCTCCATCTCTTATCTTTAGACAGCGGTCTTGTTTCCATAACCTTAACTGTATCTCCAACGTTGCACTCATTCTTTTCATCATGAGCTTTCAATTTATAAGTTTTTTTGATGATTTTCTTATAAAGTGGATGCTTAACGTGGTCTTCAACTGCAACAACGATTGTTTTGTCCATTTTGTCACTAACAACCTTGCCTGTACGGGTTTTTCTAAGATTTCTTTCTTCCACAGTACGACCTCCTACTCAGCTTTAGAAGCTTCTGTTATCACCGTCTGGATTCTGGCGATATTTTTTCTAACTTCTTTAATTCTGCTTGTATTATCTAATTGATTCGTTGCATTCTGGAACCTCAGATTAAAAAGTTCCTTTTTAGCAGCTACTAATTCTTCATTTAATTCTTCTACAGATTTCCCTTTTAATTCTTGTACAAATGTATTAATTTTCACTGTTATCACCGCCTTCTAAGTCTGCGCGAGAAACGATTTTGCATTTGCAAGGTAACTTATGCATTGCAAGACGAAGTGCCTCTCTAGCTGTTTCCTCAGGTACTCCTGCAATTTCAAACATAACACGGCCTGGTTTCACTACTGCTACCCAGTACTCCAGTGCTCCCTTTCCTTTACCCATACGAGTTTCTGCTGGTTTTGCTGTTACCGGTTTGTCCGGGAAGATCTTGATCCAGACTTTACCGCCACGCTTGATGTAACGTGTCATAGCAACACGGGCTGCCTCTATCTGATTGGAACGGATCCAGCAAGGCTCCGCTGCAACGATACCGTATTCACCGTATGAAATCGTATTGCCTCTTAAAGCTTTTCCTTTCATGGTGCCACGGAACTGTTTACGACGTTTCACTCTTTTTGGCATTAACATTATTTATCGCTCCCTTCCTTATCTGCTTTCGTCGGAAGAACTTCGCCTTTGTAAATCCAAACTTTTACACCGACTTTTCCGTAAGTTGTGTCAGCTTCTGCGAATCCATAATCAATGTCAGCTCTCAGTGTCTGAAGCGGAATCGTTCCCTCGCTGTAAAACTCTGTACGAGCCATATCAGCGCCGCCGAGACGTCCTGAAACGGATGTCTTAACACCGAGTGCTCCGGACTTCATAGTTCTTGACATGCAGGATTTCATAGCACGTCTGAATGAAATACGGTTTTCAAGCTGCTGAGCAATGTTCTCAGCTACTAACTGAGCATCTTTGTCTGGTCTCTTAATTTCTTTGATGTCAACGATCAGCTTCTTGTTTGTATATTTTGCTAATTCCGCTTTTACTTTTTCAATCTCAGAACCGCCTTTGCCGATTACTACGCCTGGCTTAGCTGTATAGATGATGATTTTAACACGGTCAGATGCCCTTTCGATCTCGATTCTTGAAACACCTGCGCTGAATAATTTCTTTTTAAGGAATTTTCTGATTTCATGGTCTTCCACCAGGTTATCAGCGAAATCTTTTTCTGCATACCATTTAGAATCCCAGTCTTTGATCACGCCGACTCTTAAACCATGAGGATTAACTTTCTGTCCCATTATTGCCCTCCTTATTATCTTTCATTAAGCACGATTGTAATGTGGCTCATTCTCTTCTCGATTCTATAAGCTCTGCCCTGTGCTCTTGGTCTTACTCTCTTCATTGTTGGTCCCTTGTTTGCGTAACACTCTTCTATATAAAGGTTCTCAACATTCATACCGTTGTTGTTCTCAGCATTTGCAATTGCTGATTTTAATAATTTTTCTATTACACTTGAAGCATATCTTGGGTTGTAAGCTAAAATACCAAGTGCTGTCTGTACATCCTTACCTCTGATGGCATCCAATACAAAGCAAGCTTTCTGAACTGACACTCTGGCGTAAGAAATCTTAGCTGATGGTCTTGTATCTTTCTGCTCGTTTCTTTCTCGTTTGATTTGGGATCTATGTCCTTTTGCCATGGATGAACCCTCCTTTCGAATATCTTATGATTTATCTTACTCTTGACTTTTTCTCGTCCTTGCCGTGTCCTCTGTATGTTCTGGTTGCTACAAACTCTCCGAGCTTGTGGCCTACCATGTCTTCTGTAACATATACAGGCACATGTTTTCTTCCGTCATGGACAGCAAATGTGTGCCCAACGAATGACGGGAAGATTGTAGAACGACGTGACCATGTCTTAACAACTGATTTATCACCTGCAGCATTCATAGCGTCTACTTTTTTCAGTAAGCTTTCGTCTGCAAATGGTCCTTTTTTAAGTGAGCGAGCCATAGGTTCTAACCTCCTTGTAATCTGAATTATTTAATCGCTTTTCCATCTCTTCTTCTTACAATCATCTTGTTAGAAGCTTTGTTTTTCTTACGTGTCTTAAGACCGAGTGCCGGTTTGCCCCAAGGTGTGCATGGACCTGGACGTCCGATACCTGTCTTACCTTCACCACCACCATGCGGATGGTCGTTCGGGTTCATAACGGAACCACGTACTGTAGGTCTGATACCCATATGACGTGTACGGCCCGCTTTACCTACGTTGATCAGGTTGTGCTCGCCGTTTCCTACGACACCAACAGATGCTCTGCAAATGATTGGAACCATTCTCATCTCACCAGACGGAAGTCTTAATGTTGCATATTTTCCTTCTTTCGCCATCAGCTGTGCGCTGTTTCCTGCTGAACGAACAAGCTGTCCGCCTTTTCCAGGATATAATTCGATATTGTGGATCTGCGTACCAACCGGAATCTCAGAAAGAGGCAGGCAGTTTCCTACTCTTACTTCTGCTTCTGGTCCGTTCATGACTTTCATGCCATCCTTTAATCCTTCCGGAGCGAGGATGTATGCTTTTTCACCGTCTGCATAGCAGATCAGTGCGATGTTTGCTGATCTGTTCGGATCATACTCGATTCCAACAACTGTTGCCGGAACCCCATCTTTCTTTCTCTTAAAATCAATAATTCTATATTTTTTCTTAGCTCCGCCGCCGCGGTGACGAACTGTAATTTTGCCCTGGTTGTTGCGGCCGGCTTTTCTGCTCTTGGAATCCAGCAGAGACTTCTCAGGAGTTGTCTTTGTTATCTCAGAGAAATCAGAGCCAGTCATCTGTCTTCTGGAAGGTGTATATGGGTTATATGTTTTGATTCCCATTACTTTCTCTCCTTTCGTTTTGCCTGATTATTAGTTTCACGGAATTGCACCGTATATTGTACGCTTAGATGGGTTCTCTCAAACCCGGGCCGGTCTTACAGGCCCTCGAAAATCTCGATATCAGCGCTGTCTTCTGTAAGCTGAACGATAGCTTTCTTTGTCTTAGCTGTCTTTCCGTATGTCATACCACGTCTCTTTGTCTTACCGTCAAGGTTCATGGTATTTACACTTTTTACTTTTGTTCCATTGAACATTTTTTCAACAGCTTCTTTGACCTGAGTCTTGTTGGCCTCTGTGTGGACAAGGAATGTGTATTTCTTTTCAGCCATCAGCTCCATTGTTTTTTCAGTAACAACTGGTTTAAGGATTACATCATAATATTGAATGTTAGCCATTATGCATACACCTCCTCGATCGTTGCAACAGCAGCTTTCGTTGTAATTACTGTGTTGTATTTTAAGATATCAAATACATTGATTGTATTTGTATGAGCCGTCTTCACATCTTTGATGTTTCTTGCAGAAATTTCCACGTTCTTGTTGCCGTCTTCCAGAACAAGCAGTGCTTTGTTCACGTTCAGGTTATTTAAAACTTCCTGGAATTTCTTTGTTTTGATCTCGTCAAAATTCAGCTCGTCGATTACGATAAATTTGTTTTCCTCTACTCTGGAAGTAAGAGCGGATTTGAGAGCGGCTCTCTTTTCCTTCTTGTTCATCTTAAATGAGTAGTCTCTCGGTACCGGAGCGAATACAACTCCGCCGCCTGCCCACTGCGGCGCTCTTGTAGAGCCCTGTCTTGCGTGGCCTGTTCCTTTTTGTCTCCATGGTTTTCTTCCGCCTCCGGAAACTTCAGCGCGTGTTTTTGCTTTCTGCGTTCCCTGGCGTTTGTTTGCAAGCTGGCTTACAACTGCCATGTGTACAAGATGTTCATTTACATCAACACCAAATACGGCATCGTTCAAATCGATTGTACCAACTTCTTTACCTTCGATATTATAAACAGATACGTTTGCCATCTGTGTGTTCCTCCTTTCTTCGTCAGTCAGACTAGTTAGCCTTTACAGTTTCTTTGATTGTCACGAGGCATTTCTTTGGTCCCGGAACTGAGCCTTTTACTAAAAGCAGATTGTTTTCAGCGTCAACTCTGACAACTTCAAGATTCTGAACTGTAATTTTCTTGTTACCCATCTGACCTGGCATCTTCTTGCCCTTGAATACCTTGCTGGGATCAGATGCCGCACCATTGGAACCAGCGTGACGGTGGAACTTAGAACCGTGGGTCATTGGTCCTCTGCTCTGATTGTGACGCTTGATTGCACCCTGGAAACCTTTACCTTTTGAAACTGCAGTAGCATCAATCTTATCTCCTGCTGCAAAGATATCGGCTTTGATTTCCTGAGCCAGTGTATATTCTTCAGCATTGTCAAATCTGAATTCTTTTACATATCTTTTTCCGGATACGCCGGCTTTGTCAAAGTGTCCTTTTTCAGCCTTTGTAACACCGTTTCTGTGCGCGATTTCTTTCTTGCCGCTCTTGTCTTTTGTGACAATCTTTTCTTTTTTGTCGGCAAAACCAACCTGAATTGCACTGTAACCGTCGTTCTCTGCTGTCTTAACCTGTGTTACTACACATGGGCCAGCCTGAAGTACAGTTACCGGAGTTAAAACTCCATCTTCGTTGAAGATTTGAGTCATTCCGACTTTTGTAGCTAAAATAGCTTTCTTCATTATAATTACCTCCTGTGATTTACAGCGGAGCGCTTATGCGCTCATCCTAAACTTTAGGAATACTGCTTACTTATTTTTCATTTTGATATCAATGTAAACACCGGCCGGCATCTCCAGTCTGGATAATGCGTCCACAGTCTTCTGTGTCGGTGTGATGATATCGATGAGTCTCTTATGAGTTCTCTGCTCGAACTGCTCTCTGGAGTCTTTGTACTTGTGTACAGCTCTCAGGATCGTTACTACTTCCTTCTTGGTCGGAAGTGGCACTGGTCCACTCACTTGTGATCCGTTCTTTTTTACAGTTTCGATGATTTTCTTTGCAGATGCATCAACCAGCTGGTGATCATATGCCTTCAATGTGATTCTCATTACTTGACTTGCCATAAAAAAAGTCGCCTCCTTTTCGTACTATTCCATCAGTACGACAAGCGGTGACTGTACACTCTCCCGTGTGTGTCGTGAGAAACTCACACGTTGTTTCATACCTCTTATCCTTTGATAATCAGTAATCAGTTTTGATTCGTACAGTGACTTGTCGCCAGTTTCCTAACTTGACATTCGCTCCACGGAAAACCTGCCATCCTGCTCTTCGCAGTCGGCAGCAACCTCACGCTTCTACGCTATCATGCCACAGCTCTCTTAGTATAGCGGATTCATCCATATATTTCAAGAGGTTTTTTGGAATTATTGTATTTTTTTCAATACAATCCAAATTAATTTCACACTCCATGTCTTTTTCCTAAATCTGAAACATATTTATATAGAAGAAACAGCTTTATCTTTGGCTTCATAATATATCGTTTTTATATCAAGCTTAATGAGTATAACGTAGTTTTTATAAAAATTGCAATATTTATTTGTTCATTATTTTGAGGCTGCAACCATATATTCACGGCCTCGTAAATAGTAAGCCCTGTTTTTCAAATCTATTCTTTTTGTTTTCCCGCTCTTGACATCACCGTGGTAAAGTGGTATAGTGTAAACAACTTATAGGATTGTAACCAAAGGCGGTTTCCCTCATACTAGGAAAGCGCCTTTTTATAAAAATATAAGCCTTATCCTTTACCCGGATAACCAAAACCATACATATGGTTGCTATTGCAGTTATGCCAGCGCCGGTTGTTTCCCCCAAGAGCAATCTTGCACTGGTAAACTCCAATTAATATATACATCCTCATTGTAGGACATTCCCCAGATTTGTATATAATACAAACTGCATGGCAACGAGGAAAAACCTCTCAATGACATACCAAAAGCGAAAAGCACGACTTTAGTCGTGCTTTTCGCTTTTCTGCAAGGAGAGCAAGGGGGTCAGACCCCTCTGCAGAGGGGTCTGACCCCCTTGCTCTCCGTTTTACGAATTTTTTAACAAAATAGGGACAATTCCACCGGAACGTCCCTATTTGTATCTTAATATTACACTTTTGCCACATATTCGAACGGCAGCGGAACTATCGTGCCCGGTGTTTCTATTTTAACAAGCTGTTCAAGCGCTGCTTTTACTATATCCGTCTGCATTTCTACATCATTCGGCGCACCTGCGTTGGCACCCATGGGTACTAACGGAGCTACGGCGCGTGGTGTACCGGTCTGGCGGACAACCGGGGGAAGGGCTGCAATAATAATCGTAGGTATTCCAGCCTCTTCAATCGCTCTCTGCACCAATACTGCAGAGCGGTGACAGGTACCTCAGCCAGCGGTGAGGATGACTGCATCCACATCTTCTTCTTTAAACATCTGTGCGATTGCAGGTCCTGTTTCGTTTTTAAACTTGTCCTGATCTCCACCGCCTCCCATGAATCCGGCATGCACCGGCGCGCATTTTCTGATAAATCCTTCTGCTGCCAATTCATGAATTCTGTCGATTGGGAACATACAGTTAATGTCTTTGTTTACATCTCCATTATCGTATCCTCCATGGGATACCATCAACTCACTTGACGGAGTGTCGTTCGTAATCCTTCTCCAGCTTGAGTCGCCGGCCAGGTTAAATCTTTCCTGACTCTTACAGTGTACACCCGCTGCGGTAGCAAGGGCAATGGACATATCACTCAGCGTTTTTGTCACAGGTGTCCACACTGCCGGAGGAGTAATCGGAACGTATATTTCTGACTGCAAACCTTTCGTGGTTGTCAAACTCATTCTTCTACCTCCTTGTTTTCTGCGTCGGCTTTACGCATCTCTTCCTGATGTCTTTTATATGTGGTCAGATTACTCACGTACTTCTCGTTTATCCCGGCCCCGAGCTGCTCCACAAAACTCATGTTCCATGCAACCTCCTGCCCTACTGCCAGAGGGTAGTCGGTAATCAGCATGCGCATCGGAATCTTCAGATAGCCGAGCCTGCCCTTTAAGTCTATCCCCACGCAGCCGTCGTGGATTTCAACGATTACCCCTTCCATACGTATAATCTTATCACCATATATTAATTCTTTCATCTTAGTCGTATTTCTCTTTTCTCTTCTGGCTCATTGGCAGTGACTGTTCATTCTTCACCAGCTCTATCGGCCGGCCTGTCACATTTGATATGAGCTCCACATTCGTCTTTTTTACACTTGGATTCCATTTTCTCTCTGCTTTATTTACCTCTTCCCCCGCCATTGCATTCTTCAACATGGCAAGGGCTCTGAGCGCATCCTCATGGCAGAGAGTGTTGCAGGCAAGCACTTCGTTTTCAATGCCTGACTCCGATTTATTGTTGTCAACCATATTGGTCATGTATTTATTGCCAACGACCAGAGCACCCTGTACTGCGCAGAAAGACATACCAACAACGGGGATCCCGCGCATTCCAATCTGTTCGTGGTGGCTCGCAAAATCAATATGGTTATTGCCAAAGCCTTCGGTTGTGATAAATGCTCCATCCACATCCATCATCTCAACCATCATACCGACACGTTTCGAAACATAAAATTTCTCCGAATTGATCTGCGGACTTCCTACAAATATTACACCGCACAGGTCTATTTCCGGATCGTGGAGCGCTTCGAGTACCAGCGGCTCCCTCCAGTAGTGCCTGGACATCTCTTTGGATGCCGGCCCGATGCAGGTAAGCGCATGGATACATCCGTCCAGCACCTCCAGGGGTGATACACAGACCGGCACATTGCCAAGGTCGACGTTCGGCTTGGCCCCGAGCACGCCCACCGGTTCGACCGGAAGGATCAGGTTATCGTGCATCGCACCCTGTCCCATGATCTCCTTTACAATGACCACTTTCTTCCTGCCCGGCCTTCTCACCTGGCCAAATGTTTCCGTATGAACCACCAATGAATCGTCATCCAGTTCTTTTAATGCATCCCTAATCTCCTGCGTAATTACATCTGTGGCTGTGTGCGCCGCAAGAGGGCCCGGCCTTTCCATATTCATACCTTCTTTGATTGTCACCTGGGTCTTTATAAAAATCTCACCCTTGTCAGGCGCTCCGGGCCGGTTCCACATAATATTTTCATCCAGATACCCTTCCGAAGAGCCGAATTCCCCAATCTGCACTCCATTGGCATCTGTACCTGTAACCATCATGATAACGCCGTCCAGCACCCTCGTTGTACCGCTTCCGATTTCGTCGCCGCCTTCCTTGCAGGCAATCGGCTGTACATCCATAATCGTCTCAGAATACGTATGATACTCTTCCGGTACAATAATGTCGATCTGCAGATCAAATACCAGATCCTGGGAATCTACACATTCTTTTTCAATTCCTTCCCTGATATACAATGCGGTGCCTTTGATCTCCGTCTTCGGGCCGCGTTTTACTTCTGTAATCTTATAATGCTTTCTCGTCAATGTTCTGACAATTTTTTCCCCGTCCTGCCCCGGTACCTCCGGAATAGCTTCTGTTGACAGGCTGGCTCCCTGATCAGCTGGCTGAGCAGCTGCCTGTGAAACTCCCGCCGTATTCATCAGCGCCGCAGGTAGTTCTATATCTATATCTCTGCCTTCTCCTATATGAATCCTGAACATCGGTCCTTCTGCCGGCGGTGTAATCGGTAAAACCGCTGCCGGTTCAGCTGTTGGTTTCGGTTCGCCGGCTGCCGCTGCTTTAGCCCCTTCTACGACATCCGCCGTCAAAGGGCTCAGAGAATCGCAAGTCCTAGTAAGCCTGGCTCCCAATACCTGTTCAATGGTCAATGCACCTTCCAGATCCAATAGCCCTGAATCTACCAGATCATCAAATATAGCCGGATCTTCCAGATTGGATGCCTGTATGATCGTGTCTGCCTCCGCTCTGCAGCAGAGTACCGCAGGGTCATTCGCATGTTCTTTCGCTGTTTCAGCTGTTATTGACATACCTTTCTTTCCTCCTTTATCTATTTTCCATCAGGGATGGGCTGCCTGTCTTCGGGCAGCTGCTCTACCTGCTTAGAAACGGTTAATCTTCTATACAGTGGATGGTTGATCGTCCTCATAACATGGTCTGTCTGGTGGAAAACCTTTAGTTTCATCTTCGGGGCGGAACCCATAACGGTATTGGAACAATCCGAGCAATTGCCAATAATTATATATTCCGATCCGTCCTTTTTAAACTGCAGGCATTTCTGGGCCTGTCCCGGACAGTTTCCAGGATTCTCGCACTTCAGCGTCCCGTTCTTCATCTCCACAGCCTGCTTGCATCGAGCCACTGACACAACATTCCCATGCATCTTTTCACAAACATCCCTCATGCGTTCCTCATCGCCTCCGCAGGCACAGACGAGCAGACCCACAGGCGCCCCGTGAAGATCCGGCAGGTCAATTGTCACGATAATACCTCCGGTAGTCTTGGTAACCGGGGCGTCCTTCTCCACGGCTTTTCCTGTAAAGGGGCCGCCCATGATGATTTCACCATACACGCCGTCAATCCCGCCTGCCCGCTCGATCATGTCACCCACACTGGTTCCGACAGGAACATCCATGTAAACATGAGGCTCATTTCCACCATTGATTTTTCCAATAACAGTCATGTTTTTGCTGAAGCAGGGTTTCTTCAGATCTATAGCTTCAGCGACCCGCAGCACGGTCTCCACATTAATCACAATAGAGTCCGCCGCCGAAGGAAGCTGGGTTGGATCCAGAAGCTTCCCCAGTGTCTCTCTTACCACGGCCCGCTCTTCCCCCATCGGATAAATATCCGGAAGAAGATGAATGGAAATATTCTCCTCATTCCGGACCGCCTCTCTTAAGATATTAACAGCCTTTTTATTCTTAGCCTTGACAGCAAAAATAGCCTGAGCTGCATTGGCTATCTCCATGCAGTACCTGACTCCCTTCAGGGTCATCTCTATATTATCCTCAATTTGGCGGATATTATGACAGAGTCCGGGTTCGCACTCTACCGCATTGACCAGAATGTATCCGCCATTCAGATCCGTGCCCAGCTTCACTCCTGTCGGAAATCCAGCGCCTCCCATCCCGACCACGCCTGCTTCTTTTATCATATCCAGGTGGTCTCCCTCCTGAATCGGCACATACGCATCTTTCTGTTCGTCATCCGGAACGATAATAATACGGTCCTCAAGAACAGCCTTTACACTTCCGTAAACGCTGGAAAAAATATTCGCTCCGAGCCCGGCCGGAGCGGCGATCAGCGTCCCCTTTTCCACTCTGTCACCAGCCTTGACAACCGGCTCACACGGAGCTCCAACATGCTGTCTCAGCAAAAATTGTAAATTTCCCATGGCCCGTTTTCTCCTTTATCTATGGCTTATTTATGAATCCATACTTCTTTATAAATAGTCTGCAGAAATAGATTTTCCTGCAGATCTTGTTTTTGGCGGAGGCATGTGGGAATCGAACCCACCCAGGACGCTTCAAACGCCCAACACTGGTTTTGAAGACCAGGAGGCACACCAGTTACCCTTCTACCCCCTCACTTATATAATTATTCTATATCATTGCCGCATTTACCGCTGGTTATGATGTCAAACGATAAATGATATAAACCAGGCGGTTGTTCGCATGATTTATTTATCCTATTTGTGTTTATATATTAACAAATAATCGTTGACTTTTCAAGGCTTTTCATACATAATAATTTGTATAAACTGAACCGCATACTAGAACGAGGTCTATTATTGGGTTTTTATCATTTTTTACCTGTTTAATCCTCAGATTAATCTCCATAATAACCCGTAAGGTATTATTTAAGAAACGCTTATAGGCGGATTCTATAAATCAACAGCTAGGAGGAAGGGTTATGAATTACAATCCCAAAATTAACCTGAATGCTTTTGAAGCATCATTTAAGGCAATTGACACACATACCGTCGGAGAATTTACCCGTATCATCATGTCCGGCTTTCCCGAATTAAAAGGCGGCTCCATGATGGAGCGCAAACAATATCTTGCAAATAACTTTGATAAATACCGCCAGGCGCTGATGTTTGAACCCAGGGGGCACCATGACATGTTTGGGGCCCTGGTAACGGAACCAGTGAACCCGGAGGCGGATTTCGGCGTTATATTTATGGATACCGGAGAATATCTGAACATGTGCGGCCATGGTACAATCGGAACAACAACGGCGCTTATTGAATCCGGCCTCGTACCTGCCGTAGAACCTTTCACAGAAGTAGTATTGGACGCGCCGGCCGGTCTTATTCGTGTAAAAGCAGAAGTTAAGAATGGAAAGGTATTAAATGTGACCTTGACTAATGTTCCCGCTTTCCTTTATAAAGAAAATCTGAAGACCGTGATAGACGGCAGAGAGATCAAATACGACATTGCATTTGGCGGAAGTTTTTTTGCTCTTATAAACATCGAACAGCTTGGCTGGACGGTCGATAAGGAATCTATCCCAAAACTGACAGATTTTGGTATGAAAGTAATAAAGCAGGTAAATGCGGAGGTAGAAATCAAACACCCATTTCTTGACATCACCTCTGTGGATCTGGCAGAGCTCTACTGTCATACTGACACAGAAGGCTGCAATTACCGCAATGTAGTAATTTTCGGTGATTATATGTCTGACCGTTCCCCGTGTGGAACCGGGACAAGCGCCAAGCTTGCAACTCTTTATTCACGCGGTGAAATTAAGATCGGGGAGCCGTTTGTATACGAAAGCTTTATCGGATCCCAATTCAAAGGAGTGATCAAAGAAGAAGCCACTGTCGGTGAATTCAAAGCGGTGGTTCCCCAGATAACCGGAAGTGCTTATGTTACCGGTGAAGCAACCTACGTAATTGATCCCGACGATCCGCTGAAATATGGGTTTAAAGTTGCAAGAGGAGAATAATCCGGCACATAACAAAGTGTGCAAGCCCACTTCAAGTCCCTTCTCAAACATGAGGGACTTGCACACTTTGGCGCCGCCGCGATGCCGAATTGCGGCTAAACATCTTATCGATGCGGGAAATAAACCACACCGTTTTTCTATATTTTTTCCATGGTCGATATTTATAACTTATGCTATACTAATAATCGAAACAAAATGTATAAATACTAAGGCGTGTTTGATTCTTCATATTTAATAGATAATCAAACGCACCCTGGGAAAGAGAGCTTGTTATGCCAAGGAAAAAACAGACAACCAAAAGCCGTATCGTAAAAGCTGCCTGGAACTTATTTTATAAAAATGGATATGACGACACAACAGTAGAGGATATTATCAAACTTTCCAAGACCTCAAAAGGAACATTTTATCACTATTTTAAGGGGAAGGACGCCCTTCTCTCCACCCTTTCAGATCTTTTTGACCAGAAATACGAAGAGATCTACAGTACCATGGATCAAACGCTGTCCTCCAGGGAGAAACTGCTGCTGCTGAATCACGAATTATTTTATATGATTGAGACAAGCATTGACCGCAATCTGCTTGCTTCGCTGTATTCATCTCAGCTTGTCACAAAAGACAACCGTTCTCTTCTGGATGACGACCGTTACTATTTCCAGCTGATCACAGAGATCATCACTGCCGGAATTAATTCGGGAGAATTTTGCAGTGCCTCGACAGCGGAGCTTGTAAAAATTTATACCATGTATGAGCGCGGACTGCTCTATGACTGGTCACTTTGCGAAGGTAAGTACCCCCTGTCTGCATACAGTGACAGACTGCTTCCTCACGTACTGGATAACTTTGCAAAAGGGCTTTAACCCTTTCTGTCCCCTTTTATTGTATTTTTCGACAAAAGCTGATATGATTAAGAAAAATCTATATGGAGGTATGATCTGTGTCCGAAGAATTAATTCCTACAAAAGATGAAACTGTCAATAAAACACCTGGGACTCCCACGGCTGTCCCTCCGGTTGATACAGATGTTTCGAATATTGTGCCATTTGCATCAGAAATGCCAGGCTCCACTGAACTCAACAGCGAAGGCGTCGTAAAAGAGGCGTCAGCAGAGATCTCCTCCTCGGCTTCCGCTTCGTCTGCATCTGCGATATCCGATGGTTCCGGCGGCCCGGTACCGGGAACTCAGGCGCAGGAACCCGCAGCCAAAGAACCGGAATTATCACAAAGAGTATCTGAATTAAAGAACAAAGCCGCTGACTTCACTGATAAGGCTTCTGAGTTTACCGGTAAAGCCTCCGAATTCACCAGCAAGGCATTTAAAAGAGTATCCGCCCAAAAGGAGACAGATACCGATTACGAAATGCCCGATGAGGAGCCTGCCGATAAAAAGCGCTTCCATTTCAAAAAGGAAGATAAAGAATTCTTCCGTGATAAGTGGATTCTCTCCCGCATCAGCGACGAAAATCTGATGGACTATCTTACCTTGGAGCAAAAACGCAATGAATTGCAGCAGCAAGCCCGGGACATCAAAGAAAAACGGATTATGAAAGCAATTGAGCTTACGATATCCCTGGCGGCAATAGTTGCGGTGATATATCTGCTTAGAGATAATCCAACTATACTCGTCAACATACTGTACATAACTGGAATACTCGTGGCATTTTGGTTTTGGAAGAATCCCCGTGATAAGTAGGGCGGGGAGGAGGGGACGCCTGGACGTGAAGGGAGCGGCGGGAGGTACGATGGTGTTTTCTGATACCGGCCGTTTAGCACGGCACACTATAAGGCATCAGAAAACACCATCGCATCTCCCGCCGCTCCTCTCAGATCTCCTTTTATGCAATGTAGATTTATACCATGCACTCCTGGATTGCTTCTTCCTGGATTCCTGCCAGTTCTATTGCTTTTTGGACTGCTTCTTTTTGGGATGGATCCGCACACCAGGACAGGCCGCAGCCTGCGGACAGGATGCGGGGGACGGGGATTAGCCTGCCTGGAATACTCTTTTGGCGGCATAATTTTTCCATTGCCATGGCGTCCGCAGTTGTATGAAATGTGATGACTAGTTTTAACTCTTTTTTTCTCATTTTACTCTATTATTACTGCAAATCCGTCTTCTGTCTCAGAAGATACCGCCTTTCTTCCGTGATCTTTGGCATACTTTTCGACATTCATCTTCTGATGCGGCTCGGTAACAAGTACTTTTACCGGCTCGTTGAACTTTTTCAGCGCATCTGCCGTCAGCATCAGCGGTTCCGGGCAGGATAGACCTCTTGCATCAACTTCCTTCATAATATGATACCTTCTTTCCTAAGAATACTACTTTATAGTCCGCACTTCAAGGGACTTTTTTGTTAGTGCCTCGTAAGATAAGCAACTGACTCATAAGCTGAGATAAATTTTTGAGAGTGCTGCTACAAACGCAGGCGCAGCGGGCTGCGCTGAGGCTTGTGGCGCAATTCTATCGCAAATTAAGGTCGGCTTATGTGGCAGTTAATTATTATACTATGTACTAGGGTATGTATGAAAATCTTTACGTCTATTAGTAAACGCAATGATAAAGCATACCGCAATGCAGATTATGACAGCTGCTTTCCCATTAAACGGCACTGCACCGTTAACCAGTTCTTTTGTCTCTGCGTTCAATGCTGTTCCACTTGCGGCAAGACCGAAGTTGTGGCAGGCGGCTGCACCGGCAAACATACCAAGTACGGTCACTGCCGAATCCGAGGATCCCTGGCCTGCCAGAATCAGCTGCCTTAACGGGCATCCCCCAGCCAGCACTGCTGCAAATCCCACTGCATACATTCCAAGAATATTCCATAGATGTTCGGAATGTGCGATAACCCCCGGCGTGTTGAACCCTAACACAAATCTGCCAGATGCAATATTAAATATCAGCATCACCACGAACAAGCCTCCGATTACTGTCAGAAGGTCAAAGTTCCTCATCAGAATAACATCCCGGATTCCACCCGCAAAACACATCCTTGATTTCTGCGCCATTGCGCCAAATACCAAACCGCCTAAAAGGGACAGGATAATTGGCGCGTGCATACTTCCAGGTCCTGCTTCGCTTGCTTTCAGCAGAGTTGTGGCTGCTGCTAAGATTAATACTCCAAACATCAGCGCCGGAAGTACTGCTCCGCTCATTTTATTCGTGACATGCGCCCTTCCGAGGCTAAAGCCCTTTTTCAAGGCAAATACACCGGTGCCTACCCCCAGAATAAAACCGATTAATGCCACCCATGCATTCAGGTCTCCGGCTGACATACGGATCACCATCCTAAGCGGACAGCCTAAAAACACCAAGGAACCAATCATGATGACCATACCAAGTATAAAGCGTGTCATCGGGGATGAGCCTGCCGTCGAACGGTATTCCTTTGTTAGCACGGAGATAATAAATGCCCCCAGCACAAGCCCAATAATTTCAGGACGTGCGTACTGCACAGCCTCGGCCTGATGCATCCCCAGCGCCCCCGCGGTGTCCCGGATAAAACACGCAATGCAAAATGCCATATTGGCAGGGTTCCCAAAATAAGCCAGACATGCCGCCACTAGGCCGCAAACTGCTCCTGCTATTGCTAATTTCTTTTTTGAATCCGATAAATTCACTTTTTGTTTCCCTCCTACTCTGCTGCTAATTCTCTTACTGCCAGGATAGCTCTCTCAACTTCATCTTCAGTGTTGTAATGTGAGAAACTGAATCTTACGGCCCCCTGCCCCTCTGTTCCCAGCGCTCTGTGCATCAGCGGTGCACAATGTGCCCCAGGCCTGGTAGCGATCTGATATGTTACAAATAGTTCATCGCTTACATCAGCAGAATCATAGTCTCCTATGTTGAAGGAAACGATTGGACATCTCTTATCCGTGTCAAAATCACCGTAAACTGCCACGCCGGGAATATGGGAAATCCCTTCATAGAACTGCCGCATATAGGCTAGTTCTTTTTCCCGGATCCAGTCAATCCCATTCTCCTCCAGATATTCCAGCGCCGCATTTAAACCCGCGATTCCATGACCATTCAAGGTTCCTGCTTCCAACGCCGTGGGCATTTGCTTTGGGTGGTGTGTATTATACGTATCCACACCGCTTCCGCCGCTTAAAAGGGGACGTACTTCTACGCCCTCTCTGACATACAGGCCGCCGGTTCCCTGTGGGCCCAACAGGCTTTTGTGGCCGGTAAAACACAGGATGTCAATGTGCATTTGCTGTACATCGATCGGATATACTCCGGCTGTCTGGGATGCATCAACGATGAGCAATATCCCACATTTTGAAGCAATCTGCCCCACTCTTTCAATATCGACCATATTACCGGTCAGATTGGAGCCATGTGTGCACACAATTGCCTTGGTATTTTTTTTGACTGCATTTTCCATCTCTTTATAGGAAATGTTGCCCTTTTCATCGCACCCCAAGATCGTAAGTTCGGTTCCTTTTTCCTGGCATTCGTATAGCGGACGAAGGACTGAATTGTGCTCAAGTACGGTTGTTATCACGTGATCACCGGAACCCACAGTCCCCTTGACCGCTATATTCAGGCTCTCCGTAGAATTAGCCGTAAACGCAATTCTTGTTGGACTTTCCGCATGAAAAAAACGGCAGAGCTTTTCCCGCGTGTCAAATATAATTCTGGACGCACTCAAAGACGCTTCCGTTGCGCCTCTTCCCGCATTTCCAATAGAATTCATTGCACTGACGACTGCCTCTGCCACTTTTTCCGGCTTTTGTAATGTTGTCGCCGCATTGTCCATATAAATCATAACTTCCCCCTCCATTTCCATACATATCCAGTATAACCCGCCAGACCTTAAGCGTCTAATTGAAAACCGCCATAAATCAAAACCACCATAGATATCCTCTATAGTGGCTGTTAAAATATATTCTATTCAGATGCCTGCCGCAGGGCTTCCCGTAAAACAATCGTTATGGGATTTCCTTTGGATAAACTTTACTTACCACCCGAAGAAAGTTTTCTGCCGGCGCAGGCAGCTGAAAGTTTTTGTTATAAACGACATTTATGTCACGCTTCCCCTCCTCTGCATCCAGAGGAAAACAAAGGATACTGCCGGCGCTGATTTCGTCTTCCGCAGCAAGGCGCGATATAATGGAGATTCCAACGCCTCTGCTCACTGAACGTTTGATCGTCTCCTGGTTTTCAATACTCGCTACGATCTTCAGTGCATCTGTATGGATCCCCATCTTTTTCAGCAGTCGCTCCGCTTCCTTACGGGTACCGGAACCTTCTTCCCGCAGAATCAGAGGTTCCTCCTGGATCCACATGTTTTCCGATCCCGTTTTTATCTTCTTCTTTTCACGGAGAAGCTTTTCCCGCAGGCGCCTGAATTTATCTGAATTAGGTGTGATAATGACCAGTTCATCCTGGTAAAACGGTATGTACCGGCAGTATTTTTTTTCCAGTACTGTTCCGGTAAATCCGATATCCGCATTACCGTTTGTAACCTGTTCCACTACTTTTGCGCTGTCTGTCTCTGCTATTTTAAAGCGTTCTCCGGGATACAGTTCACTGAATTTTGCCAGGATCTGAGGAAGCAGGTACTGTGAAGGGACGCTGGATGCGGCAATATGCATGCAATGACTGGTCTCTTTCCTCGTCCTGTTAAATACTGTTTCAATCTCTCTCTGAAGCACAATCATCTGCTTTGCATAGCCATGCAGTTTTTTCCCATCTTCTGAAAGGCTGACCTCTTTTGTATTTCTCACAAACAGACAAACTCCCAATTCCTGCTCCAGCGATGAGACATGTGCGCTTACTGTAGGCTGTGTCAGGAAGAGCTGTTTTGCCGCCTTTGAAAAGCTTCCCTCCTCCGCCACCGCTGTGAATGCCTCTAATTGTTTCAGATTCATAGATTTGATATCCTTTCACTTTCTGCTCCTGTTTTCCGGGTAACCTTAATGCTGTCCATATATTCCAGAATCGGTTTCGCACTTTTCCGGCTTGTGCCAAACATATCACGAATCTCTGCGATTGTAATTTTCCCGTCCGCTTTCAGCTTTTCCACAATCTTCTCCCGTGCCGCGTCCATATAAGAACCAAGTGTATACATACCATCCGCTACTTTTACGATTTCTCCCCTGTCAACCATAAGGAGCAGGATATCCTCCACCGTGCCTGCAGGTATTTCCCCGAAACTGATATCCGTCATTCTGGCGAAATCATAACCCGCGGGTTTCAATACGCCTAAAAGCGTGCGCCGCACCTTCTCGTAAACCGCATCCCTGGCCGCTTCATACGCCGACGGCGCAAGGAATTCATCATGGCGCGACAGAATGTTCTGCGCTTCCAGATACTCGATATATTTGTCAAATATATTAGGCTTCACTCGTTTCATGTATGTGCTGTGCACTTCTGCCTTCGCCATACCATAGCGGTAAGGGTACTTCTCCGCGTATTTTTCCAGGGCATTCAGAATCTTCTCTCTGTATGCACGCTCGTCCGCTGTATGCCACACGAAAGTATCCTTTTTCATCGGGAAAACGCAGACCAGTCCCTCCTCTGCAAGAATCTTCACGGCCTCTTCCGTCTCTTCTCTGGACAGCGCCGAGAGTTTGGCAAGCTCTGACACCGCAGCCATTGTTTCTGCGTACTCTTTCACATGCAGTTCAATTACATCTTCGGCGGAACCGGACTCCTTCTGCTTCAAGGAATCCAGAACCTCCTGGGAAAACCGTTTCTTCTTCACCGCATTTGGTTCCAGTATCACACCGCCCCCGATTGTCTCCATCGGAGAATAGAACCGCACAACAAATCTGTCCCCTCTCCGGAAGGCGACCTGCTCTTCCATTCTAAGCTGGACATATCCGCTTTCTCCCGGTCCAAGAGTCTCATCGCCCAAAAGGACAGCGCGGCACAATACCTCGCTGGTACCGCTGAAGAAATGCAGCCTTGTGTTGTTTGACAGGACACGCACGGAGGAATCCAGCATTTCCAGTTTTACATCCAGGAGCCTGGAATCTTTCATACTTCCGGGGGGCGCAAGGACGCAGCCTCTTTGCAGTTCCTTTTTCTTCATATTGGAGATATTGACTGCCACGCGCTGGCCAGCATAGCATGTTTCCACGTCCCTGCCGTGTACCTGGATATTGCGGATCTTACACTCTCGTCCATTGGGAAACATCTCCAGTTTATCTTCTTTTGAGATCGTCCCGCTGACGAGCGTACCGGTTACCACAGTACCGAAGCCGGAGAGGGAAAACACCCGGTCTACGAGCAGCCTGGGTATGGTGTGAATCTCCTTTTCTACCACCTCATACTCGCTCACCCGCTCGATGGTTTCAACCAGACCGGGAATCCCTGCCCCGGTCGCTGCCGACACTTTCACGACAGGAGACTGTTCCAGAAATGTCCCCTGCAGTTCTTCCCGGATCTCTTCTTCCACCATCTCCAGCCATTCTTCATCCACCAGATCGCATTTATTCAGGACCAAAATACTTTTTTGGACTCCCAGCATTTCTAAAATATCCATATGCTCTCTTGTCTGGGGCATGATTCCCTCATCGGCTGCGATAACCAGAAGCACCAGATCCATCCCCACAACGCCGGCAACCATATTATTGATGAACTTCTCATGACCGGGGACGTCTATCATGCCCGCCCGGTTTCCGTTCTTTAAATCAAACCAGGTAAACCCCAGGTCGATTGTAATTCCTCTGCGCTGTTCCTCCTCCCAGCGGTCCGTGTTCCGGCCGGTGAGCGCTTTTATCAGTGTTGTTTTCCCATGGTCAATATGGCCCGCTGTTCCGATAATAATATGCTTCATAAGGGTTTCCTTCCTTTTCCAGGACATTCTGCTCCTTTAAGATTCTGGTAAGATAGTTCATGAATTTTCCATCAAATGTCCGCATATCCAGGAGGATCTTGTCATTCATGACCCGTCCCACCACTGGCACCGGCATATGGCGGAGCCTCTCTTCCAGCTCCGGTGTACTGATATCCAGGGGGCGGATTGTCACCGCAAAGCTGGGGATGCGCTCCAGCGGCAGGGAGCCGCCTCCAATCTGTGCTTCACAGCTTTCGACGCCGATTTCTGCAGTCAGTTCTGCACGTCTGAGCATTTTACAGAACTTTTTGGCATCCCTCTCTACTTCTTCCGGCTTCCTCGTGATCATAGATAAAGCCGGTATGTTGTGCACCGCTTTCTCTTCCGATAAATATTCCCGCAAAACGACTTCCAGCGCTGAAGCTGTGAATTTGTCAATCCGCAGCGCCCGCGTCAGCTGGTTCTTTTTCATCATGTCTATATATTTCTTTTTTCCAACAATGATCCCCGCCTGAGGGCCGCCCAGCAGCTTGTCTCCGCTGAAACAAACCACATCGGCCCCATTTTTCACAGAATCCTGTACCGTAGGCTCATAGGCCAGTCCGTATTTGCTTAAATCTACCAGGACACCGCTGCCCAAGTCCTCAATGACCGGGAGCTGATACTTTTCTTTCAGTGCCGCCAGTTCTGCAACGGAAACGGATTCTGTAAAACCTACGATCCTGTAGTTGCTGGTATGCACTTTCATGAAGGCCTTTGTCTCCTCTGTGACGGCTTCCTCATAGTCAGTTATATGTGTTTTGTTGGTGGTTCCGGCTTCTCTGAGGACTGCGCCGCTTTGTTCCATGACATCGGGAATTCTGAATTTCCCTCCGACCTCTACCAGTTCTCCCCTGGATACGATGACCTCCCCGCCTTTTGCCAGGGAGCTTAAAATCAACATAACCGCGGCAGCATTATTATTTACAGCCATGGCAGCTTCTGCCCCTGTGATCCTGCATAGAAGCCTTTCGAAATGAGAATACCGCTCCCCCCTGCCGCCTTCTTCCAGGTCATATTCCAGATTGGAGTAGCCTCCTGCAATGTATGCCACCTGCTTCAGATGTTCAGCGCTAAGCGGAGCGCGGCCCAGGTTGGTATGCAGTATCGTTCCCGTTCCGTTTAACACTCGCGTCATGTTGGGCCGGTGCATGTCCGCTGCGGTAAGTTCTATACGCACCATAAGGCTTTCCATCTGCCGTTCGGCTTCTTCCTCGTTCTCACAGGATGCAATATAGGCGCGCAGCTTGTCAAGCTCCATCCGTACGGCTTCTAGTACACCGTCATAACCATACAGCTCCGCCATTTGCTTTATTACATTGTTTTCCATCAGAACATCTACTTTGGGGATTTTCCGATATAAAAGGTTTTTATTCATAGACTGCTCCTTATGTTTTGTTTGTATTATGGCACAAGCCGGATCAATTTTTCTTCTTTCTTCAGCACCTGTCCGATCACGGAAACTTTTGTGTCCAATTTTGCACGCTTCATCCCATTCATAAATTCATCCATATAACGCTTTGGCAGGCTGAACAAAAGGCCGCCTGATGTCTGTGGGTCGTACATGAGGTCTGTTACAAATTCATCTACACGCTCCGCGTCCACCATGCACTCACAGTGTTCACGGTTTTTGTAGGCGCCGGCAGGGATTAAGCCCATCTTAGCGTAATCCACAGCCTCCTGCATGTAAGGCACCCTTTTTGCCTGGATTTCCAGTGTTACGCCGCTGGCCTCTGCCATTTCCGCACAATGTCCCAGCAGTCCGAATCCGGTGATATCCGTACAGGCATTCACCGGAAAGCCCTCTGCTGCTTCCTTTGCCTTTTTATTGAGAGAAGACATCACTTTGACGGCTTCCGTTTTGGCCTGTTCCGAGGCCATTTCCGCTTTTACCGCAGTATTGATGATGCCGCTTCCGATCTGTTTGGTCAGAACCAGCACATCACCAGGCCTGCAGCCATAATTTCTGTATATCTTATCCGGATGTACAAATCCCGACACACTCAGGCCGTACTTCGGCTCATCATCCTGGACGGAATGTCCTCCAACCAGCACGGCGCCAGCTTCCTTTACCTTGTCGGCACCGCCTCTTAAGATCTCACCTAGAATCTCCGGATCCAGACAATTTGGAAATCCTACAATATTCAGAGCCACCTTTGGCTCTCCTCCCATCGCGTATACATCGCTGAGGGAGTTGGCTGCTGCAATCTGCCCGAAGGTATACGGATCATCCACAACCGGGGTAAAGAAGTCAACGGTCTGAATCATAGCAATATCATCCGTGACCCTGTAAATCGCAGCATCATCTGAAGTTTCTATTCCAACCATGAGATTCTCATCCTGGAATGTTGGCAGCTTACCCAGAACCTGGGCAAGGGTCTCAGGACCTATTTTAGCCGCTCACCCGGCTGTCTTTGCCATCTGGGTAAGGCGCACATCTTTGCCTTTGTTCATGCCATCTTCCTCCTTTCCTATATTGCGCACTCTCAGAAACTCTATTTTGTTATGGACGGATCACTTTTTGCGCTCCATTCATGGTCTCTACAATCGTGTACATATTGGTCACGCTTCCTACCTGAAGCTTTTCCTTCAGCCCGTAATAATCCAGGCATGTACCGCATGTCATAATCTGTACGCCCTGGGCTTCCATTGCTTTCAAATCCTCCAGGGACTCAGAACCTTCCGCTGTAAGTCTGGCTCCCCCATTGTAAAAAAGGATTGTCCCGGGCAGCTCTTCGAGCTGTGACACGGCAAAAATAAAGCCTTTCATTAGCACCGATCCCAATTCATCATTTCCCTCTCCCATCCGGTCTGAAGATACCACAACTATTGTACCGCTGCTGCTGTCCGTGCAGCATACGGCCTCTTCCTGCTGTTCCTGCTTCTCATACTGTCCCTGCTGTAAAACGCTGCCTTCCTTTTTGATGACAATCCGGTATTCTTTTTCTCCGGTTTTTTCCCAACTCACCCCGGCTCCGGAACTGGATGCCAGCTTTGTTACATTCTGGACGGCAATCTCATTATCGACCAATACCTCAATAACTTCAGAACCTTCCAGCTCCTGGAGAGCCTTCTTCGTCTTTATGACAGGGATGGGGCAGGCGTCTCCTATAGCGTTTACTGTTATCATAATAGTTTCTCCTTTCGAAAGTAGCGCAAAGGGGTCTGACCCCTTTGAGGTTATTTATAGATATATTCTATCACTGACTTAGCTTTGAGTAAACAATATTTATTGTCGACATCTGTTTGTTTTTGTTCCGCTGCCACCATGATTGCCAACGATCTGTTCCTGTTATGATTATAATATCCGGAAATCCATGTTGAAAATTTTATTCATTTATGAGATGATATGTGTAGTTTTCCGCTTGTTTTGGGATTTTAAACAAGCAGTTTCCGAAAGAAAGGATAAGATAAAAATCATGTGGATTGCAGATAACTGGAAAGATTATGAGGTCATAGATTGTTCCATAGGGGAAAAGCTGGAGCGCTGGGGGGATTATTTTCTGATCCGCCCGGATCCGCAGGTCATCTGGGACACGCCTAAGACACAGAAGGAATGGAAGAAGCCAAACGGGCACTATCACCGCAGTAAAAAGGGCGGCGGGGAATGGGAATTCTTTGATCTGCCCCATCAGTGGCAGATTCATTACGGGGAACTTACATTTAACCTGAAACCTTTTAATTTTAAGCACACAGGGCTATTCCCGGAACAGGCCGTGAACTGGGATTGGTTCTCTGATAAGATAAGAAACGCAGGCCGGACGATAAAGGTGCTGAATCTTTTTGCTTACACGGGCGGCGCTACGCTGGCAGCAGCGGCAGCCGGCGCACAGGTTACCCATGTGGATGCTTCCAAAGGCATGGTTGGCTGGGCAAAGGAAAATGCGGCATCCTCCGGACTGGGCGAGGCTCCGATCCGCTGGCTTGTAGACGACTGTGTGAAGTTCGTGGAAAGGGAAATCCGCCGCGGCAATACTTACGATGCCATTATCATGGATCCCCCCTCCTATGGCAGAGGTCCCAAAGGAGAGGTATGGAAGATTGAGGATATGATCCATCCGCTGATCAGGCTCTGCACCCAGATCCTGTCAAAGGATGCGGTATTCTTCCTGGTTAATTCCTATACCACGGGGCTGGCCCCGGCCGTCCTGACATATATGATCTCCACCGAGCTCAAGGCCTGGAACGGAACCGTTGATTCCCAGGAAATCGGGCTTCCTGTAAGCTCAAACGGGCTGGTGCTGCCTTGCGGCGCATCGGGACGCTGGGAAAGAACGTAAAACCCCTGAATATATTTTGGGGGCATGCGCCCCATCTGTACAAGTATAGAATACTGACATATAAGTCAGCCCGCCGGAACCGGATGTTCTGGCGGGCTGCTGTTCTTCGTGAATCTTCCCTGCATATGCATTCATATGTGAAATGATTACTGCACTGTAATTGCACCCAATATTTGCCCTATGGGGGCGGATATGTTTAGCTCAGCCCGGACGGCCTTTGCAGTCTCTGACTTATTAATTACAACCAGATGGCTTCCACGGAAATAATCGATGAATCCCGCGGCCGGATAAACTACCAACGAAGTTCCTCCAATAATAAGGGTATCAGCCTCGGCAATTGCATCTACCGCCCCCTGGATTGTATTGGAATCCAGGCCTTCCTCGTACAGCACCACATCCGGTTTAACGATGCCGCCGCATTCACAGCGCGGTATGCCGTCGGAGTTCTTGACAAACTGCGCATCGTAAAAACGCCCGCACTTCATGCAGTAGTTCCTGTGGATGCTGCCGTGGAGTTCGAAGACAGTCCGGCTGCCGGCCGCCTGATGAAGACCGTCAATATTCTGTGTAATCACAGCCTTCAGCTTCCCCGCCTGTTCCAGCTCTGCCAGTTTGAGATGCGCAGGGTTGGGCAACGCATCTAATATCATCATTTTTTCCTTGTAAAAGTCGTAAAATGTTTCTGTATACTCCATGAAAAAGCTGTGGCTTACTACCTGTTCCGGAGAGTATTTGTATTTCTGATGGTAAATGCCGTCAGCACTCCTAAAATCAGGAATATTGCTCTCTGTGGATACTCCTGCACCGCCAAAAAACACAATGTTACCGCTTTCATCTATAATTTTCTGAAGCAGCTCTATTTCCTTTTCGTACATTCTGATACCTCCTGACTCACACACCGGCCCCATGCTCTGCAACAGCCGCGTAAACATGCATACTAACGGGCACCGCCGTCTCTGCATTTATGGGTTACGGCCGATAATGGATTCTCTATCCGTCTATCACATTTCCTTTTTCAATATGCTCCTGTACAATCGCCTGCATACATTTCCATATATCTTCCGAAGTTTCCTCTATTTTCTGATTCCGTTTATAAATTTGTGATTTTTTCACCTTATGCTCAGCCCAGCTTTTCCCGCCGGATGCATCATTGAGCAGCAGTGGCTGGAAATTATCCAGCAGATGGGCAAACTTCGCATCCGGTGTCTCATACTCCTCAAATTCCTCCCACAACCTGCGGAACTCCTGCCCTTGTTCCACCGGAAGAAGCCCGAATATCCGGTCCGCCGCTGCTGCTTCCCGGACACGTTTCGTCTCTGCTCCTGCGGAATCATACGCATAGGTATCTCCTGCATCAATCTCGACCAGATCGTGAATCAGAACCATGGTCATCACCCTGGCCGCATCTGCATCCGGCACATACTCCTGCAAAAGCACTGCCATCAGCGCAATGTGCCAGGAATGTTCCGCATCATTTTCCTTTCTCCGGCCATCTGCCAGGTAGGTCTGCCGGTAAATATTTTTCACCTTATCGATCTCCCTGATAAACTGAACCTGCTGCTCCAATCTTGTCATTTTTCCAACCTCTTTTCTTCTATATTTATTACATATAATATATTAGATCTCAAGTATCTCATCCAGGGAATCCATTCCGTACTCCGCAAGCAGCTGCCTGATCCCCTCGCCGATCTCTTCTCTTGTATAATCGTTTTGGACCAGAAAATCATCCCCGTATTCGTTCAGATGATGATAAAATCCAATTCCCATTTCCAGATAAGTTTTATCCGACTGATCCAGTTCCTGATACAGCATATTTTCCGCCTTATTCACCGCTCCTGCATCCGCCATTCTTACAAGACGGGCAAACAGATCATCCACTGCCGTATATTTATTTTCCTCCGGGAGCTCGTACTGTGGACTTGTCTTTCGAAATATAATCCGAGCCAGAGCCGCTGTTTCCCCTTTTATCATCCTCATAATATAATCCTGTTCAAATTCCATATCAGCACCTCTTTTCCCCGCTGCTTACCGCCCCTCCGCCTGCTGTTCGGAGGCATCTGCTTCGTTTAATCTTTGTCTGCTTTTCTCCCTCTTTGATATACCAAGCCATATTCCAATAAAGAAATAGACCACAAAACAAATCCCGATCAATGTATTGACTAAATACCCCGTATCCGTGGGATTAAACTTCATTACAAACGTTTTTACAAGATTATCTTTTCCGCTCAGCACAGCATCGACCCATGTATTCAGTGTTATAATTAGTATTCCTGCCAAAAGTGAAATAAACGCAGATTTAAAATACCAGTTCATCCCCCTTATCTTTGCCGTAAGAATCATGAGCCAGACTGCAGCAACCGGAAATGCCGCGATAGGAAATGCATACCGATACAGCCAGTCCCCGCCTGTATAACGGTTGCAGGCGTACAGAAGCAGAAATGTAAAGAGCGTGACACCGAGTGCCGACAGAATGACCCTGTGCTTTTTTACAAGTACCGGCAGGATCGTGACTGAAAAAGCGGTCCCGATTGAAAACAGGACAATGTAAAACCAGGAAAGTCTGTGCTCAATAACCAGATTGCAGATCAGGCACGTGAGTACGGCCGCCCCATAAAGTGCCAGCATAATACGCAGATATAGTTTAACGGCAGGATGCCTTCCTTTTTCAATGTCTTTTTTGTTACTACCGCTGTTCTCTGCTCCCATCTTTTTCCTCCCGGTTTTTCTGTGTTTTTATATCTGATTCAAAAATATTGGCAATCAATAATTCTGCAAAAAATCTTTCTTCTAACTGCAATTTTACCACACTCTTCCTGAGATTACCATTAAGAATAAGCAGTAGGTGACAAGCTTTAGTTTTGTCGGCGGATGGGGGCGCGAAATAAAGAGAACACCGTAAGCCTCCCAATTGCA
>BAIF02000028.1 GCA_000509105.1 Clostridiales bacterium VE202-21 | reverse complement strand
AAGCAAGATTTTTACCCAGTTCGTATTTCGCCACCCGAATACTTGCCAGGTGGTTCCCGGCCGTATCACCGATACTCAGCATGAGCATCCCTGTTTGAGCAATTGTGCCCGTCTCAAACCATACCTTGGCCTGGACATAAAAATTCTGCGCGCCCA
Source organism: Clostridiales bacterium VE202-21 (assembly GCA_000509105.1). GTDB lineage: Bacteria > Bacillota > Clostridia > Lachnospirales > Lachnospiraceae > Faecalicatena > Faecalicatena contorta. The sequence continues at coordinate 17,553 of BAIF02000028.1, read as the reverse complement.
CAACGCCACCGGAGTCTGCCGGGATAGTGACCATCTTACTCGCTCCATGCCATGTACCGGCTCCGCTCCCGATATTATCCAGGGCCAGCCACTTATGCCCCTCGTAAGGTCCGACAATTTTAAATGTACCATTTTTTTTGTAGTCGAATCCAAGTATCCCCTGCCCGTCCGTCATGGCACTGTACGCCTCTGGGGTACGGTAATTAATAAGCTGCTCTGTCCTCTGGCGGGTTACTCCGTCCTGTTCGCCGGCATCCCCCAGCTGGATCACTCCGTCCTTGGTTACGATACCAATGTACCCGTTTTCGCTGTTGTGGGTGATCGTGTAGTCTATGGGTACGGCTTCTGTGCCATTATTGACTATTGTTGCTTCCATTATGCCACCGCTGTTTTTGGTGGCAGCGAAAGCCTTCTCCACCACAGAGTGGGCCAAACCATCAGGAACCATAAAAGACATTGATCCGGTGCTTTTCAGGTAATCTTCATTAAGATTTGGCTGCCCGGACAGAATCGCATCATAATATAAATTCGGCTCGTCGCTGAATATGAGTCGTTGTGGTTCTTTTGAATAAATAATTCCAGCCGTTTTTCGCCGGAATTCGCTGAGGTTTCGGGCGGTTCTGTTGTCTATAACATATTCAAATGTGATAGTATTCTCGCCATAATTTGAGTACAAAAAAGAAACTCCATTGGAGTTTCCAAGCGACTTTGTGTTGTTGTTAATCGGCGGGGTTAAGTTCCGGTCAAGTTTAGTTATCTTTACCGGAATTTCAACGCCCCCGTAAGTAGCTGTAAGCAGCCCCATTATACCCTAACCCCCTTTAAGTAGCTCTGGAATTTATCCATTTCTTCGATAAGCGGTTTTGTGAACTTGACGGTTTGTTTTGCCACCGTCCTGCCATCCATATTGTTAGATATATTAAGTGTAATATTTATGTCCTTGTCTCCGAATATCTCCAAAATCGAGTCTTGAACGTACTCTTTTAACTTCTTAACCGGCGCGATTGCTTCTGGCCCCGCTTCTCCTGCTCCTCCCACACGGTTATCCCCCATGCTGAAAAATGCGGGTTTGGTTAGTATTCCACCTTCTTTGAACCATTTCACGTCAAGCGCTGGTATCCTTGGAATTATTGCCGACAAATCAATGTCTCCAATTCCCTCCTCGTACCCAACGCCTCTGTATGCTGACGCCAAGCTCCCGTAACGGGATACCGCGTATCGGATGGATGCCAGCATATTAGATAGCGGATCCCAGATATTACTATCAAAACCAGGTCTTGCATAGGCCCTGAATGTTGGATCGATCACCTGCATTAGCCCTTTTGACGGTGTGCCGTTGATTGCATTGATATCCCAGTTGTTGATTGCATTTGGGTTTCCTCCGGATTCTGTTTGCATCTGATATAAGAGACGTTCCAGGTTCGCATCCGAATACTGTCCTTCCATTTGTAGGGCCTTCTTTGCCAGCTCCCTCCACTGTTCCACGCCTGCGCTCGGGCTGTAATTTACAGTTGATTGGGTATCGAAGATCCCTTTGATAAAATCAACTACTCCATCAAACACGCTGCTTACTGCCCCGGTTGCAACAGATAGCCACGGCTCAACGATGCCCGCCAAGTCTGTAAACTTATCTATGGCAATCTGCAGTATTTTAGATGGATGTGTCATATAATCCCAGACGTTCCCTGTAAAATCCTTTATGCCTTCCCAGATCCCGCCGAAGAAATCGCCTATTCCTCCCGCGAAGTGCGGCAGGCTCTCCAAAAAACTCTTAGTTTGTCTGGCTGGCATGATCTTTGTCCCCTTTTTAAGTGGCAGAACTACGTCACGTCCCTCTGGTACGAATGGCTTCCCATTAGGAGGTACAACCATTTCTTTGTACACGGATCCTTTTTGGTCATTTACGACACCGATCGTGTCTTTCTTTATCCCACCTGTGCCTTTTGCAAAGTGAGGAACTTCCCAGAGTGCAAATTGTTTGTCCGATCCCACCTTGTCCAGGATCCAGTTGACTCCATTAATAACTCCATTTACAGCTTTTCCAATCGGCTCAATAATTCCATTGGCAATGCCTTTTACAATTCCTCCTAGTGTATCTTTTAGCGAATTAAAACCATCTTTTATGAATTTCCACACCGTAGAAAAAACGTCAACAGCTTTATCTTTTATGCCATCCCAGATTCCTCCGAGCGTATCTTTTATACCATTCCAAACATTTGAAACCGCATCTTTTATATTGTTCCATATACCGCCAAAGAACTCTACTAAAGGGCCGAATATCGCTGCAGCTTTTGAACTTATCCATTCCCACACTGCGCCTATCGCCGCCTTAATCACTTCCCATACAGTGTATATTATGGCGTAGATAGCATACATCACACCCTCGATGATTCCTTTTATCAAATTCAACGGGACTTCTATAACGCTGTAAATTGCATCCCAGATTATCTTGAAAAAGTCTTTTATATTAGTCCACACGGTTTTTACCGTATCCGTGATACTATCCCACAAACCAGCAAACCAGTCTTTGAATAAATTCCATTTTTCAGACAGCCAGTCCGTTATAGCACCCCAGTTTTTTATGACCAATATTATCCCAGCAATTGCTGCAACTACTGCAGCCACAATACCTGCAATTGGCGCAAGTCCTATTCCTACAAGTGATACCAGTGCGCCATTAATTGCCATTATTGTTGCAATAATCGGAGTTATCACAGCTACGACTGCAGCTATTCCCCCTATTACTTCAATAAAATTTCGCACAGGTTCAGATAGTCCAGAAATTTTTTCTGCAAGACCAGCGATAAATTCTAAAACAGGCGTTAACATCTTTTGGATATCTTCCCCTATCGGAATCAATGCATCCGCCAGCGTCCTCATAGCCGCTTCCATTTCCTGTGCAGATGTAGTTGTATTTTCCTGGAATTCAGATGCTTTTCCGTCTACGTCTGTATAAGAGTCTCCGACAGTTGTTAAAGCAGAAATAAACTTCATACTTCCGTCTTCTGCCATCGTTCCAAATGCAAGGGCTGCTTTATTTAATTTATCCTGTTGATTTTCCGTGCATTGAATATCCTGCACAATAGCGTCAATAACCTGTTTTTGGGTTGCCCCTCCTTCTTGCCATTGTTTAAATACATCCTCTACTGACTGACTCCACTTTCCGGATCCTTCTTCCAATTCCCCTGTTTTTTCATTAATTGCCGACATGGAATCAGCAATTGTCCCATCTGCGATACGGGTCGTCACCTCGTTAATAGCATCATTGACTTTATCTAGGTTATACGCCCCATTATCAAGTCCATTTTGCAAAAGCTGGAAATATTCTTCTGCGGAATATCCCGCTTCTGCAAATTTCCCTGAATACTCAGACAGGTTATCTCCAAGCTCATTTGTCTTGTCAAGACCGCCCTGCGTACCAGCCACCAGCATATCCATTGCGTCAGTTGCGCTTAAACCGAAATGCTGCATAAGCCCATTAACGCCTCGCATGCTTTCTGACATATCAATCCCATAGGTATCCTCTAAAATAAGTCCCTGTGATATGATATTTTCTAAATCTGAGTCATTGAGGTCTTTTATATTGTCTTTAACCAATATTACGGCATTTGCAACAGAGTCCAGGGAATCGCCCAGTCCGCTCTCATATACACTTTTTATCAGATCTGAATTTTTTTGTGCTGCGTCCCCAGTCTCACCAAATCTCGAGTTTACTTTTATCGTAGCTTCTTCCAAATTTTGAAATGATTCAAGTGCATTCTGTCCCAGCTCAATTACCTTATCGCCAAGTTCAGCAATTTGCTCTCCGGCCTCCATTAAGTTTCCCGCTGCAATGCCTTCTCCAATGTCATTCAGTGCATCTTCTGCATCCCCCGAATCAGTTTTCAGATCTTGGAGTGATTTACGAACATCATCTATCCCAGAATCATCTATCTGATTTAGTGCAGTCCTCATTTTCCCCAGGTCTGTATCAGCTCCGAGTGCTTCTTTTCCGATCTTGTTTATTGCCACCGTCAAATCATCTGAATTTGCTGTACCATTTTTTAACGCATTCGTCAGTTTTGTTCCCAAAATATGCTGAAAATCTTCTATACTTTGTCCTGTTGCTTCAAATAGAGTATTGAGCTGCTTCGTGCTTTCCTTTAGCTGTTTCTGTTCTGTTTCCAACCGTTCGGCTTGCACCTTGTACGAATGTAGGGACTGTTCTGTTTCAGCAAGTGTTCGCTGGAATTCCCGGTATTCTTTCTCTCCGATTTCCCCGCTCTTAAACATCTTCTCCACTTCGCCCTGGGCCTGTTTAAGTGCCTCTAGCTTAGTTTCCGTATTTTCGATGGAATCAGAAAGCAATTTCTGTTTCTGGGCAAGCAGAGCTGTATTCTTCGGATCAAATTTTAAAAGTTTATTGATTTCTTTTAACTCCGAATTCATGCTCGCAGCCGTGCTGTCTACATCTTTAAGGGCCTTATCCAGTGCACTCGTGTCAGCGCCTAGTTGTATTGTTATGCCCTTAATCTTCTTATTGCCTATTGCCATCTGCTTACCTCCTAGAAATTATCGAAATCATCCTGGCTGGCCCGCCTTGCCTTCGACTTCTGATTCTGTTGCTTCCGCTGACTGTCAATGTACTCTTGAATGAAGTCCAGACAGTCCCCTATTGTCATTTCATCCATTTCCTCTGGTGTCAGTCCTACCTGCTTACAAACATAAGAAAAGGACTCCACGCAGAACGTTTCCCCGCTCGAAGAGTCCTCATCATTTATTTTTTTTTAGTCTGCGGCATGGAGTTTTCGAGAAGTTCCTGTACTTCCGTCATGATCTCCTGCAGTGGAAACGTCTCGAATCCATCCAGCCATTCCATAGGATCTGGAATGTTTTTATCAGCCGACTTAGCCATAGTCCATATAATGTCATACAACACATCCATATCCAGGTAATCCAAGTCACTGAACTTAACATTTGTAAGTGCGGAATTTACCTTTCCGCTCCCGAAAACCTTTGAAATCTTGAGAAGATCCGCAAAATAATCCCTGCGGAACTGGGCTTTATATCGTTTTGGTAATGCCGCCGTTGACCGCAGCCTTACTGGTTTTTCGTCTATATAGATTGTTCTTTCCATATTTTCTCCTTAATTTAATAAGGGCCAGGTATTACCCTGGCCACTAGTTTTAATTACACTCCCTCTACAGATGCCTCACTTGATTTCTCGTATACTTTTGTGTACCATGCATCGTACACCGCTGTAGTTACCCCGGCAGTTGTCTTTGCCTTAACTACATTATTATCCGGCCTCGGGCTTGCAACGATCGACAGATCTGTTGTATTCGGATCCCCGCTGTCTTTTGTGGTGCTGGCTACTGATGGACGATTGGCAGAACAATAATACATTACATGTCTCGTCCTTTTTTTATCTCCTTGGAATTCAAACAGGAGCGCAAACCGCTTTGTTTGTGCATCTGCGCTTTCGATCATTACTCCTCCGGCTGTTTTTTCTTCTCCGAGAACTTCCTGCTTAAATTTATCTGGCACCCGGGCCAGCGTTAAAGTGCCTTCGTATCCCTGATTGTTTGGGTTTGTATAATAATCCACATCATCGGCCTTAAACCGGATCAGATCACCACTCGCATCCAGCGTCAGTGATACGGCCCCCGGAAGTTTCTCGGGAGTCCCGAATGTCAATGCTCCGTTTGACTCATCCACGGTTACAATTGCGTAATGGGCATTACTTAAACCAAATTCCACTTTGTTTTCTACTGCTTCTGGCATGTTTTTTCCTCCTAAATATTGATTTCATATGCCTTTAAGTACATATTCTCTGAATCTAAAAAGCTCTCGTATGACTCATACGGGAGCTGATTATCATTTAATAGTTTCTTTATTTTTGATTCTAATTCTAAGTCTTTTTGTGTGCTGTATACCTCTATGGTTACAGCACACTCCTCGTAATATACAATATCATCGGCGTAAAACCCTACATCATCATCCGAATAGTATACTATATATGGCAGCTCTGGAATCTGACCAGGTGCAAAACAGTGGTATGCGACAGGGATGCCTAGAGTGTCTATTTTTTTCTTTAATTCTGGAAGAGTCATGACCTTAACCTCTCTATTAACTTTTGCTCATATTCCACAGTGGCTCTTTTTTCTGCTGGAGCGATATGCTCTTTTCCCTCGACATATCCGATTTCTCTCCCTCCGCGCTTTAGCTGATGTCCTTTTTCTAAGAGATGTGTTAAACGATGAGACGGGGCTTCGTTGTATACTTCTGCACCACCCGTATATGATTTATAAGTCCAATTTTTGTAATAATGGATTCCTTTTCTTCCAGGGCCTACAGGGCTAGTTTCCTTCAAATCCTTTACAGTGCCTTTCGCCACTTCTATCGCCGCTTCCTGCGAATTAACTTTAACATCTTCTACATATTCTTTCAGGGCTTTCGCAATTTCTATTCCCAATTGATCTGCCTTGATTTTCCTATGCTCTGACTTGATCCTTTTACCCACTCTTATCGCCCAACCTTTCCGTGCATGTCAGTTCAAGCTCATCCATACTTAGTTGATAAGTTTTTATAATGTGTAGCTTTTTCCCATTAAATATGACTGTTTTTTCGCCGTTATATTCATAAGGATGTACCACAAGGATTTCCGACACTTGTATATCACTTTGCCCCGCAAGGTAAAATTCTTGCCGTGATACTGGCATCTTTGAGCAGTACACGGTCGTTTCTTCTGTTACTGGGATTTGCTGCCCCAATTCGTCTTCCGCAAATCCACTAGTTCCGATCAGGGTCACTGTGTCATCCCACGTCAGACTGTTCATTTGATACACCCACTTTCCCAATAATCAGGTTTTTTAATCTGAATTGTATGCTTCTCGGTGTTGTACCGTCCTCCGGGTGCTGGTATTTCCATGTTGCCCAGTCCAGCACAAAAAGAATATGTTCTGGTTTGCCCTCTTCCAGCGTAATCCCGTAGGTATTTTCGCAGTCAGATCCAATTCCAGATATAATGGCATTAAGAAGAGGATCCCTAACATCTGTAGAGATCCCCAGTCTTGCTTTTAACAATGGGAGTACTGATTTTTCCATATAATTTCCCCTTATTCTTTATCTTCCACCTTTTCAATTAATGGAACACCGATTTTGTTTTTTCCCGTGGATAACTCAGAGAGGCGGGCTTTTGTCTTTTTCCCTTTATACTCTTCTCCAACCTCATAAATCCTGTCATTATCCTGGAGGTCACGGAATTTATGGATTACTTTATATTTCATATTTTATGCCCCCTCTGTTGGTGTCTCGTTTGTATATGTAATATAACACCCCGCCTCAGTATCAGTTACCTGGACATCATATCTCACGATACCTGCTAACAGTTTACCGTAAATCTGGTTATCAACCCATTCCACACTTGTACGCTTGCGGTCAAAGAATGCCATGAAAGATTTCGCATCCCCAACAAAACCGACAAGATCACCTGCTTTGGTTCCGATCATATCATCATCCAAGACTATTACTTCACGTCCCAGAAGAGTTTTACCACTTGCCGCGATAATGGAATCCTGCAGCAGATATCTCCCATTCTTATCTTTCAGTTTATCAAGCTCAGCGTATAGAGACGCTGAAATGATGAATTTTACAGGATAGACTTTCTTAATCCCTTTGTTTACCAGATCTTTTAGTCCATCAATACCTACAACAGATTTTGCGGTTGCCGTTTTTAACTTAGCCGCAATGTCTGCATTGGATGTATTCAGGGACTGCGACTGAATTTCGTCACGAATCAGCCCTGTAACGTCATAGTCTGCATCATCAATCACTTCCTGCGAGATTGGAATATATCCTCGCCTGGTTGCTACCTCGAAATTAATTTCTGTGATAGTAGGATTTGCAAGTTTTGGGTTCTGTGCCAGTTCAGACACAGTACTCATCTTTCCGCTGGATTTTGCAATGACCGGATATTTCCCGTTTGAGCTGTTCACCGGAACCACTTTTACATAATTTCTCAGGTCAACTTCATCTTTTGGCTTCATTTGCGGGGCAAGCAGTTCCTCTGGGATAAGCGCCCCGCCTTCTACGGATGTAAACCCTTCCCTTTCCTGCCCTTTGGATTTTACAAACCGGTTGATCCCGCTCCTGATTTCATCAAGCTCTTCCTCGTTTCTTTTTCCCATGTTTTTCCTTTCTCCTCCCATTCTGGATTTGGGGGCTTTTGCGTTCAGTTCATTCAATTCGCCCCTCAGTTCTTCAAGCTCTAACTCTGCTTTTTCAAGCGCTGACTGGTGACTGTCTCTTTCTTCTGTAAATTTATCAACTTCACCATCCAGTGTCTGCCGCTCCTCGTCTGTTGCGGCTTCATTAATTGCCTTTTCAAGCTCTTTTTCTCTGGTTTCGAATTCTGTACTCTTTGCCCTGAGTCCCTCCAGTATTACTTCCTTGTCCTGAATTTTTTTTGCTAACATAATCTGCTTTAATGCCATTATTTGCATCCTCCTTTTAATCTGTTTGAAATATCGTGCCTCCACTGCATTAATTGCTTCTCCCTGTACTGCTCAACCTGATTATGGCGAGCCTGCACCCCTGTGTCCTCATAAGCAGGGAACGTGCATACAGACACTTCGTGTAGGTCTACCTCTCTAAGCGTCCATTTTACAGTCCCATCGTCTCTCCATTCGGTTTCTTCATTCAGGATGTTAAAACCAAAGGAGCATTGATCCACGTCCCCGCGCTTGACCCGCTCATATAGGTTTATAGCGTCCGAATCATTCTCATTAATGGTAATTTCTCCCCATAGGCCTCTTGAGTCTACTTTTAATGCAAGCGTTCCAGCCTTATTCCGGCCTAATACCAGAGTGGTATCATGGTTAGCCAGCGCCCTGATGTCATTGCTCAACGTTTTATTAAACGCCTCTGGGGCTATTTCCTCAAATGCCCCGCGCCATAGTTCGGTTTCTTTGTTAAATACAGCAAAATAACCTTCAATTACCTTACTCCCCGTGTCTTCTTCGCGGGTATTAAATTCCGTTAGGGCCGTCCTGGTCTGCCGTTCATTCTCCCTATTCACCCTCATCACCACCTTTCAATTTTTTCTGTTCACCGATCATTTCCTGCGGAATAAAATTTTCCAATATAATGAGTTCGTCAAGCCCCTCCTTTGGGGAATCTCCTATCAGGTTCAGCACATCATTCCCTGTATATATCCCGCGGATATATAGGTTCATACCTATCTCTGCAAGTTCCTTTGTATCATAAGCCATAAGGCTTTTGGAATTGCATTTGAAATACCAGTTAGGGCTGTAGATTAATCCTTTTGTCAGAGTCTGCTGAAATGAGTCTGCAATCGCTTTTATCCGGGTTCTTACAAAATTGTTGTATTCATCCTTGTCAAAGGATCCCACGCCTAAAATAAAAGGCGGCACGTCCAATAAGGCTGCCACCGTCTTCTTGTCTATTTCTACAGACTCATTTATTGCAATGTCGTTTAGTGACAGCGGCCTCACCTCCGATATTTCCAGAAGTTCTGCCGGTATTACCCACGGTTCACCGGGTTTTGCCTCTCCCAGGTATTTATCTTTGATCTGCTGCCTTCCCGCTTCTGTTGCCAGATCCTCATTCATTGCATCTACTCTTACAATCAGGTTCGGCATATACTCACCGCTCATGAATGCTTTTTTGGTTGCTGTAGCTTGTTTTAGGTTCTTCGCAATGTCTTTCAGCGGTATCCGGTATCCTGTCCCCTTCCAGGGCCTTTCCGGATCCGGGTTAATTATGAAGTGCAGGACTTCATCTGGATTATATGTACGTGATCCATATGCTATCTGATAAGATTCTTCTGTTTCGATAAAACTGATCCCAGATGGTTTCAATGGTTTCAAGTCATCGATCATGCCTTTTTTCATTATTGGATACACGACTGCGTTCCCATCTCCCGGCAGGAGCATAGAATAAACAATGTTATATACCCATGATTTTCTTGTCATCAACGAATAAGGCGCAATGTCAATCTTCCTGGACAGCTCATTTTTTATCCGCACATCTCCATTATCCCGATTTTCCATCAGGTGGATTGTCATTCCTGATACAAGATCCGCAATCTTCTGGCAGGCTGCGCGTATCTCTGGATTTTCTGACAACTTTATGTATCCAGACGGCAGGATAAAATCCGAAAATGTTGCCCCCTGGTACACAATATTAACGTCACTATTATTCTTGATGGGTTCCGAACGAATACTGTTTCGTTTTTTATTTTTCTTAGACACCTTTCATCCTCCTTTCTTTCGTTTAGTTGCTTGCTGGCTGTCTGTGTAGCCATTTACTTCCTACGTTTCCGAGTGCCATATCAGCAAGCATCTGACAGCAACTGAATACACCTGCGTCAAACAGGTCGATACGGTTCACGCCTCCGTCACCGTCAACCTTCTCATACTGGATCATATCATCCGTCTTCTCAATTGCCCTGACGTTCTGTACGCAATACTCGAAAGCATCCGAGTGTAAGTAATAAAACTTCTTATTTTTTGTTGCAACTTCTATATGCCGGAATCCCTCAGACTTTACATAAAAATATTGTGGCTGATCCAAAATGCGGAATCCTGCCTTTTTCATTTTCAGAAAAAACTCTCTACCGAATTTTTTGTCGAATCCGACCAGTTTTATTTTAAATCCCATCTGTCTCATGTCTATGAACCAGTTAACAATATCATCTGGTAATACCGTAGGAGTATTACTCATTGTCAACCATCCATCTTCTTCCCATCCAAATAATGGTATTCCGTCTTCATCCGCTTTCTTTACGGCTGCCAACCGAGGGAAGAAAGCGTGTGTGATGCAGATATCCACTCCTTTATAAGTTCCGTACAATGCACCCGCCGTCAGGTCGTGTAGCTTTGATAAGTCTGCGCCGCCATACCAGACAATAGGAAGCCGTGACAGTTCTTCCAGCGTCCATTCATACTGATGATCAGATGCTCGGAATTCTTCTATATCGAAATAGGCATTTAGAGCATTCGTAAATATGTTCAGCGTTTTATTCAGGTACTCTGACCGCAGCTGTGGTTCATTCATTGATTGTGCCGCGTCATCCAATAACTCTTCTAGTGTTACGGTCACGCCGATAGAGGGCGTACACATCTGTAGGACTTCTGGATCGTCAAGAGTAGTGACTTCACCTTTGCTGTTCAATATATTTCCTTCTTCATCTTGATCCGCCTTGCAGATAAAAATAAAATAGGAATCATATGCCTTATCCGTAATGGATCCATTCAGGACTTTATGTAAGGTCTTCAAGCGGTTTGCCAGGAAACCGTCAGGGATATCCCCGGCAGTAGAAATTCCAATCAGCAGTTTGTTGCGGTACGCTTTCATAGCGTTTTTCATCAGTATATACTTCTTTGCACCGGCACGCTTCCATGAATGCAGCTCATCCAGGATCAGGCAGTTGCAGTTTAGGGAATCCAGTTTGTCCTCCTGGTTGGCGATTGCATATATTTCAGCAGTCCCATCGCCGAAATCAACCGTGATCGAATGTTCCTGGTTGTTATCCCGAATACGCAGCTTTTTGACATCATCCCGTAGTACTTCCATGTTGTCATTTAGAAACCCAAAACTCTCCATTGTCTGTTTTACGGAGTTTGCAACGATGTATGTCTTAGCTCCGGAACATCTGTCAAGTATGCTCTTAGCCTCTGCCAGAGCCGCACTGAAAGATGTCTTTCCTTGCTTCCTGGGCAGAAAAATAAGCGCCTCATTGAAGCGCCTAATATTTGTCCCCTTCCGGAAGAATCCGAATAGGTTCACAACCACAAATTTTTGCCAGTCAGTAAGTAACATTGGAGCGCCCTTGAAGCTAACTCCGGTTACGTCCTCGCCCTGCACATGGTGTATGGTTCCTTCGATCAGGTCAATTACAAAATCAAATTGATCTTCCCTGAAATCAAGGTCATCACGTTTCAGATCACTAAGGAACCGCCGGCATGCAAGTACGCGGTCAGAATTCGCAAGTACCTTTATTCCAACTATATCCTCCGCATATCTTACAGCCGTCTTGAAATGCGGACTTTTTATTTTAGATGTATCCATTCAATCACATCTTCTGTTTCTCCAGCAATGCGGCAAATGCGGACTTTTCTTTTTTCGGCTGTTCGATTTCCGCATTGTATGTTTTTGCATTCAGCATCAGCCGGTCGGAATATGTGCCGATATCTTTCCTCAGGCTTTCCAGTCCTGCAAGAATCGGTGACTTTTTGCCCCCACTTTTTTCCGTCTCGACAGAAACTTCATACCCTTCTTCTTCAAACTGCCTACTCAAAAAATTATATTGATACATCATGTCTGCGTAAACCTCAATCACCTGGTTATACTGGGTTTTATACGTTCCCAATGCCTTCATGTAATCAATCGTCCTACGCTTAATCGTTTCCCTTGTTGGGATATTTCTCGCCAATTCTTGTCACCTCTTTTCTGCCGGAAAAAATATTTTCAGGGATCCGCGCTATTGGAAAGAGTCCCCTAGCCCGATTCCCAAAGACTAAATTTTATTTTCGGAAGGGAGGGGGGATCTGATTTGCAATTTATATCTTTTTGCCTTTGCTCCGATTTGCTCTTCTATTGTTCTGGCAACATAATTTACAATATCCTCCGATCCTGAAATCATCCTTATTGTTACCTCGTTATAATCATTATCAACTTCATAGCACAATATCTTATCTAAGCATTCATCGGCGTATACTTTTAAGCGTTCCATTAAATCCTCATATGCGTTACCCGCTATCCGTCCCCATCCCTCTTCTGCACCACCTATCACTAACTTTATCTCTGCTCCATACATGTAACATTTCTTTTCTTCCATTCTTCAAACTCCTTTCTTCTCCTGTTCTTCCAGTATATTCCTTTTTCTGTTAGCTTTCCTGTGATCCTATCATGGAATGTATCATGTCTCTTATCAGATACACTGATCAGGTTCCAGTCTGTATAAGCAAGCTCTGGGTAATCTTCCCTCGGGTATATGTGATGTACCGTGGTAGCTTCTTCATGTTGTCCGTATCTCTTTGCCTCCTGGCACTTATATCCATCTCTCCTGAGTATATAGATCCTTTTCCGCTGCCACTTCTTATCTTTGTAGAATACTTTAACCCGTTTCATTTGTTCCTCCATAACAAAAAGCGCCCTGTACACATCAAGGCGCTTTTCTTTTACTATTTTAATGATATCATCATATCACGGAAAGTTGTCCTCTGAGTACCAAACATTATTATATTTTCTTCGACAGCAACCAGAAGAACTTTCTTCTCCTGTTGTAATATGTATTCCTACTGCACGGTATTTTCATGACGGTCTGCATGTATGGATATGTAGCCCAATCATTTGATACTCCCTTAATTATATATTCATATATTTCTGGATCTGCTTCTATTGCTGTTTGTTCAATCAGTTCGCATTTACGCCTTAGCTCAGCTCTTCTCATCGCAAGATCTGCTGTTGCATCTCCCCCATTGCGGCTCGTTGGCATATCTGATATTCCAATACTTCGGACGGTATCCTTATTGTATTTCAGTTCATTCCTCCATTCGTTGTACTGCATGCAAAAGTGATATAACTCCAGAAAGCGGTGTTTGCTTATGTTGTATTTGTTTTCATTTAGTGGCCTCTTGTTCGGCATTTGCTACGCTCCCCTTATTTTTTCTAATCTTCCCGTTTCTCTATATTTTTCGTTCCCATAATGCAGTATCCTTCCTGTAGTCCTGTATAGTTTTCCAAGAGATAAATCACAACTTTTCTGATTGTACGACCGGTGTTCCTGCCGTCTTTGAATTCCATCATCTCTAGAATATCTCCCTCTTTGTAATTTCGATCATTTTTTCTCAGCTCAAATGGCTTTCTCCCACTTTCTGCATCCTCAAAGTATGTTGTGGCAATACGGATCTGATGAACCTGCTGCCCGGTAACCACTTCACTCGGCAACTGTGTCTCCTCTTCTTCCCTCTCGCGTAGTTTTCTCGCCGTCTCCCTGTCTATTCTGTCTTGCTCCTCTGAATACTTCTGTTCTTCCGTTTTTTCCGCCTCTGCCTTGTTTATGTACTGGTCACATGATGTGCATGTCCCAGTCTTGACATTGCAGTCTTTATAATTTTTGCAAGAATAACAGATTGAGGTTATTCCTTCCGGGTGAGGATCCTGGTATTCTTCTGGAGGGTTCATCCCTGTGAATTCTTCGGTGTCAGAATCAGACACCGTTTCTTCGCAGGTGTCAATAATATTTCCTTCTTGATCAACTTCCATTTGTCCCGGGATTATCTCTGCCTCCTTCTCTGCTTTCTTTGCTTCTTTCATTTTTTTAATATCCTTGTGCTTTAATTCTCCCGATTCAATGTATTTACCAAGCGCCTCCCTCTGTTCGTCTGATGTCAAACCGCTTAATTCATAAGCTGCAGAAAATGTCATTCTCTCTCTCTTGAATTCTTCCCGAAACTCTGGTATTAGATTATTATTTATAGACTCTATTTGGGCGATCTTGGTTTCTGTTTTTTTAAGCATAGCCGCAATAACAGTCCTTAATTTGCCAGAAGAAAGATCGTACCCCCTAACCGTTTTCCCTGCTGCCCGCAATTTCTCAAGTGATTCCTTTAATCGCTTTTCTTCTTCTACCAGCTCAGCCTCTGTTTTTTCTCTGTAAGAATTCGCTACAATAATCTCTATCTGCTCCTCATCTTCATTTTGCGGATTGGCGATTTTGCATGTGGCGAATTCGAATTGTTTATGCCCTTTTGAAACTAGATGCTTTAACGCCATCCATCTTCTTTCTCCAGATATAATTCGATATTCTCCACGTTCGCAGGGGTCGAATATGACTTCTAAGTTCTGCTTTAATCCAAACATATAGATGTCTGCTGCCAGTCCCTCAATCTCATTCAGCCCATAGAAGTTCATCGTGTTTCTATACATCTTGTATATTGACACATCTTTCGTTCTAAACCTTGCTTTTGGTGTCTCCTCTGCTCCTGCTTTGCTGTTTTTATTAAGAGTATCCATAACGCTAAATGCCATACCTTTGCCTCCTGTCTTCTTGTTTCACTCCTTTGTCGCCCATATCTTTCATAAGTTCATAAACCACATTTCGATAATCTTGTGACGCTATACAGCGTCTTGAGAAACGTGGCAATGGCTCAAATGACATTGATGCACGCTCTGCTACGATAGTCCTTCTTACAGGCGTAACAAACATATCGTGGCCCGATGAGGTTTTAAGCCATTCTTCCGTATCCAGGGATGTTTTATTTTTCTGTCTCATGACCATTAACCCCTTAAGTCTTATATTGGGATTAATGACCTTTAGTTCTTCGGTTTGCTCATTAAGGTTTTGTAGTGCCTCAATTTCGTAACCTCCCACTTTGACAGGCACTATTATGAGGTCTGCTGCCATAATCATATTGAGTACTACCATGTCAACCAAGCGACCGCAATCGCATATACAATAGTCGTATGCCCCTTTTACTTCTTCCAGGGCTTTTTTAACGCGGTGTACCTGATCTGTTGTTTTATCCCTTGAGAGTTTTATATCTGTTTGCCGCAGATATCCATTTCCCGGAATAATATCTATATGCTGGTATGGTGTGGGCCTGATTAAATCCGTTGTCCGGTATTCTCCACCTGCACTTATATGCTTTTCGATCAGCTCCGCCGTTCCTACCCCTTCCGGCTCATAACATCCGAATGTTTTTGATGTATCACCCTGTTCGTCACCTTCTATCATCAGAACCCGTTTTAATTGTTCTTCGCCCAATATGTACCCCAGGGAATCCGCTGTTGTGGTTTTCCCGGATCCGCCCTTTGGTATCATTACTGCAATAATTTTCATAACTACTCCTTCCTACGCAGCTTTGCGTCTTATGCTGCGTAATGTATCTGATGTCGACTCGGCATAGTATTTACTGGTTGTTGCCGGGCTGGTATGTCCCAGTACTTCCTGGATTACTCCGAGGTCATAGCCTTTATTTTTTAATGTCATACCTAGCGTTTTACGGAACTTGTGTGGGTACACCTTACAAGACATGCCCTGCCGCCGTGCAATGTCTTTAAGTACAGCTCTCACCCCGCAGGGCTTAAGTCTGCTGTATGGCGCCCGCTTGCCAACAATCAGCGACTCACAATCATCCTCTCGCTCATTAAGATACTCCCGTAAGTAATACATGGCGGCCTCATCTATAAACGCTGGGGTATTAAGCCCGCCCTTCTCTCGTTTGATCCACACGTCTCCTGTCCGGAAATCGACATCAGAAATATTGATGCTGCAGAACTCGCCTACCCGCAGGCCCGTACTGCGCAACACCTCGATCATGGCCCGGTCGCGTTTGGTCTGGCAGCCTTCACGCAGTTTTTCCAGTTCCTCCTGCGTATAATAATCAATTTGCCCTTTATCTGTACGTTTCTTCCCGACCGACTCAACCGGATTATCAAACATGAGCTTCTCAATCCTCATCCAATTAAAAAATGCAGACAGATAGCGTCGCTCATTATTTACTGTACTTGGCATGTTGATCTTGCCGGTTTTGTCCACGTTCCGTTTCTCGTACCAGCGAAGGTATTGTTTGATATCTATGTCCGTCATATCGACCAATGGTTTATCTATCTGATCAAGCAACTTTTTAATGGCATTTAAGTAATTATATTTTGTTTCCTCTTTCAATTCCTCTTTCTTGATCAGAAAGAGCTGTATAACATACTTATTTTGCTCATCTATGCTGTTATTGACCTCAGCCGGAAGCGTTGTAATCTCTTCCATGTTCACCTTGATAAACTGCTCTTCTATCACATTTTCCAGGATCCGCAGCACTGCCTTGTCTAAATACTGGGCCATAGTTACAAGTATCGCATCTCTCATTGTTGATTTAATCGTCTGTGTATTCATAAATTTTTATCCTCCGTATTGCCTAAGAGAAAAATGTATGATACACTCCTCTTAGGTGAATGAGTAGCAGAGCATAGTCTTGCCGGACGGTCTGCTACTTGTTTTTTATTTACTTAAAACTCACTCACCCATTTAACTGGATCCCTACTTCCGGTTTCTACTTTCCTTCGTGCCTGCTGCCAGTAGTATCAGTGGGCACCACTTTGGTCTAATGCCTTCTTCTCCAAACAGGTCTATGGTCGGCATTCCTTCTACCACACCACATTCTGTACCTGTGCAAAATTGGCAATCGTAACATCCTTCCGGCATATCTACTTCTAATATGGCTTTCATTTTTTCTCCTAAATATCGGTAGTTAATATCTGGACAACTACACTTCTATTAAATCTTCGTCCTCAATGTACAGGCAAATATCAGAAACGACATTTTCTCTTGCTAATCCTATATGATTTCCGTATAATTCTATAAAATGCCATAGCTGAAATTCTGTAAATCCTTCCGCACTAATTCGTGGCATAATCGGTTCCAATGGTTTTCCACCACGAGAAACAATTTGTTTATTTGTTTCTTCGAATTGACGATAAAATACTTCTGTGCCGAGAGGTGTTAATTTCACTTTTACTTTATCGTTCATATTTAATTTCTTCATCTACTCT
>BAIF02000029.1 GCA_000509105.1 Clostridiales bacterium VE202-21 | reverse complement strand
CCTGTAGGATTTCCCTGCGGGCCAATGGGGCCCTGTGGGCCTGTTTCACCCTGTGGGCCTGTTTCACCCTGTGGGCCTGTTTCGCCTTGTGGGCCTGGTTCGCCTTGTGGGCCTGGTTGACCGTCTATCCCATCATTAACATTAGTGACAGTCACCTCATATGTACCTCTAATCACACCTGTACTATCCGTTGCATCGAACCTGTACACGGCTTTTCCAGTAATATCCCCCGCCTGAACCAGAAGCGTAGCACCAGATCCCGCAGCCACTCCGTCCTTGTACCACTGGATCGTCATCAAGTCTGTTTTGTCAGTCCCCCCATCCATCACGGAGGCGGTAAGCGCAGTGGATCCTTCTCCGTTTTTGAATACGATCCCATTATCTGTAAGGATTGAGCATGTATACACCTTATTCTCCGCGATAAGTTTTTGCATGGCTTTCATAAGCGCTGAGTCAATCTGGCTCTGCAGCTCCTTAAAATTATCGAAGATGGTCTTGTTCTGCCCGGGATCCGTGAAGCTCCTGGACTGTTCCGTTACCCTTGCTTGCAGGTACAGAGGCGGGTTATATACCTCATCCACTATGGTTACGGTGTCCCCAATATCCGTATCAAAATATCCCTCTACCTCATACTGTACCTGCGGCACGCAGTTCTTTTTCAATTCTGCAAGGGCCTGGCCGTAGAGCGTGTTGACATTATCCGTGTCATAGCTCCAGTCCACGGTGCTGTAACGGTCAGTACTGGCGGTGTTGCTCGGAAATCGGTCTCTGGCCTGTACCGCCCGGATGCATCCATCACCTTTCAGTGACTGGTACTCTATGTTTCCGCTTGCATCCTTTTCCGTTTTATCCAGGTTGGTCACCATAAGACCATCCTTGCCAGTAGGCCGGATTGCTGTATATAGCTCTGTAATATCACTGGTCTTGGTGATCCCAGACACTTCTTTCCCGTACCGCAGGACTATGTCTTGCCGGTATCGTCCCAATCCCTGGTCTGTGCTGGAATGCTTCTTATAGACATTCAAGACTATTCTTTTCAGGGAATAGTCATTATTAAGCTGCGGGACAAATTCAACCTCCGCATCAAACACAGTTGCCAGCGAATAGATCCGGGCCAGCACTGTATCTGATCCAGTCCATTCATGTGTAATATTCTTGTCTGCCACTTCGTTGATATTGAGGGTCAGAACTTTTTCAAAATCAAATACATTCAGATACTCTGAAAATTTCATGGCCTTTGAAGCCTTATAAGCGTCCACACGTTCGTTAAGCAGCTCCAGATTAAGGCTGTACGCCTCAACTTCTACTTCGTATTCATCCCTGATGACACGGACGATGTTAAAGTAATAATCCTTCCTGCGCCACTTGAAGGCCAGCTTATTGCCTTCCACCAGATTCACTGATTCCGGGTGCTGCGCATCCGCCTTGAATGTATATGTGCTTGCTGCCCCCTTGAGATACTCATGCAGCTCATCGTCATAATAATGCATTGCCTCGGGAGCCTCATTGTCTAAAAAAGCGCGTACCTCATCATACGCGCTCAATACTGCTATCCTTATGTTGTCCATGATTATAGATACGCCTCCCTTATCTTTGCCGTAATCGTAGGCGCAGGATCAGCAAAATCCGAATAAAAGAACTGCACCTTAGTTTCACCGGGCGGGGCCTTAGGGTAATTGCTGCCAACGATCTCATCCTCCTGGCTGATAACCCCGTTGGTATAGACTTTGGTGTCCTTGCCGTTAATGTATACCACATCACCT
>BAIF02000030.1 GCA_000509105.1 Clostridiales bacterium VE202-21 | reverse complement strand
ATGAAGACAAGTTATCTCCTATAAATATCGATACAATGTATGTTTTTATGGATGAACATACTACAGCGACAAACGGTAGGTACGAGTTACGCGAGGGGTTAGAACAAGAATTTAAAAGTGGTACATTCAATATGCAGTATGATAAATTTTTTCCACCTCTTTTTCCATCGTTATCAGGTGTTGACTTGCAGTTTTGTAATTCTTCGAAGAAAGTACTAATAAGAGCTGCAGATATTGTAGCAAATAGGATTTACAAAGATGCAATTTCTAATAATCTTAATGAGCTAACTAATAAAGTGTATTTACATAGTCTTCCTTAGAAAAAAGTTCAAGCCCGGAACCATTGTGATGATATGCCCCCTATCAAGTAGGCAGGGATCATATCAACGGCTCCGGGCTATAATTTTACTTCAATATTCTCTTAACCGCTGCCTGCAGCCTTGCATACCACGGTGCCTTACTCTGCCAGCTGAAGCATGGCATATCCTTGCCGTTGTTTGCCTTGTAAATGCTGTTCAATACGGTCATTTCGTCCGGATGCGAAAGCGGATGAAAATTCAATCCATCAAAATAAATCACCGGCCCCTTGCCATCTACTGTGTAAAAACATTGCATAGTTGTTTCTCTCCCTTCATTTCTGGTTTCTTTTTTGTCAGTTACTGCGCTTCCCCCGCCCGCTAGGCGGTTCTTAAAATCATTCCAGATACTCTCATTTCCCGGCAGCCACCCAGCCCATCCAGGACAACTTTTACCGCATACATCCCAGTGGCGGACAACGCGATCCGCAGGGATTCCATACTGTTGCATCAGGCTTTTGGTCAGGCTTACTGCGTTATTAATTGTCCTATCTGCAATCTTCCCGCCGGAGGAACACATCTCGATGCTGATAGAGTTGGAGTTAGTACAGAGTCCAAATAGATTCCCGCCATAGTCTGCGCCCACAGCCCAAGCCGTGTCATTAAGTGATACAACCTCGTAAACATCGGACTCATCTACAAATAAGTGTGCTGATGCTCCCCTGTCGGCATCACGAAAATAGTTCGCATTGTTTTTGGCTGTGTCGGTCAGGTTGCCTGTATAATGTATTACGATATACAGTCTGCCGGAATTTCCCGGAGTGTAGTTGACCTGGGTATGATCAATCGCATAGTTATATCCCATGATTACTCCTCCTGTTCTTCCATGATACCCATTAATTTTTCGATTCCGACCATTCCGAAATCCTCTACCACCTGCGGGGTAAATACCTCTTCTGTCAATACTTCTTTTTCTTCTGACATATTTTTGTCCCTCTCTTTCTTTGACTTTAATGCACTTTCAAACTGCGCCCACCTGTCATACATATCTTCTCCCTCATTCGCTCTTCCCGATCTGTTTCACGATCTGATTCACATATGTACTCAGGCCAGCAACAAGCACCCCCTGCGTGATAGCTGTAAATACCGCCATAGCGATATCCTTACCGCCTACAAACTCTCCCGTTGCGAGCACCCATATAGCGCAGAGCACAATGCTTGCCCCGCCAAGGATTAACGGGATATACTTGTCCTTTACCGCCTGGGCGCTTTTCAGTCCCATGCCGATAAAGTACAGTACAATCGCTACTACAATCAGTTCCGGTTTTACATAATTCATAATCTGTTCCATGTTTTATTCCTCCTGCTCATGAGCTTTCAAATTTATATACTTGTCTAACTTGTCTTTGGCAATAGGGACAGTGTGATTCGCCCCCAGTTGCATCAGTCCGTCTAAGGTTGCACTGCTACAATACACGATCAGCGTCATTTCCTCTTTTAGACGGGCGATGTCTTTATCCTGTCTATTCTGATTCTGGTACCATCGGTATACCCCGAAGATTGCCGAAAAAATAACCACCAGTGCTGTTATCACACTGGCGGTTGTTATAATGGTATCTGCATTAATATACAATTGATTTTCTCTCCTTATTGGTATTTTTCATTTTAATAATAAGACCGGCGCCGGTCTATCTCTTGTCC
>BAIF02000031.1 GCA_000509105.1 Clostridiales bacterium VE202-21 | reverse complement strand
TAGTACAGGGGGACACATCACAAGAAATCTGATGATTTCTTGCGCTGGGTCCCCTGATTTTGTGATTTGGTAATCACAAAATCTCTCCACTTTTGGGGCTGTCGGCTTCCAAGAATTTCTAAGGTCCGCTTTAGCACCCCGAAACGGCATATGTGCATTTGTCAGGCTTACGGCTGTTCCATTACTTCACGGCCCCATCGGAAAGAGGCCTATTCCACTTCCACTCAGCTGGTGCATCCAGGCTGATGGGACTGTGTTACTGGTGGAGGGACTCTTACGGGGGAATGGGGATGGAGTTGGTATAGGTGATCAGTTGACTAGTCAGGAGATAGGGAAGGGACGTTTAAACAGGCATAGAATTGGAATTTTTATTTATTGCTTGGTTATTTTTTACAAGATTGTTGTATTATTGAGGGTTTGTACTTATAATAATAAATACGTGGGTTCTGTGTGTGGTGAAAACGTCTGTAGTTATTCTGGTTCCGGTGGGGAAACGGTATTATGTTACGATGATGACAGATGAGGATTTTCCTGTGAGGAGTATGCGATTATGACCTGGAATATTGCACCCGAAAGCATTTCTTTGGTTATGCTTGGGATTATTTTAATTTATTCACGAAAAGGCAGCCGTCTTCCAACTCTGAAGAACAGAATGTTTCAGGGATGTCTGATGGTTACTTTTTGTGCCATGCTTACTAATATCCTTTCCACAGTTATGATTTATTTTGATCAGATTGTTCCTCTATGGAGCATCTGGATCATCACGACTCTTTATTTTCTTCTTACCCCTCTTATGGGCCTGGCTTATTTTCTTTATACTATGGCCATTATTTATGTCGAAAGCCCGGGGTTAAAGAAGTCTTTTCTATTTTGTTCCATTCCCGGGTTTGGGTATGCTGTACTGATTCTGCTGAATCCGTTTACCAGGAATATTTTCGATCTGACCGCAGTGGAAGGTTATACACGTGGAAACCTGATTATCACAACTTATCTGATTTTCTATCTTTACTGCCTCGCATGTCTTGTTATTACTCTAGTAAATTACAAAAAGATAGACAAGGAGATTTCACGGATTTTAGCTTCATTTCCTGTGCTTGCGTTTCTGGTAATTATATTTCAACAGGCATATCCTCAAATTATTCTTTCAGGTACCGCCGCCACATGTGCTCTTCTTATCATTTACCTTCACCTGCAGAATAAACAGATCTCTCTGGATTACCTGACTAATCTTCCAAACCGGCAGGAACTTTTGAATATGCTTACCCTGCTGCTCACCCGCTATCCTGACAGGCCCTTTACACTTGTAGTCGTGTCGCTGCGCGATTTCCGGCTGATTAACAACGCTTGGGGGCAGCATAACGGAGATGCTTTACTGAAATCACTTTCTCAATTTCTGAATTCCGTTGGTCCGTCCCAGAATGTCTACCGTTTCAGCGGGGATGAATTTGCGCTTTTGTTTCCCAAAGAAGAGGACAGCAGGATACGAAGCTGCATCGTGAAAATACAAGACCACATGACCCACCCATGGGAGGTCAATGACTATCAATTCAATCTGTCGGCAGTCATGGGGGTGATCCGCCATACAGAGGCCGCACAGACGCTGGAGGAGGTCATAACCTCCATAGAGTACGCCGTTGTGCAGGCTAAAACCGGCAGATATGGACAGATCTGCTATTGTGACAGAGAGATGCTGTCCAAGCTGAAGCGAAGACGCCGTATCATACAGATTCTAAAAGACAAACTGGCCGACGAGAGTTTTGAGATGTTCTATCAGCCCATATATGAAGTCAAAACAGGTAAATTTCTCTATGCCGAATCTCTGATGCGGATGAATGACACTCCCATCGGACCTGTTTATCCGTCCGAGTTTATACCAATCGCCGAAGAGACAGGGCTTCTCATTGATATTACATACGTCATAATAAAGAAAGTGTGCTGCTTCATCAATCGGCTTCTGGATATGAAGATACCCATCGAATGTATACATGTGAATTTTTCAGCAATTCAGTTTTCCCAGCCAAACCTGGCGGAAAAGGTCTTGGATATCATTCACTGCTGCCACACTCCGGCACATACACTCAAGATCGAGTTTACAGAAAGCACCCTGGCAGAGAATCCGGAGATCGTAAGAGAATTCGCGCTGGAAGTGGAAAAACACGGCATCATGATGGGCCTGGATGATTTTGGCACCGGCTATTCCAACATCGCCACCGTCATCAGCCTCCCCTTCGGTACCGTAAAGCTGGACCGCAGTCTTATCTGCGCATCCATGGAAAACAGCACCTCCGCCCTGGCCGTCAAAAATATGGTGCGCACGTTCCAGGAGCTTGGAATGAAAGTAGTCGCAGAAGGAGTAGAAACCGAAGAACAGAAGCAGCTCGTCATAGACTTTGGCATAGATCAGATACAGGGTTTCTACTACTCAAAACCTCTCGCAGAGGAGGATTTTTTGCGGTTTTTGATGTGATTTGACTGGGGGGGGGGCGCCTGTCTCCCGTCGGATGCACCAGCGGTCTGTGCCGATGACTGCGGCACTGGAGGGGATGTCTACGGAGGCATCCCCTCCGGCCCCGCAGTCATCAGCACAGACAAGCGTCCCCTTATAAATCCGCCCCCGCCTGTTCCATTATTTTTCTGAGTTTTTTTATGTAGTATTTATAGTTCTCCAGTGAGGTGGATGGCGCCACCTGGTGGTCGGATCCCGGGATATAGCCGCCGCCCCTGATGACAGGCAGGATACGGTCGAATTCTTTGTCAATGGCCGCGGGGCCCTTTGCGATCTCCAGTTTGTTGAAGCTTCCGATAAATTTTAGCTTTGGAAATTGTTTTCTTACCTCTACGATGTCCATTCCCGCATTAACATCCATTGGCAGGAATCCGTCAACTCCGGCATCCATAAAGTTGGGGATCAGACGGGCAAAGTCTCCGTCGGTGTCTACGAAAACATTTCCAACGCCATGCTCCTTGAACAGCGGAATCAGCGCTCTGTAATAGTCTGCCACGAATTCCTCGAAACAGTCCGGGGATACCATTGGGCCGTTCTTTCCGCTTAAGTCCTCCATAAAATAGATGACATCCGGCTGTACGAGGTCTATTACTTTTAATAACTTTGTACGGTAAATCTCCAGTATGTAATCATTGATGGCGTGCAGCAGTTCCGGTTCATCATAGAATGCATACATATGGGCTTCTATTCCAAGCAGTTCCCGGGGTACCCAGAAAAAGCCCTCTATGTTAAGGCGGATAGAATAGTCCCCTCTGTCGTGCCCCTCTGCCAGATGGCCGTAAGCGGCTTCGATCTGCTTATCTGAGAAATATGCTTCCAGCTCTTTCTCTGCGTGCGATTTCAGATTTTCCCAGTCTTCCATGGTTTCTATGACCGGCTTATAGTCTAGCTCCAGGTCTGAACCGGTATTTTTGAGCACCTGCCGGCCGTAGATATCCTGCTTGATGATATGTTCCGGTGTCTCTTCTATGATCTTCTCTTCAAAGCGGCGGAAAGGAAGTACAAAATGGATTCTTCTGACTGGGTCAAAGCCCAGATACTGCTCATATTCCATAACTCCCTGGCCCCACTCTGCTGCAAGATACTTTTCGGTCTGATTTGCTTTATTTCCGACAATATTGTTTGTAATATCCTTGGCTCCGTCTGCAATCTCGGCGGGCATTCCCTCTTCTTTAAACCGGTTCGTGGTCAATACCCATGGATAGAATGTCTCCGCGACTGTGCCTCTTCCTTCGGGTTTCTGAAAATTAAGTGTAGCCTGTTCCCGTTCTCTATTCGTCATCTTTCATTCCTCCACTGTCATTATGATAGTTTTATTATAAAAGGCAGCCTGTAATAAAAACATGGAAATGTAAAACATTCTTTTGTAAAATCCAAAACCAAACCTTTCTCTCTAAAGCCTCAGGACCAGGAAAGATACATGATGTGAAGATGCACTGTAAAGGGACTTCCCCTCGCCGCATTCATATACTAAACCAGGAATTGCTTTCTGTACTCACGGGGCGTGCATCCCACCGCGTTTTTGAATACTTTGCTGAAGTAAAACTGATCTGTAAACCCCAGCGCTTCTGCCACCTCTCCAATGAGGCAGTCATGGCATTCCAGCAGCTTTTTCGCTTCCGTGATCTTCAGATTTATAATGTATTCGTTATAAGTACAGCCCTCATATTTCTTAAAAATTTTACTCAGATACGGCTGGCTTATCATGAATCTGCTACAGATTCTGATGATGCTGTTGTCCTCCGATAAATGGTGCTTAACATAGTGCTCGATCATGGACACCAGCTCCCGGCCTGAGGGCTTTTCAGAAGACAGGTACACTCTGCTCTGCTCCTTTTTCATTGATGCCAGGAGTTTTTGAATCCGGTCAAATAATTCCTCGATCTTGGCCGGTTCTATTGGTTTGAGCAGATAGTCAAAGCCTCCGTACAGAAATGCATCGTGAACATAGTGAAAGTCCGAATAGCCGCTGACTGCGATGCAGACCGCAGGTTTCTCTTCCTGCTGCCCAATGTATTTTATCAGTTCAATCCCGCTTTTTCTTGGCATTTTCATATCCGTAAGCACGACTTCCGGGTGGATCTCTTCGAAGATCTCAATTGCCCGGTCCACGGAATAAGCTTCTGCGATTACTTCAAAATCCCTTATGCGCTGCGAAATCGCCCGTTTTTCTGCTTCCAGAATCGCCGGCTCGTCATCTACTAAAAGCACTTTATACATGTTAACCTCCCTAAACTACTCGAGTTTCATTTTCAGTACAATCGTTGTACCTCCGGTATCATTCTGCCCCAGTATTTCATAGGAAAAGCCTTCTCCGAAGAAAATAGAAAGCCTGATCAGCGTCCCGCTCAGCCCCATGCCGCCGAACTGGAGATTGTCTGTGATTTCTTGGGAGCCGTGATCCCGGTAAAAGGTCTCAATTCTGCTTCTTACCAGTTCCACAGCCTCCTTGGTTACCCCGCAGCCATTATCTTTGATCTCCACAATCGCATATCCGTCAAATTCGACGACATAGATCTGGATAAATACGTGTTCGGATTCCAGAAGACTGTACTTGATTGCATTTTCCACAATGGGCTGGAATGTCACTTTCGGCAGCATAAAATAGTCCAGATTCCCGTCCACTGTGATCTCATAATCCAGCCTCTGGCGGTATCTGCTTTTCATGATCGCCATATATGCCTTCAGGTTCTCCAGTTCTTCCTGCCAGGTCACTTCCACCGTTGTATAATCGGACGCATACCGCATGATCTCGGACAGACAATAGCAAGCATTCGCCGCCTCCTCCCGCTCTCCGTTCTCGCACATGTTTGCGATACTGCCCAGTGTGTTATACATAAAGTGGGGGCTGATCTCGGACTGCAGTATGCCGAACAGCGTCTTGGTCTGCACATCTGCCATCTGCTTCTCCCGCTCCATGGATTCCCGCAGACGGGCCGCCATATTCTCAAAGGCCGTAACCAGAATCATAGTCTCCCAGTCCATGTCCCGGGTGGCCTGATGTTCTGTAAAGTTTTCCAGTTTTGTCCCCTGCATCCTTTTTACAAAGGTATCAATGGGCCGCATGATTTTCTTCGTCACAAACAGAATATACAAGATGGTAAATGCAATCAGCAGCAACGCCACAAGACTGATTCCCTGAATGGTATTCCGCAGTGATTTATACAAAATGCTCTCGGGCAGCACGATCACTGTCCGGCAGGGATAATAGTTGGAACTGGCCATGGTCACGATCTCTTCCCCCGTATCCTGGGCCTTCACATACTGCTCCGTAAGCTCGGCAAAATATCTGATCTTCTCTTTCGGCTGCTTCCATGTCACATCCGCATAAAAGAGATCCGCCTGATCTCCAATGAAAACCATCGTATTCAGATCATAACCGCTCCATTTTACATCGCATATATTCCTGAGGTAAAAATAGTTCTGCTGAACCTCAATATATCCTACGATTTCTTTGGATGGGGTTTTAATGGGTTTAATCTCCGTTATGACTGTTCCCTTTGTGGATGGTTCCCAGAAATCCGCCGCCGGACCCAGAAATACACGGCTGTCAGCCACATTAAAGCTGTATTTGTCCTCAATATAGGCAACCCTTGAAGCCACCTCTTCCCGTTCTGCCTCTGTGTTTCCAGTGCAGATAAAGCTGCCCGTCTTGTCATACACGGCAACACGGCGGATATCGGACTTATTTTTATAGGCATTAACCAGAATCCGCTTTACGTTCCGCCCGGTCTCCTGGTTCCAGCTCTCCGTAAATTCCACCCACAGCTCCAGAAAATGGGCGTTTGTCAGGACGTCTACCGAAGCCTGTTCCATATTTGTCAGCCTGTTATCAATCTGTTCCATTGTAGCAGCCGTTGTCTGTATCAGGTTGCTGACACCGTCGTTGTGGACGGTGTCTCTGCTGTACCGGAAAAATATAACAGCCGCCGCGGTAATCATCAGAATGACAAATACGGCATATGTAATAGACAGTTTCGTCCCCGCCTTCTGTTTTCTCATGTCCTTCGCCCATCTCCCGTCCCTAGCACTTAAGGAGGGCCGCCGCCGTCCGCAGCCCCCTCCTTATCTATCCTATATTTTAGTAATCAAATTCATCTACATTGGATGCATCAAATACAAGAGCATCTCCCAGTACACACTGTGAATCAACAATATCCTTTGCGCCAAGCCTTCCTGCGTCGATGGATGTTGAATCAGGTGTAATTGTTCCTTCTGAAAGCTGGTATGCCGTCTGTACTGCAAGATATCCAAGATCCATACAGTTCCAGAGTACACCGGAATTCAACGGATTCTCGTCGTCTTTGATGTAAGTCTTGAGTGCGTTCGGTGTTGCCAGCCCTGTCATGGAAACGACTTTTGCGTCCGGTTTACTGGATGCAGACTGGTACTGTGCCCCAAGTGCAGGTGTGGCCATGGATGATAGTCCGATTGCCGCCTGGATCTTATCCTCGCCTTCGCCCATACGTCCGATCAAAGTTGCACATTCGCTGTTCACCTTTGTCTCATCGGTTCCTGGATAATATACGTCGGTCTCTTTGTTTTTAATCTTCATGAACTTGTAATCGTCTGTCTCAAGAAGTTTATTGATTGCATCTTCCCATGCCTTCTGGTTTGCATCCGTTCCTGAACTTGATACGAGTGCGATATTGGCAGTTTTGCTGTCTCCGTAGCCCTTATCTTTCAGGTCGTTTGCAGCGCCGTCCAGAAGTCCTTTGGCTGCGCTCTCCGCCGTGATCTGATTTACAAATATGTCCCTGGAATCTTCCTGGGCATCTGCATCGAAGGTAACCACCTTGATTCCCGCATCCTGCGCTTTCTTCAGAGTCGGAGCAATCGCGGTGGGATCGTTCGGTGATACAACGATGACATTAACCCCCTGTGCAATCCATCCCTCCAGAATATCTACCTGTTTCTGGTTCGTCGCCTGGTCCTGGGAAGGCCCGTCATACAGAAGCGTAATCCCCAGTTCGTCTGCAGCCTCCTGTGCGCCTGTCTTACATGCATCGAAGTAATTCTCTCCCTTGAACTTCGGCAGCATTGCGACCGTCATATCTCCCTCCGCATCCTTACTGTCCGAATCCTCCGTCTTGGTGTCCGCCGGCGGCGTCTCCGTCTTAGATACGCACCCCGCCAGCATCGTGACTGCCATAACTGCAATCAGCGCTCCGCCAGTTACCTTTTTCATTAACTCTTTTGCTTTCATACATCCTCTTTCCTTTCCTTTTTATTGTATATATAATACTTGCGTATTACAATCTTTTTATAACGGGTCCGACTTGGCCCTCTCGTGAGAAGTTACTGTGCACTCCCTCCGGGCGTGCACAGTAATGGCATCGGCCCATTTAAAGCAGCCTTCGGCGGGGCAGATGCCCCGAAGCCGTCACTTTATTGGCTCCGATGCCGTGCAGCCATGGCACGGCCTGAACTTTATCCGTGTGAATCCACTTTAATAATCCGCTTTTTCTTCGTACGTTCTGTTACAATTGCACATGCGATCAGGGCAATAATCAGTACCGCCCCCTGTACGATGGTCTGTACATCGATCGGTATATTCATGACCGTGAGGCCGCTGTTCAGAGTTGCAATAATAAGTGTGCCGAGAATCGTTCCTTTCATATCGCCGACGCCCCCCATGATGCTTGTGCCTCCGAGAACTACGATTGTAATGACCTTCAGATTGAAACTGGTTCCCGCATCGTATTTCACGCTTGTAAATCTTCCCAGGAAAATGAATGCAGCAATGGCGCAGACAATTCCGCATAATGTATAGATAACAATCAGCATACGGTCTGTATTGACGCCGGAGTATTTTGTGGCATTGATATTCAGCCCAATCCCATAGAGTTTTCTTCCGAAAATGCTTTTCCCCAGCAGCAGCGTGAACACAACCGCCAGTATGATAAACAACCAGATCTGTATCGGGAGACCGGAGATCGATATATTACCCATAAACTCTGCAAAACCGTAGGAGTAAACACTGTCTCCCTTTGAAATTCCTCTCGCGAGCCCCAGAAACAGGTACATGGTTGCCAGCGTGGTGACCATGGCGGAAATCTTCGCCTTTGCGATGATCACCCCATTCAGCAGCCCGCAGGCCGCTCCTGTCAGCAGGGTTGCCGCAACCGCTGCCACGGTCCCCCATTTTGTATAGGCGATTCCTCCCAGCATGGCGGAAAGGATCATCGTATTGCCTACAGACAGGTCGATTCCCCCTGTGATGATGATAAGCGTCATAGGCAGCGCAACCATACCGATCTCCACAATGTTTCTGAGCATTACGTTGATAATATATGGCGCGGTCAGAAACGACGGGCTCTTGACCGCGATTCCGCTGAATATGACCAGCCAGATCAAAAACAGGGCTTTATTAAATGAAAACTTCAGTACTTTTTTCATTAGGCTCTCTCACCTCCTGTTTTTATCAGCTTTTCTGCCGGAATCACCCGTTTTTTCTTCAGATATTTAGCTCCGCTCACAACGACGGAAATAATGATGATTGCGCCTTTTACCGCATCTGACCAGTTGGGGCTGATTCCCAAATAGTTAATCGCCGGTGCAATCAGAGCCAGGATAAAGGCCCCGATTACCGTACCAATGATCTTTCCGGATCCGCCGGCCGTACTGGTTCCTCCGAGTACGACAGCGGCGATAAAGGTCATCTCCAGCCCGGTTCCCATTGTGTTTGTCACGCGCTGTCCTGCCGTGGCAATGATGATGGCCGAGATTCCAAACAGCGCGCCTGCAATGGCATAGGTAATTACCACTGTCCGGTTTACATTTACCCCGGCGAGCCTTGCGCCGTTGGCATTATTCCCAATCGCGTAAATCTTCTTGGAAAACTTGGAATACTTCATAAACAGCAGCGCGCACACTGTCACGATCAGACAGATCAGTACGCTTGCAGGTATGATTCCAAAGATCTTGGCATCAAACGCCAGCCAGGTAAAGCTTGCGGGCAGATCGTAAATCGAGCCCTCCACCAGCAGCGGAAGCACTCCCTGGAAGATCTGAGTTGTCGCAAGCGTTGCCACGATGGCCGGTATCTTCATCTTGGTTATGAACAGGCCATTCAGGGTGCTTAAGCCTGCTCCCATCAGCATCGCCGCCGGAAGGAGCCCTGCAAAGGGAACTCCTGCTTTCCCCAGAGCGGCGGTAAACAGGCAGACCACCGAGATCAGCGCGCCCGTGGAAACATCGATATTGGAGGTGATGATGATCATATTCATGCCTATGGCTGAAATCAGGATGTAGCTGAATGTATTCAGCAGGCTCATCATATTATTAATCGAGTAAAAATCTCTTGCCAGCACGCCCAGAAGCAGCAGTACCGCTGCCAAAAATACCGCAAGATAAAATTCTGTTGTCAGAAAGGATGCTTTCTTTTTCTTCTCAGTCATCTGTTAGCCCTCCTGCCTGTCTTTCTTAGATTCCAATGCAACCGTCAGGATCTTTTCCTGTGTTACATTTTCCCGGTCAAAGCATCCTGCAATATAGCCGTCCTTCATAACATAGATCCGGTCACACATGCCGATCAGTTCGGGCAGCTCGGATGAAATCATAATGATCGTAAGGCCCTTTTGCGTCAGTTCACTGATGATCTTATGTATCTCTGCTTTTGCGTTGACATCAACCCCCCGGGTTGGTTCATCCAGAATCAAAAGCTTCGGCCCCATTGCCAGCGCTTTGGATACGGATACCTTCTGCTGGTTGCCCCCGGACAGGTTCGCAACCAGGAAATCCGGGGCCGGAGCTTTGATTCCAACCTCCTTGATGTACGCTTCCCCTTTCGCTCTCTCCTTTTTTTCATCCAGAAAGCCGGGACCTTTGCTGAAGTTTTCCAGCTGGGGGAGTGAAATGTTCTGTTGAATGCTCATATCCACAATCAGGCCGTACTTTCCTCTGTCCTCCGACACATACACGATTCCGTCTGCCATGGCATCCTTATAACTGTGGATGTTCAGCTTTTTTCCTTCCAGCCAGACACTGCCGGCCGCCCTGCCGGTGAACCCGCAGATTGATTCCATCAGCTCTGTGCGTCCTGCCCCTGCAAGGCCGGCAAATCCCAGAATCTCGCCTCTATTTACATGGAAGTTGATATTCTCCAGAAAACCCTCATCATAGTATCCCTCTACCCGGAATATTTCCCCGCCGATGACAGTCTCTGACTTGGGATAATAGCTCCCCATCTTTCGTCCGACCATATCGGCCACTAATTCGTCTTTATTTGTCTCTGCAATATTTTTTGTAGAAATGTACTGTCCGTCCCGGACAACCGTCACTCTGTCGCACAGTTCAAAAATTTCTTCCATACGATGGCTGATATATACGATTCCAAGCCCGCTTGATTTGAGGTCATTGATGATCTTAAACAGTGCCGTTACTTCCCGCTGTGTCAAGGATGCAGTAGGCTCGTCGAAGATGATAATGTTCGCATCAAAGGTCAGCGCCTTTGCGATTTCAACCATCTGTTTCTGTGCCATGCCAAGTGTTTTTATCTGTGCATCCAGGCTTATCTTTGTATTCAGACGCTGGAAGATCCTCTCCGCCTCTTTCCTCATTGCACTGTAATCCAGCACCTTTATGATTCCTGCTTTCTTAGTCATCTCATGTCCAAGAAACAGGTTATCGAGCACTGTCATTTCTTCAAACAGACTTGTTTCCTGAAAAATAATGGATACGCCTTTCCCATAGGCTTCCATCGGATTGGCAAAGTCTTCTGTTTTGCCGTTTACCACCATTGTTCCGCTGTCGGCCTTGTGTACGCCGCAAACCACTTTCATCAGGGTGGACTTCCCGGCCCCGTTCTCGCCGCAGATTGCATGTATCTCGCCGCTCTGCAGATTAAAATTAATGCCGTTCAACGCCAGAACTCCAGGAAATGTTTTTACAATATCATGCAGCTCCAATATTGTCTGCCCCATGCTGTCTCCTCCTTCCTTGTACATTGTAAAATAAGTAACTGATTTTACGATGTACTAGTTTATAAAAATAGTACAGGATCTGCGGCTGAATAAACATGGAAAATCTAAATGGTTTTATATAAAATACAATCTGGGGTTTCTTCCCTTTTACGATTGCGTTATTTTTACTTCTTTACTATAATGGAGATAATAATCACTTTCTATGGAGGTTCCATTTTATGTGGAAGAGAAAAGTACTGAAGCAAAAGGCACGGTTTTCTGTGAAAATTAACTACTGGCGTATGATTGCAGTCTGTTTTCTGGCTGCAATGCTGACGACTGCCTACACTTCCTCTACTACGTTTCTCAACCAGTATGATCCGGAAACTGAAGTACATGCGGATACCGAACCAGCCGTCACCGGCGGCCAGTCTAACTCTGCAGTCATAACGGATACCGTAGAGCAGATTGCCGATACGGATCAGGAGGAAACGATTCTTACGCCCCCTGTCAGGACTGCTGCACAGCTGCTTATCGACATGTATACCAGCGGAAAGTCCGTACTCTTTTCCATATTAAAGACCGTGAACAGTATTTTTACCGATCACTCCTATCTCTCCTCGCTCTTTCTGGCCGCCGGCGCTGTTACAGCCATACTCTTTCAGTTTTTTATTGCAAACCTGATCCTGGTTGGCGAACGAAGATTTTTCCTGGAGGCACGGAACTATCATCAGACCAGAATCAGTAAAATCTTCTTCCTATATAAACTGAGATACATACGCAATCCGGCCTGGATTATGTTCTGCCGTAATGTGTTCCAGTGGCTCTGGAACCTTACCGTCATAGGCGGTATCATCAAGCACTACGAATACAGCATGATTCCCTTTATTCTCGCAGAGAATCCGGCCATTTCACGTAAAGATGCGTTTCAGCTGTCCCGGCAGCTGATGCACGGAAATAAATGGAGAATGTTCCTGCTGCACTTTTCGTTTTTAGGCTGGGAGATTCTTTCGCTCCTGACTTTGGGAGTACTGGATTTTCTCTATGTGAATCCCTATATGACCGGAACAGATACTGAACTATATATGGAATTGAGACGCAGCTATGTGCTGTCAAGGGCTCCGCACTACGAGGCATTCAATGATCCCATGCTGGAACGTGTTCCCTCCGAGGATGAGCTTCTGATCAGCAAGGCGCTTTACGATGACTCAGAGGGTCCCTATACCAAGATTTCATATTTTGCACCGGACCAGTATCCGGTGTTCCTGTATTCTATCCAGCCGCCTGAAAGGGCTGTCAAAGCCCCCATACAGGCCGACAAAAAATATAGCTTTGTGTCCTGCGTATTCCTGTTCTTCGCTTTTTCCATCTTAGGCTGGATTGTGGAGAGCGCAATTCACCTCATACGCGACGGAGTCTTTCTAAACCGGGGATTCTTATTCGGCCCGTGGATTCCGCTCTATGGCGTCTGCGCACTGATACTGCTGATCTTTATTAAGAAGTTTGCACACAGGCCGATCTTATCTTTTACAATGATGATGGCGGCTTACATGGCCATTGAATACCTGATGAGCTGGCTGCTGGAATACGAATTGGATATCATACAATCGGATTACACCGGTTATTTTATAAACCTAAATGGCCGCACATTTTTAGGCGGAGCCGTGTTCTTCGCGATGATGGGCTGTGCATTTTTGTATTATCTGGCTCCCAGATGGGAAGAAATGTTTTTAAGGCTGCCTTTATATCTCCGCATAGCTCTGTGCATCGTACTGTGCATACTTTTTGTCACCGATCTCATCTATGCCGCGCTGCATCCGGAGCTGATTTCCCGGCTTTTGAATCCGGGGACGATTTTTATGAGTGTGTGAGTGATTTTAAGATCCTCTGCTTTATACACGGGATGTGTTACATACTTGAATTAAGAAAGGACTATGATTATGAGTGAAATCTATGTAAGCAAGGAGCATTTTACGGGGAAACCCGACTGCTCCGGCCGGACTGACAAAGAAGCCCGCGTTTATGACCTGTTGGATCAGCTGCATATTCCCTACGAGGGCGTTGACCATGATGTTGCACCTACGATTGAAGCCTGCAGGGCCGTGGAGGAGGAACTCGGTATTCTCCCCTGCAAGAATCTGTTTTTGCGCAACCGACAAAAGACCACATTTTTTCTTCTTCTCATGCCCGGAGAAAAAAAAGTTTTTCACAAAAGACCTGTCTGCGCAACTGGGCATCTCACGCCTTTCCTTTGCGGAGCCGGAATTTATGGAGCAGTATCTGGGACTTACACCCGGTTCAGTCAGTGTGCTCGGACTTATGAATGACAAAGACTGGTATGTTGATCTGCTGGTTGATAAGGAACTCCTGGATCAGGAGTATATGGGATGCCATCCTTGTATGAATACCACAAGCCTGAAAATTAAAACCGGGGACATATTGAAGAAGTTTTTAAAATATACCGGCCATCGCTACCGTGTTGTATCGCTCTGATGAGGGGCGCGAAATGAATGGCCGTCTTTTTTCAGGCAGTTCACCGTTGCTTTTTTACAGAAAAAATAATATAATCTTATATATTCACTAGTACATCGTAAAAAAGGCGGCTGACCCTTAAGCTCAGTTCAATTTCGGAGAATGCTGCTTTACAAACGCAGATATGATGCTTGCACTGAGACTTGGGCACAGCGCTATCGAACATGTAAGCCAGTTGAAGTGCCGTTAATGATTAGGCGATGTGCCAGATACTAATCTAATTACGAAACAGAGGGACCAGATTATGAAAAAAAGAGTTGTTGTCGCATTAGGACACCGTGCTTTAGGAACTACGCTTCCGGAGCAGAAGGTCGCCGTAAAAAATACAGCCAAATCTATTGCTGATTTAATCGAAGAAGGATACCAGGTTGCCGTTACGCACAGCAATGCGCCGCAGGTCGGCATGATCCACACTGCCATGAATGAATTCGGCAAAACCCATGATGATTATACCGCTGCCCCCATGTCTGTGTGTTCCGCCATGAGCCAGGGCTATATTGGCTATGACCTGCAGAACGGCATCCGAGAAGAGCTTCTGAACCGTGGGATCTACCGGACAGTCAGTACGGTACTGACCCAGGTGATCGTTGACCCTTACGATGAAGCATTCTATACTCCCACAAAAGTACTGGGACGTTACATGACAGCCGAGGAGGCCAATGAAGAACGCAAAAAAGGAAATTATGTCATCGAGGAACCCGGAAAGGGCTTCCGTCGTGTAGTCTCCGCTCCTCATCCGGTTAAGATTGTAGAACTGGATGCAGTAACTGCCCTGCTGGATGCGGGACAGGTTGTCATCGCCTGTGGGGGAGGCGGAATCCCCGTCCTGGAACAGGACAATCATCTAAAAGGAGCCAGCGCGGTAATTGAAAAAGACCTGACAGCCGGCAAGCTGGCCGAAGGGATCGATGCGGACGAACTGATCATCCTTACCAGTGTGGAACAGGTATGCATCAACCTGGGCAGGCCGGATGAAGAAAAGCTTGGAAAGATTACTGCAGCCCAGGCCCGGGAATATATGGAGCAGGGCCATTTTGGCATCTATAATATGCTTCCTAAGTTCCAGGCCGCAGTGGAGTTTATCGAAAAGCGTGAAGGACGCAGCGCCCTTATCACTTCATTTGATAAAGTCAGCGAGGGAATGAAAAGAAAAGCAGGAACGATTATCTGCTGACATTTTCTGTGATAAGTAGGATGCTTATAGCTTCATAAAAAGATAATATATTTTAACAGAAAAAAGACGGCTGTCGTCAGCCGTCTTTTTTCTTTCCTGTAAATCTAAAGGGACAGGTGTGATAAAATACAATCACTCCTGCCCCTTTTTCCTGCTCTCTCTGTCTGCAATTCGGCAGCGCCTGCTCATTTGGCGCTGTATGACACACTTTATTAACCGCGGGGCTGCCCGCTTTATTTCTGGTTAGCCGGCTCAACAGCCACATTTTTGCCTTTTATCTTTGCATGATCCATCGCACCGAGCACTTCTCTTGCATATTCTTTCGGCACTTCTACAAAAGTGTACTTATCGTACATATCGATAGATCCGATTAGTTTACCCGGAATTCCGCTCTCTCCGGCAATTGCCCCGACGATATCTCCCGGTTTTGCCTTGTTTTTCTTGCCTATATTAATGAAAAGGCGAACCATGCCTGCCTCCTCTGCCCCGGTATCTCCGAATTCTATATCCTCCGGTCCAGCTTCATTTTGTCCGGAGCTGAGCTTCAGGAAGGCTGCCGCCATGTCCATCGCCGTATAGTCGGATTCGTTTACCTTATTTTCAATGGCCTGAAGATACTTTGTCAGATCCTCTGTCTCGATGATGTTGTCGATCTCTCCGAGTATATTTTCGATCTTTGTACTTTCCACATCATTTAAGGAAGGAACCTTCTGCGCATAGATCTTGGTCTTGCAGTAGCGCTGGATCTCTTTTAACTTATAGACTTCTTTTCCTGAAACGAATGAGAAAGAACGTCCCTCGCGCCCTGCCCTTCCAGTTCTTCCGATACGGTGTACATAATATTCATCGTCCTGCGGTAGGTCATAATTGAACACGGCTTCTACCTCATCCACATCGATCCCTCTCGCGGCCACGTCTGTCGCCACAAGAATGTCTGTCTTACCGGAACGAAATCCCTGCATTACCCTGTCACGCTGCTGCTGTTTCATGTCGCCGTGCAGTCCCGCGGCAAAATAACCTCTGCCCAGCAGTCCATTGACTAGGATATCTACCTGTTTTTTCGTATTACAGAATACCACCGATAACTTTGGTGAATAGATATCCAGCAGACGGGCAAGAACTTCTTCTTTGCTCTTTGGTTTTACTTCATAATAATACTGCTCAATATTCGGTACCGTCAGTTCCTTTTTTGTAACTTTAACGATCTCCGCATTTTTTTGGAACTTTTTCGTGATATCCAGAATTGCCTGTGGCATCGTCGCAGAAAAGAGAACCGTCTGCCTGTCTTCGGGAACCCCTTCCAGAATAGTCTCGATGTCTTCGCGGAATCCCATATTCAGCATTTCGTCCGCTTCGTCCAGTACGATGGTGCTGACCTCATCCATCTTAATTGTTTTCCTTCGCATGTGGTCCATCACACGCCCCGGAGTCCCGATAATCAGCTGTGTGCCGCTCTTTAAAGAACGGATCTGTGTGACAATTTCCTGTCCTCCATAAATGGGCAGCACTTTAATGCCGTGCATATATTTTGCAAGATTGCGGATCTCTTCCGCCACCTGAATAGCCAATTCCCTTGTGGGGCATAAAACAACTGCCTGCAGTTTCTTATTCTTAGGCTCTAGCTTCTCCAGAAGAGGAATTCCAAAAGCAGCCGTCTTACCGGTTCCTGTCTGTGCCTGGCCGATGATATCCTTTCCCGACCGCATGATGGGAATTGCTTTGGCCTGAATTGGTGACGCTTCCTCAAAGCCCATTTTTTTAACTGCCTTAACTATCTCGGAGCAGAGCCCCAAATCTTCAAATTTTACTTCTTCCATAAATCTCCTTTATTCTTATTCTTAATTCTGTGTCATTTTTACAGACCTTTAAAATCTCAAAAAAATACCCTTTACCGGACACCAAGTAAAGGATATACACATAGTCTCAGTTGCTATCATAGCAGACTTGGCGCCAATTGTCAATTTTGAGTACAGGCTGCCTGTATTTTCCGCCAGTAATCGGCTGTTACAGTTCAGGAAGGCCGGAATTGTTACGATCGGCTTCCCATGCAGCCTGAAAATCGTCCGGAATATGTCCGTTTCTAAAAAAATAAAATCTCTGAAACGCTTGCAATTTTGTAATAATAGTTGTAATATAAGCATATACTAAACATAGTTTTAAAAACTACATGTAAAAGTTTTCATTTTTAGGAGGCATGATATTATGACTAAGACGCAGCATATTAAAGACCCGGGCAGTGCAATTACACATTTTATAGGAATGTTAATGGCAATCTTTGCCGCTATTCCGTTGTTGATAAAGGCGGCACATGAACCACGCAGTGTCTATGTGGTTTCCCTGGCAATATACGCAGCCAGCCTGATTTTATTATATGCAGCAAGCACGACTTATCATACATTTGATTTATCAGAAAAGGTCAATACCATATTGAAAAAGATTGACCATATGATGATTTTTATTCTGATCGCAGGAAGTTATACCCCGATCTGTCTCCTTGTTCTGCCCGGTAAAACCGGCCGGATCCTTCTGACACTTGTCTGGGGCATAGCAATTGTAGGAATCCTCATCAAGGCATTCTGGGTCTTCTGTCCAAAATGGGTATCTTCCGTTCTGTACATCGGAATGGGATGGACCTGCGTACTGGCATTCACGCAGATCTTGAATAACATGTCCAGAGCCGGATTCTTCTGGCTCCTTGCAGGAGGGATTATCTATACAATCGGAGGAATCATCTATGCACTGAAAGTGCCCATCTTCGATAACAAACATAAAAATTTCGGAAGCCACGAAATCTTCCATTTGTTCGTAATGGGGGGAAGCGCCTGCCACTTCGTATTGATGTATGCTTTTTTGCTTCCTTAAGGCAGGATTCATGGGAAATAGTCCGCCTGTCTGGAATGGGGAACGGGAGGGCGGCGGGAAAGAAGGGATGGTTCCTGGAAGTCACCCGTTTGCGGAGAAGTACTAACACAAAAGAAACTGCCCACGAGGGCACGTACAACATGCAACGAGAAAGCTTGATGCTTTCTCGTCTTAGGTTGTACTGGCAAGTGATTTGGTAAATCACTTGCCATCCCTCGTGGGCAGTTTCTTTTGTGTAAGTACTTCTAAACCGCGCACTCTATACTTCCAGGAACCATCCCTTCTTTCCCGCCGCCCTCCCGTTCCCCATTCCAGACAGGCTGGGCTTCTTCCGGATTTGAAGGCATGCCTTATGGTGGGGGGCAATTCGGTAGCAGCGGATGGAGTTGGATAAGCGGGAGCTTAATATACGGGGTTGTGTATACAGTTTTTAGGAGTAGCAATTAACCGCTTCCGCCGCGCAGATCCGCCTCTACCGTATACGTCCCACATGTGCATTATTTCCGATTTGATGTACCCAGCTGCCGGAGCCGGACATAGGGATGGCTGGAAGCGTCTTGGGGGCTGTTAGGTGGAGTTGAGGAAAAAAGACGGCAGACAGGGGGGAATATTGTAATTCCGAATTACAATATTCCCTGGACCCAGCGCGCAAAGCCATCAAGGCTTTGGGTGATGTGTCCAGGTTCCCCCTGTCTGCCGTCTTTTTTCCTCTACTCCAGCTTACAGCCCCCATCCCGT
Organism: Clostridiales bacterium VE202-21; assembly: GCA_000509105.1. Taxonomy (GTDB): domain Bacteria; phylum Bacillota; class Clostridia; order Lachnospirales; family Lachnospiraceae; genus Faecalicatena; species Faecalicatena contorta. The sequence continues at coordinate 58,341 of BAIF02000031.1, read as the reverse complement.
TTCCAACCATCCCTATGTCCGGCTCCGGCAGCGGCCCCCCTACTCATACAAATACTGCACCCCACGTATCCTCTCGGTGATAGAATGGCTGGTGAGGTATTCACCCACGGTCTTTGGTACATACTGCTGCCATTCTTTATCAGCAGCAATTAGTCTTCTGATTTCGTCTCCTGTGATTCCTTTTTCTTCTCTGCTTTTTCTCCACAGTACCTCGACCTCCAGCCCCAGGCCCTGGAGTGTTTGGCAGCGCTCTTCGTCCCAGTCACTGCAGATACTCATATAGTAGGTTGCATCTTTCGGTGCATACTGGAGAATGAGTTCTGGATGGCTGATGGGGAACGGGATGATCTCGTATTCTTCCCGACCTACTCCAAAGTCAGCCAGCGCTCCTTCTATCATTTCCAGACGCTCAAAATATGTGAGCGGGTTATCTCTTCTCGTTGTTCCGTGCTGATCCAGATCCGATGTAGCTGCGAATGATGAGATATCAGGATGTGTAATCCCTATAAAAAGCTTTTTGCATCTCATTTTTGCTGCCAGCAAATACTCCATATGTTTTAAATGAAAGATCTGAAATCTTCCATGTATAACCCCTGTCTCGACCATTTTCCCGGCTCCTCTCCCGTATTCTGGGGGTATGGCACATCCGCTTTTTCTTGGCTCATATCCCGCATAGTATCAGTATAATACAGTTTTTCTAAGAAAGCAAATATGACTGTCCTGTTATTATTTAGGCCTGGGCTTTATATTTTATCTATTTTTTTTCGGATTTCCAACATAGTCTGATCCAGTTTTCCAATAGTTTCCGAACATTTCTGCAGCTCATTGTCGATTAGTTCCGCTTCGCGCCTGCCCTTTTTGTATCTCAGCTGATGATCCAGATTCGCCCAGTAGTCCATGGCCGCAGTGCGCAGCTGAAGCTCTGCCTTCATCCACTGGGTGCCGCCCTGGAATCCAATGGGGATTTCCATAATCAAGTGAAGGCTCCGGTATCCGGATGTCTTCGGATTTTTTATATAATCCTTTACTTTTACAATCTTAACGTCCTTCTGCTCCGAAAAAATCTCTGCGATTCGGTAAATATCATCCATATAAGAGCAGACCGCACGCACCCCGATCAGGTCATTTACTTTTTCCAGCGCATTCGAAAAGGTTTTCTCAATCCCCTTTCTGTCCATTTTCTTGCAGGTGCTCTCGTAGGATTTCATACGCCCTGTCTTCATCTGAATCACATTGCGGTCCAGCTCCATCGACAGCTCGATATTAATGATATCCAGTTTTGTCAGAAGCAGGCTGATCGCACACTCGCCCTTAATACTAAAATCACTGTTAACCAAATTCGCTTTCAACTTATTATTTTTCTTTTTCATTCAAACGATGCTTCTCTCTGTTTATATTTCATATAAGACCTCATAATAGGGGCTTTGTACTATCTACGGCCTATGGGCCGTGAATAATAACGAGTCTTTTACTAATATATGTTAGCAGCCTGCGGAACATACCTCCAGCATGCGGATGTTAATATTGTATTAAACTCCTGTAAACAGAAAAAAACTCAAAGGGGTCTGACCCCTTTGAGCTAAAAAATAAACTTTTTTATTTCTCCCCAGCTTTCCATCAGACGGTCTGCTGAGTAAGCGGCATTCGCCGGACTTGTGGAGGGCAGGCCGGTTATTGGCCTGCCGGTCTTCGGCCTGCTGTATTTTTCATATAGTTTTTTGGCAGTTCCCCCATTGGCATAGATCTGTTTGATGCTGCAGTTGTCCAGTATCCTGGATAAGTCTGCGGGCACCACATTTCGGATACTGCTGTCACTAGATCCCCGGATCTCACAGCTGGCGATGACATCCCAGACTGCAATGCCATGATCCAGCAGTATCTTTTTCTTATCTGCAATCGTCTCCGGCACTTCGCTTTCAGTTAAACGTGCGATAATCTTCCAAAAACGGTTCTGTGGGTGACCGTAATAAAACTGGTTTTCCCTGGATTTTACGGATGGGAATGTGCCCAGGACCAACACCCTGGAATTCTTGTCAAATACGGGTTCAAACTCGTGGCTTACCTGTTCTGTCATATTCATAGCTTCTTCAGTCTTTCTTCTAATTCCTGCAAATCTTCACTGTTGGGATGCAGCAGCGCCTTTTCATAGTTATCCAGCATTGCCTTTATCCGTGCATCCGCCGGGTCGTTCTCCAGCATGGCCTCGTAACGCTTCTTTACGTTCTCCTGCATCCGGCCCTGACACATGAATGTCCCCTTCACAGTACAACTATCCGGTAGATATGATTCTACTCTTTCCAGAATACTGTCAAAGTATTCCCGCATGACGCCGAAGCCCGCTGTACCAAACAGAAATACCTCTTTCTCATTCAGCCTCTCCAGAAAGTTCCTCATTCCCTCACTGCAGTTTCCGCGATCCGTCCAGAATCCTGCAAATATCAGTTCAGACTGTGCAGGAGCCTCCGTTGGGCCGCCGAAATAGGCACATTCCCCCCGCTCCATGCTCTCTTTTATCTTCTCCGCCAGCAGCTTTGTATTGCCGGTTGCACTGTCAAATACGATCTCATATGTCATAGTTGTCCCTTCTTTTCTTTGAGTGCTCTCTTTTTATTCTACATCTTTTCGTGGAAAGTACGCATAATTACTTCCTTCTGCTGCTCCCTGGACAGCTTGTGGAAGTTTACCGCATATCCGGAAACCCGGATTGTCAGATTCGGGTATTTTGCCGGATTCTCATAAGCCTCCATCAGCATTGCACGGTTTATTACATTTACATTCACGTGGTGCGCCATCTGCCGGAAATATCCATCCAGGATATTCACCAGATTCTCAAGCCGTTCCTCTTCTGTCCTGCCCAGCGTATCCGGAGTAATGGAAAAGGTATTGGATATCCCGTCACGGCAGTCTTCATAGGAGAGCTTGGCTACAGAATTCAGGGATGCCAGCGCTCCGTTCTTCTCCCGGTTATGCATCGGATTTGCTCCGGGTGCGAACGGCTCTTTCGCCTTGCGCCCATCCGGGGTTGCGCCGGTCTTCTTCCCATACATGACATTGGAGGTAATGGTCAGGACAGACAGCGTGTGTACTGCATCACGGTATGTCTTCGTCTTCTTCAGCTCCGCAGACATATCGGCCAGAATGTTCCTTGCAATTTCATCGGCTCTGTCGTCATCATTTCCATAGGTTGGAAATTCTCCCTGTGTTTCAAAATCCACTATGTATCCGTTCTCATCTCTGATAACCTTTACCCTTGCGTATTTGATGGCGCTCAGGGAATCTGTCAGTACAGACAGCCCCGCAACCCCGCATGCCATAAAACGTTCCACTTCGGTATCATGAAGCGCCATCTGTGTCTTCTCATAGGCGTACTTATCATGCATATAGTGGATCACATTCAGGGTATTTATATAGAGACGGCAGATCCATTCCCTGTACTTTTCAAACCGCTGCATTACAGTATCAAAGTCCAGTATATCTCCTTCATATACCGGCATCTCCGGTCCAGCCGGAGACTTGGTATAGGTATCATATCCGCCGTTAAGCGCCAGCAGAAGCAGTTTCGGCAGGTTGCACCTTGCCCCAAAGAACTGCATCTGCTTCCCGATCTTCATCGCAGACACACAGCAGGCAATTCCATAATCATCCCCATTTACCGGTCTCATCAGATCATCGTTCTCATATTGGATCGCATCCGTATCAATGGAAGCCTTTGCACAGAAATCCTTAAAGCCCCGGGGCAGCTTTTCGGACCACAGCACCGTCAGGTTCGCTCCGGAGCGGTCCCAGATTGTAAAGCGTATTCAGGAAACGAAAGCTGTTCTTTGTCACCAGCGTGCGGCCCTGTTCGTCCATCCCGCCAATGGACTCTGTAATCCACATGGGGTCCCCGCCAAACAATTCATTATATTCCGGCGTGCGCAGATGCCTTGCCATGCGCAGCTTCATCACAAAATCATCAATCAGCTCCTGGGCATGCACCTCGTCCAGCAGTCCCGCCTCGATGTCTCTCTGAATATAAATATCCAGAAAACTGCTGGTCCGCCCCAGTGACATGGCGGCGCCGTTCTGCTCCTTGATGGCTGCGAGATACGCAAAATAAGTCCATTGGACAGCTTCCCTGGCATTATGTGCAGGTTCTGAAATATCGTAACCGTACATCTGTGCCATTTCCTTCATCTTATTAAGGAAATTGATTTGCTGGAACACTTCTTCCGATAAACGGATGGACTCGACATCAAAATCCCCCTCGCCGATGATTCTCTTGTCATTCTGCTTCTCCTCTATCAGAATATCCACTCCGTACAGGGCCACCCTGCGGTAGTCGCCGATAATTCGTCCTCTCCCATAAGCATCCGGAAGCCCCGTCAGTATGCCTGCGTGCCGGACTTTACGCATCTCTTCCGTATACACGCGGAATACACCGTCATTGTGGGTTGTCCTGTACTGGAATTCCTGTTCGATCTTATCAGAAAGCTCATAGCCGTAAGCCTTGCAGGCCTTTCTGGCCATGTTGATTCCACCGAAGGGATTCACCCCCCTCTTTAATGGCCGGTTCGTCTGCAGACCTACAATCAGTTCCTCCGCTTTATCCAGATAACCTGGCTGGTATGCAGTCAGAGACGATACTGACTGCGTGTCGATATCCAGCACGCCGCCAAAATCCTGTTCCAGCTTTAAAAGACTATTAAGACGCTCCATCAAGCGCTCCGTCCTCTCCGTTTTCGTTTCCAGGAACTCGTCCGTGCCTTCATATGGGGTCACATTCTTCTGAATAAAATCCCTGACATTAATCTCTTTCTGCCAATCTCCTGCTGCAAATCCATTCCATTGCTCAAAATTTTTCTGTTCCATGACATTATCCTCCATTTATCAAGGTCATTAAATTTCTCCCAATCATCCCGCTGCCTTTCTCGTTCCTCCCTCTGATACCATGCAGACAATACCAATGCACACTAAGTTAAAAACAAAAAAGGCAGCCCAAATCATTGAGCTGCCCAGACGGTCGGCGTTCTATCCTATGCTCCCATGTGGTATACTCCACTTTTCCGTCAGTCACATAGAACATTTCAGTTTTCCACGAAGCCTAAATACTTATGTCGTACTTTCAGTATAAACACAAAGTCGAATAAAATGCAACATATTTTTTGATAAATTTCATCGATAAATTTTATCGATAAATTTTTTCTGAATACAATCCACTGTGCGAAAAAGCAGTAAGAGGAAATCTGCAAAATCAGCCGGAATAATAGTACTGCCAGGGCAGCTTATCAAAACACTTGAGGATCTTAATCTTCTGATTAAGGGGTGAATGTGTTCGGCTCCGGCTGATTTTGCAGATCTCCTCTCACTGCTTCTCCGCACAATGGATCGTATTTCCTACAGGACAGACACTTCCTGCAACACATTCCGGCAGACGCCTCCATCCAGGTAGGTGTATTAAGAAACTTCCTTCATCTGCAGCAAAATCCTTGTAATGTCCTCCGGATCCGCCAGACGGTATACAGAAGGGATCTTTTCCGTCTCGTGAGCCCCCCAAAGCGCCAGTGCCCCGTGGACCCCTGCTGCCTTGGCACAAGCCATGTCGTACGTGGAATCTCCCACATACAGCGCACGGGAGGGTGCAAGATCAAGCTTTTCCAGCGCCGCAAGAAGTGGCTCCGCATCCGGTTTATGTTTTTTCGTGTCATCCGCACAGATGATGACTTCAAGTTTCCGGACAAAATCATATCTTTCCACGCTCTTCTTAAACTCTTCCCTGGTCCTGGAAGTTACGATCCCTAATCTGAGGCCTGCGTCTTTCAGGCGCTGCAGTGTTTCAGGAATTCTCTGGAAAGGTTTTTGGAGAAATTCATATCTGGCGCTGTAGTCCAGCCACATCTTCATCGCTTTGTCCGCCTCCTCTAGCTCAAGCAGCTCCAGGGCCCTGGCGCCTGGAATTCCCAAAGCAAAATAGAGTTCCTCAGGCCGGTACATTTTCCCCGTCATCCGCAGCAGCATGTGCTGTAAAGACAGTAAAATCGTATTCTCCGTATCAATTAAAGTTCCATCTACGTCAAAAATCACTGCGTCATATTTCAAATCTCCTGTTCCTCCTGCCTTGCTTTCTGTTTGTTACAGGTTTATAATAACACATATAGAAACATTTATTAATGTTTATTTATGTTTTATTCATCCATTTTCAAAGGAGATTATGTGCTATGAATCATCAAAACAAACCAGATCAAACAAATCTTGACGGAATCGGACGGCGCCAGAAAATTCTGCAGATCCTGGAGGAAAATGGGGAGGTGTCTGTCAATGAACTGTCACATGCATTTTCCGTCTCTCCCATGACAATCCGTCGGGACCTTCACTTCTTTGCCAGGCAGGGAATCCTGGAGACCCACTACGGCGGCGCCCATCTATGTAAAAACAGAGCAGTGGTTCCGAATTTTTCGTCCCGCAATGAAAAAATGAGGCAGTACAAACAATCAATCGGAAAAAAGGCCGCCAGCTTTATAAAAGAAGGCGACACCATTTTCCTGGATTCAGGCACCACCACCATCCAGCTTATAAAATACTTTCCTGACATCCACGCCACGCTGATTACGAATTCCCTCTCTGCCATCCAGCAGCTCAGCACCAACCGGAAAATCAGGCTCATTGTTGCGCCCGGAACTTATCAGGAGCAGATCGGCGGTACTCTCGACCTTTCGACCATAGAATTCTGCAGGCATTATCATGTGGATAAAAGCTTTGTAGGTACGATGTTCTGTTCACTGGATTTTGGCATCACCACTACGGATGAGCTGGATGCTGCGCTGAAAAGAACCTTCCGTGAGCAGAGCAGCTGCTCCTTTCTTATGGCGGATCACACAAAATTTGCCGGAAACAGCTTTGTAAAATACGCGGAGCTTTCAGATTTTGACTACATTCTGACTGATAATGAATTGGATCCAGATAAAAAAGAAAAATTAGAAAAGATCAATCCGGGATTGATTCTCTGTTAGAGCGAAACGGATCATACAGATATCATCCCCCGTCAGGCCGCTGCACGGTACGGTCTGACGGAGGTCGGAGTCCCCGGCAGCTACAGCACTCCAAGATATTTTCCTACCATCTCGAACTCTTCTATATAAATACAGTTGTTAAGTGTTCCGTCCAGGATCCCCCTGCGGCAATCGCCGTAATCCATCCATATCACTTCTTCCACCTCTTCCTGCTGCAGCCTCAGTCCCTCGACGTCCACAGGTTCACTGTACACATACACGGCGCTGAGCTCGTCATCTTTGAAAGGCATGCCATAGAATACGTCCTCGAACCCGCCATGGTGAATACCTATAAACTTCAGATCTTTAGGCGCTGCCCGGAGTCCAAGCTCCTCCTTAAGCTCTCTTACCGCAGTAGTCAAATATTCATCCCCTGCCGCCACATGTCCTGCAGATGAAATATCGTAGCATCCGGCATTCGAATCTTTGACAGCGCTGCGTTTTTGCAGAAGAACATCATAACCGCCCTTTTCCTTTTTCCGCACTACCCATATATGTGAGGCAGCATGAAGGCTGCCCTCTCTGTGGGCAACGCCCCGCTCCCTGACAATCCCTGTCTTACTGCCGTCGGGATTCAGTATATCGAATAATTCCATCTCTTTTCCGTCCAGCGCCGCATATTGGAGCGTATCCGTCTCATCATATACTAGCTTAAGAGAAAAGAATTCTCTGCCCTCGTCCAGAAGGCGGAAGAAAATCTTGTCCCCTTCCCATAGATTCAGGCCCAGTACTTCTTTCTTATCTACCCACTCCAGCTCCCCTTCATCGCAGGCAGTCTGCTCGCCTGTAAAGCCGTCCGCAGTATACAACGACATATATTCAACCGTGTCTTCACCATACACAAAGGTAACAAGTCCACGGTATTTGTAAGAGGTCAGGATAAAGCCGGTCTCTTCCCAAACCTCTCTGAGCAGGCATTCCTCCGGGCTCTCCCTGTCCTCGAAATGCCCGCCCACACCGATCCATTTATCCTTATTCACATCATTCTCTTTCACGGTCCGGTGCAGCATCAGGTAACGGTTATCTTTTTCAATATAACATAATGTACTCAATTTAAACATTTTTCCATCTCCCATCTGATTTTATCTGTTACTATGCACGCCCCATAGGCCGTGTATAGTAACTTTTATCTTTCTCTATTCTAACACAATCAGATGGAATTTTGCAGTTTTTCGGAGCTTCTGTATATCCGTCATGGAATCAATAACACCGGTTCGAATATTCCCGCTTTCCGGTCCGCCGCCGTATTTCTTACAATCACGGACAGCACACAGTTTTCCCCGGCCCGACTTGGAATTGTTACCGTCAGTTCACCGGGCATTACAAAGGTTTTTCGGGCCAGACATTCCTCCCCCAGATACACTTCAACATCGCCTGCCGCCTTGTGAAAGCATAGGGTTTTTCCAGCGTCCTTTTGCGAAATCTCTGTCGACCGGTATAGGCAGTACCAACCGTCTTTTCCGGATAACTGTGACTGTGCCTTTCCCTCGAATTCAACAGGTTCCAGCGTGTTCATATCAGACTTATCCATACTCAGGTGCAGATCCGGTTTTTCCCTCACTGCTTTATGAGACATCCTCCAGCCGCCCACAAACACCGCATCCACACTCAATATTTCTTTTTCGTCTTCCGCTCTGCGGATCTCCCACTTTCCGGTGTACTCCCCCAATTTCTCAGAAACTAATGTTACCTGCAGGTACTCCTGATCCTCGGCCTGCAGTATGATCTGACAGCGTCCGCGGAATAACCTGACCCGCCCGTCTTCCTCACGGTCATGATTGTTCGGATCGCCGTTACCTGCCCCGAGCAGCTTCGCCCCCGAAACGGCCGCCTTTATATATCCCTCCTCCGAAGGCTGGACTTCCCCTTTCGCATCAACCGCCGATATGTTTAATATCAGCGCATCCTTTGTACTGTAATTCACATAATTGCGATTGGATTCTACCCGGATTGAAACGGCTTCCCCTGCGGTTTTACGTTCTGCCTCTATAACCTGCTTTTCTGAGATATACCTTCCGCACGCAGCGTTCCCGGCTCAAATTCAAGCTCCCAGGCGCACTGTTCATATATCTCATTTTTCTTTCTGCCCATAGACCGCCCATTCAAGAAGAGTTCCACTTCCTCACAATTACTGAAAGTCATCACCCGTACTGTCTCTCCTCTTTTGTGGTTCCAATGCGGCAGAATATGGAGTACTGTCTGATTCTTCCAGCAGGCCTGGTATAGATAATAAGTATCCTTGGGAAATCCACAGGTATCTATCATTCCGAAATGAGAGCTTACACTCGGCCATTCATAAGGAGAGGGTTCCCCCCGGTAATCAAATCCGGTCCATACAAACATCCCCATAATAAAGTCTCTGGATAAAACGGACTCATTGGCTGCCCGCACTGTTTCTCCCCAGGGAGCCGTTTTTTCATCATAATTGCTGAATACCTGTTCCTCCTCATTATCTCTGTAAGTATCTCTTGTAGAAAATGCGGACACTAATTCAGACGCTGCAACCGGCTGCTGCGGGAATTTTTTATGAAAAGCATCGTAACTGTCCGTATAATAATTAATACCTGTGATGTCAAATACTGTGGCTGCCCCTTCTTCCTCCATATAACCGCCGTTAAACGCACCCAGTACGGGGCGGTCCGGATCGAGCACTTTTATTTGGGCCGTCATCCTTTCTGCTATCTTTCTTCCCTTTGCGGTGCCCTGCAGCGGTTCCTCATTAAATACGGAATATATGACAACGCACGGATGGTTCCTGTCCCGCCGCACCATCCCCCTAAGCCGCCGCATTGCGTCCTCCGCCGTACTGAATGTCCGGTTTTCATCCATCACCAGAATTCCCATCCGGTCACATAGGTCAAGCAGTTCCGGTGTTGGGTTATGGTGGACGCACCGATAGGCATTACAGCCCATATCCTTTAGAATTTTCAGACGGTATCTCTGAACTTCATCCGGCAGTGCGGCTCCGATTCCGGCATGATCCTGATGGTTACATGTCCCCAGAAGCTTCACCTTCCGCCCATTCAGCCAAAATCCCTTGTCTGCATCGATTTTTATTATCCGGTAACCATAGGGGATGTCTGTTTCATCCATGTTTTCCCCATCCTTCAGCCGCACCTTACAGTGGTAGAGATATGGGCGGTCAATATCCCACAAAACGGGATCCTCTATTTCCATTTCACAGCATACCTTGAATCTCCCAAACGCTTGTGCCGTTCCCTCTGTGCTGTATTGCATATCCGGAAGTACATTCCCATCCTCATCACACAGTTCCACGATGCAATGATACCGCTGCTCTTCCCCGGATGCATTTTCAAGCTCGGCCTCTATATGCGTCTTCCAGCCGTCATTTACCCGTTCCGGCCGCACAAAGATACCGCTGTAAACCGGATGTACCAGAGGCTCCTTCAACAGCCAGACATGCCGGTATATCCCAGAGCCTTCATACCACCAGCCCTCCCAGATGCTGCAGTCAATCTCCACTGCAAGAATATTCGGCTTCTTCCCGTAATTCGCAATGTCTGTAATATCAACATAAAAGCTATTGTAGCGGCTTTCATTATGATACAGCTTACATCCGTTCAGATATATATCAGTTATGCCAGCAATTCCGTCAAAAACCAGGCTGAGTGAACGCTCTTTGTCACATTCATCTAAACAGAATTTTTTGCGGTACCAGCCTTTGAGCCCTCTGCGGTATCCATGGTCTGCGGGGGCAGTAAGATCAAAGTCCTGGCTGTGCTGCCAGTCATGGGGGAGATCCACTGTCTCCCAGAGCGAATCATCAAATTCCAGAGCCGCAGCGCCTGTAATCCCGCCGGCTTTTGAAAAACCATAGACGGCTCCATGCGACATGGATTCCGGTAAAATACCAAAGTCCCCAAGTGAAAACTTCCATTCTCTGTCAAAATTATATCTCATTTGTTGTCTCCTTATCTATTTTTACTGTATCTCTGGTTCGTTGTTTGTCAGGAAAGTATGTTTCTGTGTCTGAAAATGATTCGATTTGAACATGCTCGCCTTTAGTTTTGGTTTATTATATCATTGACGGTTGTTCAATAGTTATTAATAACGCTCCCAAAAAGAGCATATTCGACCATTTATTTTATAATTGTTTTTAAGATTCTCTTTTCATCAGTGGTTCTTTGACATAAAAAACAAAGGGAACAGGCTAAGATGAACGCCAATAAGGAAGTATTAGAGTGACACTAATCTAACGGCTGACAAACAGGGAGCGAAATGCCTACCTCATGTACAATGATATTTTGTACACGAGGTAGGCATTTTCGACAGCTTTCTTTATGACAACGCTTGAATTTGTTGCTCCTGATACTGCGTCAACATCTATTTTCTGTTCTTCCATGATTCTGTCTGCAACAACTTCTGCGGATTTTCCACGTCCGTTTTTATGCTCCAGAATATCAATATTTGTAATTACTCCGTCCTGAACGGTTACTTCCACCTTGGCATAAAAAAATCCACGTCATATTCTCCAACATAAACTCCGTCGGAAACATTGGAAATATTTATGTTGCTAAAAGTAGTTTCCCTTACTGCCTTTTTATAGTCTGCCACACTCTTCAAATAAACTGCGGTAAAAACCAAACCGATAAGGAAAAGCAAAATTACTGCAAACAATAGGATTCTCTTTCGGAATATTTTATTTCAGACACCTCTCAATCTTTTTCATTGTCCGCTTAGGGAGTTCTTTCTTATTCTTTGCATTTGCACGCACCACTTTTCCTATCGGTTTCATGCCTGCGGTCTTGAAAAATTCGTCCATATTGCGGATTGCCCCTCTGCTCTGTCCGAATATCCATGAAAAAGGGGCAGGAGTATTGCAGGAAGTTAAAATCAAATATTTCTTGCCCTGTAAACGTGGTTTAGGAAATGTATCTGTTTCTTCCATAGCGGTTCCCAATAATCGGTCAAACATATTTTTGACAGGAGCCGGAACATTTGCCCAATAAACAGGGGCGGCAAGGATAACAAGCTGGCACTCATGTAATAGCGCAGCAATTTCCTGCATGTCATCTTTCTGTATGCAAATATGTGTGTCCATGCAAGCGCGGCAACCTGTGCAAAAAGAAATTTTCTTTTCATACAGTTTGATTTTTGTTACAGCATATCCCACTTGTTCCGCTTTATGAATTGCCAAATCTAACATGGCTGCTGTTGTTCCATTTGCATGAGGACTACCTAAAATAGCAAGCGCATTTTTTCTCATAATCTTTTCTCCTTAGTTGCAATCGAATGATAGATAAGTGAAAACCCATATTCCAAAAACTGCTTTTTAGATAAACCCATTGACTTTTTAATATATTCTTCTTTGTTTACGGCAAGCTGAATGGTTCCGGAAAGCATACCCCAAAAACTAAAGATAGCAGGCATTATTTCCAAATCACTCCGTAAATCCCCTTTTTCCATACCGGACAATAAAAAATCTTTTATTTTCTCATTGATTTCTTCCCCAATTTGATATGTTTCCTTTTCTTCCGGCAAATAGTCTTGGCTTTCAAAATCAATGTTGATTTTGTCCAACACCATTTTAAAATAAAAAGGAAATTCTTCCTGATACTGTACCAGGCTTCGACAGATAAAGCTGTATCTTGTTTCTGTGCTTTCATGCTGCGCCAAAGCAGCGGATATATAGTCATAAAGTTTTTTCATACTGTTTAATACTAAAATGCCGACTATCTCCTCTTTATTTTCAAAATATACATACAATGTTGCTTTGCTGTATCCGGCGGCTTTCGCTATATCGTCCATAGAAGTCGCGGCAATGCCTTTTTCCATAAATAGTGCAGATGCCGCAGATACTATGTTTTCCCTGTGTACGCTTCTAGGCTCTTTCTTTCTTCGTCCCATGTTTTCCTCCATACAATAATTAAACTCTAAGTTTAATTATATAGATAGTTTTTCGTCTTGTCAATGACGTTGTGAAATAAACGATTTAAAACTCCTTGAGGAAATTATTGAAAGTATTACTTCTTTATGGGTGTGCGCTATACCGGAAGGGCTTTTAATTTAAGAAAAGATCAGCCTTAATAGACTGATCTTCATCGAACCTAATTATTAGAGTATAAACAAATTTTCTTCATTTTCTGATCGTTCGGATGAAACTCAACTATTTATATCACAAACTATCGTATTGGTTTTATTTAGCCGGCTTACTTTACCTATAAAATCCTTCATATCTTTCACATAAGAATAAGGTGCATATTGTATATCATAGCGGTATACTATCCCGCACACAAAGCGCCCCATACCCCATCTGGTTATTCGGCCACTGATCAAATCCCGGAAGTTTTCTCGCCCCTCTCCGCAGATAGGCCTTCACCTTCTCCCCATACAAATAGGAGTCATTCCCTTTCACAATCCCCCACTCCATCAGAAGTGCCGCGCTGCCGGTTACAAAGGGCGCAGCAAATGAAGTTCCAGTAAACTGCGCATATCCTCCGCCGGGCACCACAGATGTCACATTGACTCCCGGAGCCACGAGATCCGGCTTTGGCACCGTGGCATACTCATAGAGCGCCGCCGGCCCTCGGCCCGAAAAGTCTGCATAGCTGAAAGTCAGACCATTATATGCCCCCACAGTTATCACCCGGAGCGCCGTGGAGGGTATGGTGAGCGTCGTATCACTCTTTGGAAATAAAAACCCGGTGCCTATATTCAGTGCGCTCTGACTGGGCAGCCACATCTCATATTCTCCCGTAACCACCCTGCGCGGAGATAAGATGATCTGCCATACACCGCTGTCTATATAGGTCTGCCTGGGCAGGAAGTCAATAAATATTTCCTGTTTGACGCTGTACGGTTTCGGTTCCCCATAATATAGAAGTATCTCTGTATTTCCCAGGATAAAGCGCTGAGAGCCAAGGATATCCTGAATCGGCCCCACCCGCACCCCCGACGGGCTGACCAGAGAGATATCCACTGTATCCACATAGGATTTCCAGAGCTGCACATTGACCGTGGGCTCGTTAGCCTGTACTCCCAGCTGCACACTTTCTTCCACATTCTCGGTCAGCCTTCCGGAGGTGTGGCCGGCGCTGGTTCCTTCATTCCCACTGCCCACGCAGATTGCACACTTCCAGAAATTAGATATATCATCCAGAAAGCGCTCCAGCAGGGAGGTTCCGTCGTGGGAACCATATGTATTTCCGAAACTGATATTCACGGCTACAGGCATCTGGTATTCCAGGGCTTTGCGAACCGCATAATCTACCCCCAGCATTAGTTCCGTTGTTCTGGGAAAGCCTTCATCCCGGGGAATTCCCAGCTTGACAACCAGCAGATCACTGGCAGGCGCCACCCCCGCATACTGCCGTCCGGGACTGCCGGCGCCGTTGCCCGCTGCAATGCCTGCTACCGCGGTCCCATGACCGGATGTATCTCTGCTTGGCACAATCCGCTCCTGCGCCGCTCTGGAATCCTGTGCAAGCGCCTCGTTAATCTGCTCCTGTGTATATTCCGTACCGATGGCATAGCCTTGCGGCGGACTTCCTGGAATCGTCTGATCCCACAACGCCCGTATTCTCGTCGTTCCATCCGGATTTCTGAAGTCCTCGTTGGCATAATCAATTCCACTGTCTATTACGGCGGTCAGCACGCCGCTTCCGAGCAAAGAAAAAGGAGTTCGCTGCACCGGATTGATGCAGGAAACTCTCTTTCCGTTCGCCACCTGAAAAAACAGCCTCTTTGGTTTTTCAATATACTCTATCTGGGGAATAGATGCTAGCCTGTCAATCACAGATTCCCGTACTGTGATAATCGCATACTCATTTGCAAGTTCCGTCACAGACGTTGCCAGCGCTCTCACCGGATCAAGGGAACCCGAATACTTAATCACCAGATCCCATTCTCTTTCAATCGGGTTATATCCCACCTCCAGCTCCAGTGACCTGACGCGTTCTTCTTCCGTAGCATCTAATGCAAGGTTCAGCAGATTCTCTACTTTCTGGCTCATATCCCGCTCCTTTTGACTATTCAGTTAACAGATGGTTCTTACCCGTTTGGGTATATCTTTTCTGGTTATCTTCCTTCTCCCTTATATGCAGCATATGCATATGGCAGAAAATACCCCTGCGCATGGCGGCAGACAGGGCACACAGCCGGAGCCTGTTTTCCCTCGTGGATATATCCGCAGTTCGTACAGATCCATTTGCTTTCATTCTCGCACGCAAAGTATTGGTTGGTCTCCAGCATGCCGGCGATTTCACCAAAACGAACCTGATGGGTGTGTTCAATCTCTGCGATCTGATAGAATGCAGAGGCAGCCTCTAAAAATCCCTCTTCCTTAGCCACATCGCCAAATGCCTGGTAAACATCCTCATATTCCTCTTTTTCATTGTGCTCCGCAGCTCTCAAAAGCTCAGCCAGAGTCGTCTGCTGATCTACCGGATAACCTCCGTCAATAAAGATTGTCTCACCGGACAGATCTTTCAGCAGTTCGTAATACCTCTCCGC
The DNA here is from genome assembly GCA_000509105.1 of Clostridiales bacterium VE202-21. Lineage (GTDB taxonomy): Bacteria > Bacillota > Clostridia > Lachnospirales > Lachnospiraceae > Faecalicatena > Faecalicatena contorta. The sequence continues at coordinate 42,841 of BAIF02000031.1, read as the reverse complement.
ATGGGCGCGCTCCTGATCAGCCGTATACAAAAAAATGTCGGCAATCGTATACATTTTCATCTCTCTTGCCTTATCTGCAGCGATTGTATATCTGTTTCTTGCCTGGCTCTCCCCGGCAAATGCTCTCATCAGGTTTTCTTTTGTTTTACTTTCTGAAAAATTAACAGCCATAATACACACTCCTTTTTTATTACTAGTATGTACCATGGCTGGTAAATTATGCTCTTTTCAGTTAAATATTTTCTATATGCACATGCAGCCGTGCAGATTCTGTTCCATAACTTTTGCCGGCCCATAAATCCAAAAACTTTTCGTAATATCCGATCGTACCCAATCAGCTAATTAAATCCGATAAGCCTTCTTGCCACACTGTAAGCCATGGAGGATACCTTTCGTCCGGACTTGCCGGGAAGATTGATCGTCTGGCCCAGGATTCCGTAACGAATCTTAAAGTAAGTGCCGTAATCCTTTTTCTTCAGATACTGCCACAGTTCCGCCTTCTTTTCCAGATTCGCCTTTTTCTTGGAACGGATACACAAAATCGAGGATACAGTCATCATAATTGCAAGGTAATTAATCATGTATTTACGCAGCTTTTTACTGGAAATCATCCGCAGTTCATACATATTTATCATGCTCTTGTTTACGAATATCTGCTGGTCTATCCTGCTGATCATCACCTTTTCGTTAACGGATTGATCCTCACGCCCGATAAAATACCTGTAGAAGTCAACATCCATATAGTAGATCGTGCGCACGTGCGGCAGTGGATAATATACATAAATGTTATCCACATAAAATGTATGCTTCGGCAGCCTGAGCTGGCATAACTTCAACATCTCGGTCCGGTAGAGGACGGAATGCATCAGGATATACTGGTCCAGCCGGAAATGCCCGATATCGTCCCAATGGAATATCTGATTCTGCGGCAGCACATTGCGGTAATGGATGACCTTCTTATGCTCAACCCCAACCTTTTCATACACATAATTTGAAACAATCATGTCCACTTCCGTCTCCGTCTGCACAAAGCCCCTGACCGCTTCCAGGATCTGCATGAGGGCCTCCTCATCTACCCAGTCATCGCTGTCCACCACCTTAAAGTATCGTCCAGTTGCATGGGCCAGTCCCGCATTGACAGCATCGCCGTGTCCCCCGTTCTCCTTATTTACCGCCTTAATAATCGTTGGATACAAATCTGCATAATGCCGGGCAATCTCTTCTGTACCGTCCTCGGAGCCATCATTCACAATGATGATCTCCACATCTTCCCCGCCCTTTAATATTGATTGTATCGCCTTTTCCATATACGCTTCAGAATTGTAGCATGGAATTGCAAATGATATATATTTCATAAGAACACCTCTTTACTCAGATACAGCAATTATACTGCACATTGACCAAATTTCCAACTGTTTTATCATAAAATCCGTTTTATACCTGTTACAGCTGCTATCCACGGGGCCGCGCATAGTAACCTATTGTAAAAAATGTCTTTATCCATTATAGTTATAGGTATGACAAAAATGAAAATAGCTTTGGAGGGATTATTTATGAAGAAAAATGTTATCGTGGGCCAGTCAGGCGGACCAACCGCCGTCATCAATGCCAGCCTTTACGGCGTTGTATATGAGGCATTGAACCGGGAAGATTCTTTTGGCGCTGTATATGGAATGATCAACGGAATCGAGGGATTCCTCGCCGGGCATTACATGGATATGGAGCCTCTGGAGCACTCCGGCGAACTGGAATTGATCAAGACGACTCCCGGATCCTATCTGGGATCCTGCCGCTATAAACTTCCCGAGGATCTGGACGATCCGGTATATCCAGAGCTAATGGAAAAGCTTAATGCATTAAATATCGGATATTTTTTCTATATCGGTGGAAACGACTCCATGGATACCGTAAGCAAACTCTCCCGCTATGCCGCTAAAACCGGCAGCGACATCAAGTTCATTGGGATTCCCAAGACAATCGACAACGATCTTGTGGAGACAGACCACACCCCGGGCTTCGGCAGCGCCGCCAAATTCATTGCATCTACGGTCAGAGAAATCACCCTGGACGCCTCCGTATATGACAATAAAAAATCCGTTACCATCGTAGAGATTATGGGACGCCATGCCGGCTGGCTGACCGCCGCCAGCGCTCTGGCCCGGAAGTTCGAGGGGGACAACCCGGTACTGATCTATCTTCCTGAGGCAGCATTTGATCAGGAAGCATTCCTTCAAAAAGTGGAAGAAGCCCTGGAACAAACTCCCAACCTGGTTGTATGTATATCCGAGGGTATTCATGACAAAGACGGTACCTTCATCTGCGAGTTTGCCAGCGACGTAGGCGTAGACGCCTTTGGTCACAAGATGCTGGCCGGCTCCGGAAAATATCTGGAGAATCTGATCAAGGAACGGCTTGGCATAAAAGTCCGTTCCGTGGAACTAAACGTATCTCAACGCTGCTCCAGCACCATGCTCTCCGGGACAGATCAAAAAGAAGCTATAGCCTCCGGTGCATTCGGCGTAAAATGTGCACTGGAGGGCGAGACCGGAAAGATGATTGCTTTCAAAAGAATCCAGGACAAGCCCTATGCAATTGATTACGTGACAACCGATGTCAACCATGTCTGCAACAGGGAAAAAACGGTTCCGGCAGAATGGATTACAAGGGAAGGCACGGATGTGGGTGATGCATTTATCGACTATGCAAAGCCTCTGATCCAGGGGGAAGTCCATGTTCCTATGGAGGAGGGAGTCCCCATGTTCGCTTACAGAAAAACTGTTTAATAATTCACGGACTTTAGCCGCGGGAACGGATGAGGGGACGCCTGACGGAGAACGGGACGGGATGCAGACGTATGCATCCCGTCCCGGTTCTCGGCAAGCGTCCCCTACATCACGCCCTCCAAATCCCAAGTTTCCATAAGCTCAATACTTAGCTTTCCCCCCTGTGCCGTTATGTAATTCCCGCACTCTGTTTCCGGGGCGAATATATTACATGATATGTTATTTTGGTAATGATTGCTGAACATTTCTATCGAACTCTGATCTGAGAATATATGGATATCCAAGTAGTCCTTTCCCAACAGATTCAATGGACTCTTGGCGATGCCTTTGCTCCAGCCGTCAGCCCGGCTTCTGTCAAAGCTGATCTCTGCTTTTTCAAAATCGAAGACTACCAGCGTTTTCTTTTCGTCTGAGGAGCGCAGTTCCATACAGATCTTCTTTGCGGTTGATTCTTTTAGGTTAATTTTGAGCTTTGCCTCGTATACGCTGCCTTCCCGGAACAGGAGGGGGTTTTCCGCCTCTAATGTCACATTTCGCTGTACCTGCTCATCCTTTCTGAGCTGTTCCAATTCACTGACCGGCAGAAACTGCAGGGTATTGTCCCCGCAGAGCACGACCTCCCTCGGAAGATTGAAGAAGCCGCACCACCCTTCCTTGTAGGTGGGGCCCCAGTCCTTCCAGAACGGCATCCAGTCCCAGGCATTGGCCCATCCTACGATGATCCGCCTGCCGTCCGGGGATAGGAATGACTGCGGGGCATAGTAGTCGAATCCCCAGTCGATTTCCCCAGATACGGTATAGTAAAATTTTCCGGTCTGATAATCAAAATCACCTACCAGATATACACTGGTCCTTTCTTTTGCCCCCATAGGGGAGAACATCAGGACGTATTTGTCACCGATGGGGTAAAAATCCGGGCACTCCCACATATATCCCCACTCGCCCCGCTTTCGGCCAGGATATTCACAAATTCCCAGTGGAACATATCTTGTGACTTGTATAAAAGCGCCTGAGCCATGCCGTCTTTGTTCGCCCCACAAACCACATAATACGTGTCCTCGTGCTTCCAGAGCTTCGGGTCACGGAAGAAGTCTCCCGGAATCCCCTCGGGTGCAGTCAGCACCGGATTGCCTATATACTTTTCAAAATGAATCCCATCCTCGCTGTATGCAATACACTGGGACTGTTCAAAGCCTTTCCCGTTATTCGTTGTCCCTGTATACATCAGGAATAATTTCCCGTCATGCTCGATCGCGCTTCCCGAGAAACAGCCCCCCTGGTGATGATTGTCATAGCTTTCACTTGGAGCCAGCGCAAGAGGCAGGTATTCCCAATGTACCAGATCCCCGCTTACCGCGTGCCCCCAGTGCATACAGGACCAGAATCCTTCATATGGGTTGTACTGGTAGAAAAAATGATATTTTCCCTTGTAGAAGATCAACCCGTTCGGATCATTGAGCCAGCCGGTCTGCGGCATAAAGTGGTAGTGCTGGCGCATTTTGCCCTTTCTCACGTATTCCTTTTTCGCGTCAATCTCCCTCTGGGCCTTCTCGATATTTTGCTGCATTAATTCCTTAGACATAAAACGCCTCCAGTTCTCCCATTACTTGTATTCTTCACGCAGTTTTTTTGCGAACTCCGTATTGAGCGCCGACTCGCGGCGCGCTTTGTTCTCCTTGATTCTAAATTGCTCCTGCCTTGCCGGAGAGTACTCTTCCCAGCGTTTCTCGTAAGAATCCCTGGCCGCCTGCATTTCTTCTGTTAACTGTGGCATCTTCAGATTCCTTTCGGGAAGCACAGGCACATTAGGCAGACGCTCCTCCAACGGAAGGATCGTAAGCGGCTTTGCGGTCGGAAGGGTCTGATACCAGTACGCCGTGGAACTCCAGTCGTCCGATAAATGGTTTGCATGGCCATGCTCAATCGTTACTCGTAGGCGCTTTTCAAACCTGACCGGATCCGTGATATGGAACCGGTAGGATACATGGAATCCGTCCGTATCTCCTTCGTGCACGATGGTTCCAAAGAATGGGAATGCATTGCGCTGCATACCCCATGCATGGTTAAAGTAATCCTCCGTTCCTGTGCCGTTAAGGCTTGGATACTCTTCCCCGTCAATAAAGAACATGTCGTTTCCTTCGCCCCACCAGCTGCCCTGATAGTGCTTCACGGTCAAGTTGCATCCCACGTAATGGCCGGTTCCTTCCACGTCCAGAACGGTGTAATTGCCTTCCCCCTTCAGATTAGTGACATTATTTACCTCCGGTGAATTCACCTGGATATCAGGTCCCCATCCGTCACACGGATTCTCTCTGTGCCAGCTGGAATGGAAATATGCGGTATTTTCGTCCAGCGGTTTCTTATACATCTCATAGTCGATATTGAAATACAAAATAAACGGCAGTTCATTTTCATTGATAATCTCAATCTTTGCCTTCTTATTAAACGGCATCGGAAAATAACAGGATACGGAACACGGCGCGCCGTATCGTCCTGCCTCCTCCGGTTTCAGCGATACATTGAATGGAAGGGAAGAGAAATTCCCCGGATAGCAGTTCCCGATACAGAAGAAGTCTCCCAAAGGCGCCAGAACGCTCGGCGTATCCTGGTCATCCCAAGTAATTTTGATCAATGCCTTCCTATAGTAAAACGGGTCATAATCGTCCCAGATAACGCCCAGCGCCGGATGGATTTCCATCACCGGTGCTGCGGATGCATTCTGCACCGGATCCAGGATGCTGGGTGCCTTTACCCTGCGGCAGGATGAGGTCATCCAGATATGTGTGATGCAGCCGGGGCCTTCAATCTCTCCCAGGGTAATGCTCTCCTTTGCAGGAATTTCCCAGTAGTCCTGGTTCTTGCCTCTCTGGTCCCAGCTCGCCAGCCTTCCGTTCCTGGCCTCTTTTATAGTTGTCAGATCCTGAAATAATCCTGATACTTTACTCATGATATTTCCTCCTAATTTTTTTCATATTATATTGATTCACAACAGCCCGCACAGATCTGCCCGTTTACTGCACAAACCGTGTGTATATGTGTCAGAAGCCTGCATTTTAACTCTCCCGGCTTAACCTTTTACGGCCCCGGCCGTCATACCCTCTACAATATTCTTCTGGAAAATGCCATAGAAGATCAGCTCCGGTATAATAATCAGCACACTGGACGCTACAATCCCGCCATAATCCACCGTATAGGTTCCCTTAAAGAAGGAAGCCCCCATGGAAAGCGTATAATCTGAAATGTCTCTTAACATAACAGATGCAAATGGAAACTCATTCCAGATATACAGCACGTTAAAGATTACAATCGTTGCAATGACCGGTTTTGCCATGGGAAGAATCACCTTCAGCATCAGGTCCCAGATGCTGCATCCGTCAATCACGGCGGCCTCATCAATCTCCGTCGGAAGCGACTTCAGGTATCCCACCAGCAGCAGCGTGTTGAAGGATATGGACGTTGCCACATATGGGAATATCAGCGCCAGCTTTCCCCTTAATCCGAAGAATACATTGATTTTGTATACCGGAAAGAGCAGAATAAAGGGTGAGATCGAAAGTCCCATGATCAGAAACCCATATATTAAGGAAACAATCTTTTTATTCTTAAATTCCATTCTGGAGATCACAAAGGAACTGAAAAAGGTAATAATCAATTCGATAACCAGTGATATCACACATACAAATAATGTATTCCCATAAAGCTGCAGAAAATCCAAAGTTTTAAACGCATTGCTGTAGTTTTCCAGGTTCAGGCTTTTCGGCAGAGAAAGCGGTGCGGACAATATTTCAGAATTTGTTTTAAAGGAAAGCACCAGCATCCAGATAAACGGAAATACAACCATCAGCGTAATCAAAACCATCAGGATATACATGGCTGTCTTCTTCTTTTTATTGATCATAATCCTGCTACCTCTCTTTCTCTCTGGTCAGGAATGAGTAAATCCCCGTAATCAAAAGTGACAGCAAAAAGGTTATCGTAGCCAGAGACATCCCATAGCCGTAATCACTGCTGGAGAATGTCATAGAGTAACTGTAGGTTACCAGTGTCTCCGACAGGTGGTTCGGGCCTCCGCCTGTTGTCTGCTGAACGATTTCAAAGATTTTGAATACGCCGGTTATAATTAGGACAGATACCGTCGAGATCGTCGTGCGCATCATGGGAATGATGACATAGCGGACCTTCTGCACACCGCTTGCACCGTCAATCTTCACTGCCTCAAGCACATCTTCCGGAATCATTTTCAGACCAGCAATAAAAATGGTCACCAGATATCCGAGCTGCTGCCAGAAATAAATGATTGCGATGCTGTATGGCGAAAATGTCTCCCCGCCGATCCATTTGTGCTTCAGCGCCGATGCCCCCACCGCGTCCAGAATATTGTTAATGACCCCAATATTCGGGTCCAGAATATATACCCATATAATACCAACAATAATGGGCGCAATAATTGCCGGGGAAAATATGAGCGCTTTCGAAAAATCGGTTCCTTTCAACCGGTTGTTTAAAAGCAGTGCTATGAAAAATGATAATGTCAGCAGCAGGATAAATGCCAGTATGAAAATAATCATCGTATTCTTCAGTGAAATCCAAAACACATTATCCTGAAACAGCCTGATATAATTCTGAAATCCCTGGAACCTTGCCTTACCAATGCCGGAATACTTTGTAAAGCTGTATCCAACCGCAATCACAATCGGCAGGACAATGAACACACTATAGACAAGCAGTGTCGGGATCAGAAGGCCTATTTTATATCTTCTTTTACTTAACCAGCGCATATCCTTCTCCAATCATAGAATTCGCAATAGCTCAGGCCTGCCTGAACTGTTACCAGTACATCGTAAAAAATCCACCCGGCAGCCCCGCCGCACTCACGGCTGGGGCTCCGGCTTTCCTCGTATGGACCTGTTTCATTATTTACTGTAGGACAGAGCCTCGTCAATCTTATCCAGGGCTTCGGAGGGCTCATATGTTCCCTGCATCACGCCAAACATAGAATTGTAAAGGGCCTCCTGTACTGCGGATACCACAGTCAGATCCGGCGCTGCCTCCGGGCTCTCCCATCCTGCCCCCAGGGCTTCCAGCATCGCATTCATGGAATATTGTGTGTCCGTTGCGGCAACTTCGGAATAGTTTGTTGCCGGGAAAATAGAACCTTCATAGGAAATCTTTGCTGCATCTTCTCCATAGTAGAATTTCAGGAACTCGTAAACCGCCTCTTTCACTGCGTCATCGTCTGCAACCTCTGCATTTACAACAATCGGTGCGGACGGAACCTTCATTGCAATATCCTGGTTGTAGTCCGTATCTGTAAATTTGGGTCCCCACCAGAAACCTACCTTTTCGCCGATATTTTCATCAAATTCCGCACAGTCCCACTGGCCGGTGCCAAACATTGCCGCCTTGCCTTCGTTAAAGAGCTGCTTCGCGTCAAAGTATTCGATGGTAGCCATATTTTCCGGAAATGCACCTGCATCCGCGATTCCTTTTAACTTTTCAAAACAAGCATTCAGGTCTTCATTATTAAATTTCTTCTCTCCTGAAAGAATGCTGTCAATATTCTCCGACCATCCATATCTGGCAAGCGTCTCGTTGAACTCCCACATTGCGTATGCACTGTTTTTGCTTCCGATTGACAGCGGAGTCACGCCGCTCTCTTTCAGCTTTTTGACCATCTCAATGAATTCTTCGTATGTAGTGTCGTTCGTAGGATACTCAACCCCTGCCTTATCAAACAGGTCCTTGTTGTAAAAGATTCCCTGGACATTACACTGGTAAGGCAGTCCATACTGCCCGCTGTCATCCTGGAATGCATTTTCCATGCCGCCAAGGGCTGTCTGGATATCAGAATTCTCGGATAAGAAATCCGATAAATCCATCAGTACGCCCGAGTCACTGTATTCCGGCGCCTCGCTGGCATCCAGCCAGAAGATCTGCGGAAGTGTTCCGTCGGAAGCTTCCAGCTTCATGTTCTTGGAATGAGACTCTTTATCGGAAGCCTCAAACTCCACCTTATATTTTCCATCATACTTCTCGTTAAATGCCTGCACAATGTTGTATGTAACAGCTTCCTGCTCCTGGGGATTCGCCACATGGATGCCGAACTTAATCGTCGTTGCTCCTCCCTCTGACTCTGCCTTCGACGCCGCCTCCTTGCCGCCTGAACATCCTGCAAGCAATCCCACAGCCATCGTACCGGCCATAACAGCTGACAACAGTTTTTTTAAAGTTCTTTTCTTCATAATGCTCCTCCTTGTATTACGAATACTGTTTTTTTGTTTCCAATGTGGAACCCGTTCCACATTGTTTAAAAAAAATACCTCAGCTTGTTCCGCGCCGCATCATGGAACCCGTTCCACAATGCGGCAAAAAAAATAAGTTTTCTAGGATGTACACCTGTTGATTACTTTAAGCCCATTATATAACTCCAATTAAAAAAGTCAACCTTATTTTTTAAATTCACTGTTTTTTTGTTTATTACTACAAAAGATTATGATTTTATTTTGTACACCTTTCACAATGAACTTACTATACAGTTGTCTTGCCTTTTTTAAGCTCTACCTCTAATAAAACCTGCTTATTTTTGTAAGTCTTTCCATTTACCAGCCTTGCCATCAGGCGCACGGATTCCCTGGCCAACGCTTCCATAGGCTGTGCAACGGCCGTCACCTGCGGTTCTACGATTCCCGTCAGGTATGTACCGTCATAAGCCACAATCTTCACATCTCCCGGTACCTTTTTATGCCTTCTGATCGCTTCATTCATATAACCTATCGCCAGCTGGTCAACTCCGAATACTCCGTCAAAATCTATTCCCATTTCAAAAACTGACTCTACTGCCTTTTTATAATATAAGGCGTCAAAACGGTTCCATTCCAGTTCATAGGAATATGTCTTCACATGGTTCTTTTTCATAATCCTTTCGAATTCATAATGTCTGTCATGGTATGGTGACTCAACTTCCTGCGCGCCGCGGAAATGCAGTACGGACTTGCAGCCGCTTCTGATCAGCTCTTCTGCCGCCAGTCTGCCGCCTCTTTTATGGTTCACTGCCACCACAGGGATATCTTCGCCCAGGTAGCGGTCAAGCGCCACAATCGGCTTGTGGATCTTGAGATATTCCTCCACATCAAGTGAGTGTACACCTGTGATCACGCCGTCTACAATATGACGGTTCAACATATCCAGATATTCAAGTTCCGCATTTTCTTCTTTCACGGTATTGCACAGCATGGTCTTGTAGCCGCAGTTATACAGCTCTGCTTCCACATATTCTACAAATTCAGCAAAAAACGGGTGTGCAACCGTGGGAACTAATACGGCGATAATCCCTGTTTTCTTGTGAAATAAATTGCGCGCCAGCTCGTTGGGCGTGTAGTCCAGTTCACGCATGGCTGCTTCTATCTTCTGGCGGGTCTCATCGGATACATAGCCGCTGTTGTTCAGAACCCGTGAGACCGTTGTCGGGCCTACGTTTGCCTTTTTGGCAACATCTCTGATACTTGCCATCTTCAATCCTCCTTTCCTCTGTATTTTTAAGCTCTGCTTAATTCTAGTTGTAATATATTTCCGGACAAAAGTCAAACTAAAGATACGGTTTCAGCCGAAACATTGTCTTTTCCCCAGCCCGTTCATTTGTCAACTCGTACAGATTATCTTCCGTAACCATCAGATTCCTGTGCTTGTCCGATCATTGCCCCGATATCTTTGTTCACATCAAGATAATTGATACATAGTATTCTCGGTTCTTCTATTGTGCAATAATCATTTTCTTTATCAGACAAATTTTTTACTGCTTATATTATAAGACATTACTACTTATTGCACAATCTTTTGTTTTTTTATACAGGGAGAGACGCCTGCAGCAAGACAGGACAAGATGCAGGCGTAAGCATATCTCTGGTTCATCTTGCTGCAGGCTGGTTCATCCGGCCGGCAGGTGAAAACGATTTCCCGTCTGGGAGATTTTACGGGGCAGCGGATGGGATTTATGGCCGTTGCTTTGTTTGATTTAGAAGCAATATTTTGTGAAATTTTTGTATGCAAGATTCCACTCTGCCTCATCTTCCGGCACATATTCCCTCACCTGGAAGGAATCCCTCACTATTCTGCGTATTTCTGTTAATGAGGAGGCATGTCCGCATCCGTAGGCCTGCATCAGGAGATTGCCGGTTGCTGTACATTCTTCCGGGCCTGCCGTTACTTTTTTGTGGAGCGCATTGGCTATAAACTGATTTAACAGTGTATTCTTTCCACCGCCTCCTGTTACGTGTACGACATCGATTTTTTTCTCTGCGGCATCTTCTATCTTCCCTAAAACATATTTGTATTTCAGTGCAAGGCCCTCATAGATCAGCCTACTGATTGCACCGATGTCGTCTTCTTTGAGTTGGATCTGATTTGTTTTTTTCAGGTATTCGACAATCGCTTCCGGCATATTTTCCGGTGCGAAAAAGCTGTTGTCGTCTACGTCTATAAACGCCGTAAATTTAGGGGCTTTTTGCGCCTCTTCTACGATTCTGGAGTAGTTAAGCCCAGGATCTTTTCGGTTCCATTGTTTTTTACATTGCTGAATAATCCAGAGTCCCATGATATTTTTTAGAAAAAGGGATTTTCCAAGTACTCCGCCAGAATTGGAGATATTGAGTGCGAAGCTTTTTTCATTATTTACGGGCTGTTTCAGCTCCATTCCTGCCAGAGACCATGTACCGGAACTGATAAAAGCGAAGTTTTCACCTTCTGTGGGAGTCGCTACTACTGCACTTGCCGTGTCATGTACGGCAGGCGTAATGATCGGAATCCCACGTTTTAGTCCCGCCTGGTCTGCAATATCGTCCCGGAGTGTTCCTACTGTGTCCCCTGCAAACGAGATCTGGGACTGCAGTTCTACCGGGATATTGTAGGCCTCGAAGATCTCGTCATCCCATTTGCGGTTGACCGTATCTACCAGCATGGATATGGAGGCCGCCGTGTATTCGCAAACAGGCCTGGCTCCCAACAGATAGTGCAGGATATCTCCCACAAACAGCAGTTCTCTGGCGTGGTCGAGCTGTGTATCTTTCTGCCTCCTGGCTGCAATAAGCTGATTCAGTGTATTGAACTCCAGAAACTGAATTCCGGTTTTTCGGTATAACATTTTTTTCCTTGGCTCCAGCAGGGCGTCTGTGCCTTCTGTCCTTTTATCCCTGTATGTATATGGGATCCCCATCAGTGTCCCGTTCTTATCCAGCAGGCCAAAATCTACGCCCCAGGTGTCTACGCCGATCGAATCCAGTTCGGGTCCGTATTGATCCGCATAAATCCGAAGTCCTTTTAATATTTCTTCATAAAAGCGGTAAACGTTCCATTTCCATTCTCCCCGGATTTTAAGTCCCTGTGTCGGAAACCGCCACAGTTCATCCAGTTTTATAATGCCGTTTTCCAGGGTTCCTGCGATACAGCGGCCGCTTTCCGCCCCCAGATCGACTGCAAAATATCTGCCCATTTGCACACCCCTATTCTGCGATTTGCTTTAATTTTTCTAAGTCTAAGGGATACCACCCCAATTCCTTTACCGCATCCAGAAAAACCTTGTAATTCCGCGGGTTTATTCCGCTGTGGATGGAGTTGGAGGAGGAGATAATGTGTCCGCCTCCCACGCTTCCCTGGAGCAGACAACGCGCTACTTCCCTGCGTACCTGGTCTTCTGACTTGTTTACAAGTGTTTCCACACAGTCCACATTTCCCTTGAATGCAATCCTGTTTCCATACCTTGCCTTTAATGCAGCGAGATCCATGTTTCCTCTTGCGTCAATCGGATCCAAGCAGTCTATTCCTGCGTTTACCAGATCTTCCACTACGCTGTTCAAGTCTCCGTCACTGTGTTTGATCACCTTGAGTCCCAGGCTTTTAGCCTTTTTGACCAGTGCTTCAAAGTGTGGCAGCACCTGTTCCCTATACATGTCGGGATTCATAAGAAGTGCCTGGTTGTTGGCAATATCATCACCCACAACAATTACCTCAATACCAAGCCCGGCAAGGTTTTCGCAGATTCTGCCGGAGTATTCCACGCTCATCTCCATCAGGCGCTGGACAAGCTCCGGTTCCTCATAAAAACCAGCCAGGAAATTTTCAAATCCCATCAGGTCCCTGGGCTGTGAAAATACGTCCCGCACCCTGGCAATTACACATTTTTCCTGCCCAAACAGATCCATTGCTTTTTTAATCTTATTAAAGCGGTACGACGCATCGGGATCCGGCACCTCATAGGTATCCAGATCAGATAATTCCTGGATCGGAAATCCAACCGGATTCGGATATTCGTCATAGGAAACTCTGGTAATTCCCCATTCATCAATGAAATGCCGGTCATCTATTACCGTATTCTTTGAATCCAGCCCGACGGCAATCCCGTCCAGATCCATTTTCTGTACAAATTCCAGGTCGCTTGCCGTATTGCAGATCTGCTCCATTACCTTTGGATAGAGCACCCACTCACAGGTAGGGACTCTGTCCGGTTCCTGGCGGTTTAAAACCGCCAGAATTCTCTCTCTTCCGTTCATCAGCATCCTCCTCCCAGTGTCAGTATCCCTTCCGCTCTGGTCTCGGACACCCTTTTATGGTAACCGCTCTCCCGGTGATTCCGCAGCGGATCGGTATCCGTGAGCCCCAGTTCCATACGGACAACGGACAACAGCGGCTCCACATCCGTTTCAAATGCCTCCATGATGATCTGGTTGCATTTTACGACATCGTGATCCGCCTGGGCAGCTTTCAAAGCCTTACGGTCAATCAGCAATGCCTTTGCATAGGCGGTCTGAATATTCATGACAGAGTAGATAATGCCTTCCAGGCTGTTTTCAATATTATGGGACTGATCCAGCATATAGGCAATCTGATTATCAACGCCGTCCATCCCCGCATCGATGATTTCTTTGTAAATCAGAAAGATCTCCAGCGGGTTCACGGTTCCGAGAATCAGATCATCATCCGCGTACCGGTGGTTGTTAAAGTGAAATCCTCCCAGTTTTCCTTCGTCCAGCAGAGTGGATATAATATGCTCAATATTGGTCCCCGGCAGGTGATGCCCCAGATCCACCAGCGTCTTTGCCTGAGGTCCTAGTTTACTGCACATCAGATAGGAGGTGCCCCAGTCCTGCACGTCGGTCGTGTAATAGAATGGTTCAAAGGGTTTATATTCCAGCAGCAGCGTCATATCCGCATCCATCGCATCATACAGAACCTTTAGTCCCTCATACAGGCGGTGTTTCCGCTCCCTCAGATTATCCTGCCCCGGATAGTTGGTTCCGTCCGCCACCCACATCCCGATTGTCCGGGAACCCATCTCCCGCGCCATTCTGACGCAGTCTTTAAAGTGTTCCTTCGTCTGTTCACGTACCCAGTCCAACGGCGAACACATGGATCCATACCTGAACTCCTGCCCGGAAAATGTATTCGGATGCACGGTACCGATTTTCATGCCTTTCTCCTCGGCATATTCCCTGACCGGGCCGAATCTTCCGTCCTCAGTCTTGTCCCAGCACACATGGCTTGCCATAACCGGCGTGATCCCCAGGCACCTCTGGATTTCCGCACAGTCGTCGATCTTATCCCAGATCGTAACTGCTGCCCCCTTATCTTTAAATGTGCCATAGCGGGTTCCGGAATTTCCCACTGCCCAGGACGGCAGTTCAATGACCTGCGTCTTTAGTAAATCTTTAATTTCCTCCAGGTCTAACCCCTTTTCACCTAATTCTTCTTTTAAAATCTCATATCTTTTTTCATATCGCTCCATTGACTTCTCCTTTATTCGCAACCATCTTCTCCTTTATTTGAAACCATCTTATTTATTCATGACCATCTTATTTATTCGTAATAGGAATGCTTCGCAGCGTCCACAAATGCCAGTACATTTTCCCATGGCACTTCCGGCTCCAGTATGTGCGTAGGGGCCACAACCAGCGCGCCTCTTTTGCCCAAAATTTTCTGAACTTCCTTTACTTTTTCCCTCACCTCTTGCGGCGTTCCAAAGGGCATCGTGCTCTGTGTCCCGATTCCGCCCCAGAATGCCAGTCTGTCCCCAAATCTATCATATATAAGCGTCAGGTCATTACACTCCGGCTGTACAGGATTCAGGATATCGATGCCCTCCTCGATAAAATCATCCACAATGTCTTCCACTTTCCCATCGCAGTGCCGGAAATAAAGCACTTCCGGATTTACAGCCTTCCCCGCCTGAACGATTCTTTTCATACGTTCTTTTATCAAAGCACCGTACATTTCACGGCTCATCAGCGGCCCTTTTTGTGTCGCCACGTCATCCCCCAGGCGGATGATATCAACACCAAGCTCCGCATATTTCTTCGCCTGCTTTATCCTCAATTCTTTCAGTTTATCGCATATAGCCATAGCCACTTCTTCGTTTTCATAGTAATCCATCAAAAAAGTTTCCATCCCACGCAGCATCCACGCGGTTTCGAAGATCGTTTGATACAATTCTCCCATTACCACGTAGCCACGGGACTTATATTCTTCAATTTTTTCCTTCATTCCCTCAAACCGGTAATCTGCATCCACATCAGGCCACTCGTAGCCATATACATCCTCCGCTGTTTCACACCACGCAAGGGGATGGTATTTGAACTCCAGAAAATGTTCCTGCGAGCCGGGCACGGCCCCAATTCCCCACTCATCAAAGATCACATTGTCCGGAAGTTTCTCTTTGAAGTATTTTGTAAAATCTGTTTTCTTCTTTGTTGCGCCGATATTTACCGACCTGACATCAAAGTCAAAGTATTCTTCCGGTGTTTCCTCTGTTTTTTCCTTCTCATGATAACACTGCATCAGTCTCGGGGTAAACGCGCCCCAACTGATCTCAAATGGCATCCGGTCGGGCTTCCCCTCCCCTTTTAAAGCCGCCAGTACCCTTTCTCTTGCATTCATACACGCGTACCTCCTCCTGCAGACTGCACCGGTTTCCTTCTCAAAGGGGACAGCCCCCTTTGCAGAGGGGTCTGTCCCTTTTGCGGCACAGCTGATTATTTATTTCAGTTAATATTTTTACTGTCATGCCACTTATTTTCAAAAATTAGTAATCATATTCATCCGCATTGTCTTTTGTAAACTTCAACGGATCTCCTGCCGGTACCAGGCAGACATCATTGGCCTTTACCGTACCGTATTCGCCAAGGTCAATTTCAGCTCCGGCTTCCAGCGCCGTTTCTCCCGTTGCAAGCTTAACTGAGAGTGTTCCTGCTACATTTCCGCAAAGCCTGGTATCCCAGAGAAATGCATTCGGCATGGTGCCATTTTCCAGGTATGTCTTGCACTGGGATGGTGTTCCCGTTCCGCTTACCATAATCTTGCCCGTCAGCCCTGCATTCTCCACTGCCTGTGCTGCGGCTACAATTCCTACCGTTGTCGGAGATATAATGCCTTTCAGGTCCGGATATTTCTGGATGGCAGCCTCCGCCTCGGTCAGGCTTTTTGTAGCCTCATCATCGCCATAAAGAACATCCACAAATTCCATTTTCGCGTATTTCTCGTCTTCCGCCATCATATCCCTGTAAATCTGCATCTGGTTCTCCTGGAACGGCGTTCCTGTCTTAGAGCTTAATGCAACAAACTTGCCCTCATAATTCATGCTCTCCGCAAACGCCTCAAAGTTCTCTTTTCCAAGCACATCGTAATCCGTAGACATTACCGCACCGTCTCTTCTGTCTTCGTTTCCGGTAACATCATCATTCACGCAGAGAACGATAATTCCCGCGTCCCTGGCTTTATCAAAAGTAGCGCACAAAGCATCCGGATCACTTGGTGATATACAGATTACATCGACCTTGTCCTGGATTGCTGCCTCAATCAGCGGGATCTGTGCCGTCGCGTCGCTTGTATCCGGAGCCGTATCCTGGAAGGTTGCCCCCGCCTTTTCCACACTTTCTTTCATCCCCTCAATAATCGGGTCAAAGTAGGGAATTCCCTTTGTCAGACAGATATAGCGGACTGTGACATCGGAAGCGTTTTTCGCACTGCCTTGTGCCTTATCGTCCGTACTTCCCTGCTCCTCTTCCTGTTTGCTGCTGTCACTTTTCGGGTTCTGCTCCACGCCCTTCTTCTCGCATCCGCCCACCATTGCCGCGGTCAGTAAACAGATCCCCAATACTACTGATAATACTCTTTTTTTCATAGCAATCCTCCTGAATTTTTTTTATTTATATGTTTCTCATGGCTAATTATTTTTTTAATACCACTGCACCTCCTATTCATATTTTTTAGCCATTTTTTCTAACCCGTTTGAAATAATAATTACAAGAATCAACAGCAGTCCCAGTATCGCCATCTGTGCATAATTGCTCAGAAGCGCCAGCCGCATGCCCGTTCTGATGAAAACGATAATGAAAAATGCTGCCAGTGTCCCAAGGACGCTCCCACGTCCTCCAGCAAATGCGGTTCCGCCAAGCAGAACCATAGTGATAACGTCCATCTGTCCGTCGCCCGCTATGGTATACTTCGCCATCTGCAGCCTGGACATTGTCATAATACCTGCGATTGCACAGAATGTCCCCTGAATTGTAAAGAGCAGAACCTTTGTTTTTTCAACTGCAACGCCGGAATACAATGCCGTGCCGCGGTTCAGGCCGATGGCAGTCACCTTCCTGCCCCATACCGTCTTTTTCAACAGAAAGGAGAAAATAAGGGCGACTACAATCAAGATAATCAGATTTAGTGGTATCAATCCCAAAATTGTGTATTGATCAAGACCGATAAACCATTCCGGAAATCCCGAAATCGCCGCGTCTCCTACCAGAACCTGTGAAAATCCCTGATAGACAGACATGATGCCGATGGTTATCACTAATGAGGGCAGCTTTGTAACCGTCACGAGAAGGCCGTTAAAAAATCCAAGCAGCGTCCCTGCTGCAATACCGATCACAATTAGCACTGGCATACTCATCCCCGCCTGATACAGTACGGCCACCAGACAAGCCACCAGACTCATGTTTGCCGCGATGGAAAGGTCGATCTCCCCTGATGTCAGAAGGAGGGTAAACGGAATTGCCATCAGCCCGAGTTCGCAGTAGAAGATCGTGGAGCCAAGCAGAAATCTAATGTCCAGAAAGTTTGGCGACAGCAGAACCCCGACCACAAGGCTTAAAATCATGAACACAAACACCGTCAGTTCCGGCCGGATCATCCGGTTCATTTTTAATCTATGTTTCATCATTGTCCCCCCTTATCTCGCTTCGCTGACTGCCAGCCTATTTTTAATCAGGTTATCGATAATGACAGAGACTACGATAATAATTCCATAAATAGCCTCCTGCCAATACCCGGAAATGCCTGTTATTGAGATCGCATTCTGTATAACTCCCAGAAGCAGGCATCCCAATACGGTCCCCGTCACTTTGCCGACTCCGCCGTTCATACTGGTTCCGCCGATCACAACCGCGGCTATGGCCGTGAATTCCAGGCCCCGTCCCGCGGCTCCCGGATCCATATAGCCGATTCTGGATATAAAGACCATCCCTGCCAGACCACTCAGTCCGCCGGCCAGTGTGAAGACAAACAACTGTACCCGGTTGTTTGAGATCCCCCGCAGGCTTGCCGCCGCAGGGTTACAACCGATTTCATATATTTCCCTGCCCGCCCGGAAGTATTTTAAAAATAAGGCAAGAAGAACGGCCGCCAGAAGCGCAATCAGTACGGAATATGGAATCCCGATGACGGACTGCTTTGGTTGGGAAAGCGCCATTAAGGACTGGGGTATCACCGAATTATCGATCTGTTTGCCGCCCAGGATGAAAATCACGCCCCGATATACATTCATAGTTCCCAGCGTAACAATGACAGATGGGATCTGAAATTTTGTCACGATAAACCCATTGATCAGCCCCAGCACACATCCCAGTGCAATCGCCGCGATAAAAACAACTGCGATAGGCAGGCCGCTGTACGTTTTAAAAAGCAGCCCCGCCGCATACCCGGAACACGCCAGGATCGCGCCCAATGACATGTCCACATTTCTGCTCACAATTTCGATCATCTCCCCCAGGGATACAATCAGCAAAAATGGAAAAAACAGCAGGATGTTGACCAGCGAAGTGGTGGAAAAGAACCGGGGCTCTATGATACATACGACTGCATAGATAATCACAATCATAGCAATCACGCCTAATTCACGAAATGAACTTAAATTCAGCTTTTTCTTTTTCATTGTGCCTCCTCCAGACAATCGTGCGCCGCAGACAAGATCTTTACGTCTGTGATCTCGTCCTTCTGCAGCATTCCCGTCTGTTTTCCCTCATACATAACCATCACCTTATCACTCAGTGATATGATCTCATTTAATTCGGAGGAGATCATCATGATGCATTTTCCTTCCTCCGCCAATTTTCTGATCAGCCTGTATACCTCTTCCTTCGCACCCACGTCGATTCCCCGGGTTGGCTCATCCAGAATCAGGACATCCGGATTCGTGCTGATCCACTTTGCCAGGCTGACCTTCTGTTGGTTCCCGCCGGACAGATCCCCCACTTTCTGGTTGACGGACCTGCATTTTGTCTTCAGGCCTTCCACGTATTCTTCCGAGATCTTTTTTTCTTTCTTTGTATCAATGTAGCCTAACTTCTTTTTGATACTGTCGATGATCGCAAAGGTGGTATTAAAAGCAATCGGTTCTGAAACAAACAATCCCAGTCCCTGCCGGTCCTCGGGCACCAGGGCGATTTTATTTATGATAGCTGCCTCAGGGGAGCCAATCTTTACTTCTTTTCCCTTGATTTTGATCTGACCCGACTTTACCGGCGTAATCCCGAATATTCCTCTGGCTACTTCCGTCCGCCCTGCTCCCATAAGGCCCGCAACCCCCATGATCTCTCCTCTTGCAATCTGAAAGCTGATGTGTTCGAAAATGCCGGGAATACTGATATCTTCTATCTCCAAGAACGGCTGCCCGAAAGTCTTCCTTTCTGTCTCTCCGCCCCCGGCCCTGAATTCTCTGCCGATCATCTTCTGGATGATCTGATCCTTGGTAATTTCTGCATTCTGGTATGTACCTACGATCTCTCCATCCCGCAGAACCGTAATCCTGTCTGAAACTGCCTTAATTTCCTCCAGCCTGTGGCTGATGTAGACGATCGTTTTTCCCTTTTTCCGCAGGGTGTCGATGAGCTCCAGCAGATTATCCACCTCGGAAGGCGTGAGCGATGCGGTAGGCTCATCCATAAAAATGATCTTCGCATCAGAAGAAAGCGCGGAGGCAATCTCTATCAGCTGCTGCTCTGCAACAGAAAGCCCCTTCATCATTCTGCCCGGAGAAAACGCAAGCCCCACTTCCTGCATAGCCTCAGAGGCTTTTCTGTTCAGCTCCTCCCATTTGATCTTCCGTGTATCAAAGTGTCCGGTAAAAATATTCTCTGCAATGCTCAGATCTTCAAAAACGGAAGGCTCCTGGTGAATCATTGCAATACCGTGTCCAATAGCGTCCACCGGATGCTTCATCCGCACGGTCTTCCCGTCCAGATAGATCTCACCCGAGGTTGGCTGGTAAATTCCGAATAATATTTTTAGAAGCGTCGACTTTCCTGCCCCGTTCTCACCGATCAGTGCATGTACCTCCCCTGCCTCCAAATCAAAGTCTACAGACTTAAGAACGTTATTTTTTCCAAAGGATTTACATATCTTCTGAGCGCTTAACAAATTGACTTTTTTCTCCAATATTACTCTCCTTCCTTTCAAAATTGGGATTGATCCCAATTTATGTATTAAAAAACAGCCGTTGCTTCCGGCTTTATTGGGATTGATCCCATTTCTTATTTCCGTTATAACATATACAAAAATTATTGTCAATAAACTTGTGGATTTTTATATTTTTGTAAGTCATTTTCGTTATTTTTACTATATTTTTGTTTTTCATTTGTTCATATTGACTATAACTAATTGTGAATCTCCCGGAGTTTTGTATCATAGGAAAGTGCCGGGCATTTTCCTATGATACAAAAAAACATGCTCCAGAATCATGGTCTGAAACATGTTTTCATATTTTCTACGTGCTTTCTCTTTCTATGAAAGTGGTATTCATTTCAATGGTCTCGTTAATCCCATTGTTCTCCTCTATCTTCCGAAACAGCAGCTCTGCCGCCTCGTTTCCCATCATACGTATGGGCTGGGAGATGGTCGACATTTTAGGACGGATAATAGAACTAATCTCAATATTGTCGTATCCGATCACCCGGATATCACCTGGCACGCTGTATCCGTTTTCCTGGATCCAGGATATCGCGCCGATCGCCAGCATGTCCGTCGCGGCAATCACGGCATCCACTTGCTTCCCTGACTGCATGATCTGGGAAATCCCTTCCGCACCAAGCATAAAATGTGACATCCTGCACCAGTTATAGGGAGCCTGATATACCAGATCCCGGGAATACCGGATTTCATGATCCTTTAATCCCTGCTTATATCCCTCAAACCGGTACATAACTGCACAGATCTCTTCCAGGCCGATAAAGGCAATATTCCGACAGCCCTTTTTATATAAATAATCAACGTTCTCGCGCACCGCTTTTTTTCCGTCCGTATAAACCACTGACACTGTAGGATCGCGCAGGTAGGGGTCATCGGTAAATACTACGGGAACCGTCTCCGACAGTTCGAATATATCTTTGAACACCTCATCCTTTCGGTATACGCAATAAATAATGCCGTCAATGTTACGCTCCTGAAGCTGTTCCAGATATACTTTTCCCTTTTGTGAATCATATTCCCCATTGCAGAGCATTACGAAATAGCCATATTTTCTTGCAATATCCTCAATCCCTGACAACAGCATGCTATAGAAAAGATTCGTGGAATCCGGAACGACTAAAGCGATCGTCTTGGATCTGCCCGTCTTAATCCCCTGTGCGAACAGACTTGGGCGGTAGTTCAGTTCTTTCATGGCGGCTTCCACCTTAAGCCTCGTAGATTCTTTAATAGCCCCGTTTTTATTGATCACACGGGAAACCGTTGATTTCCCTACCCCGGCCAATTTTGCGACATCATAGATTGTACTCATTTGAACTCCTATTTTCACTCAGATCGTCTCAATACCTTATACATTATTCTGCAGACCCGCCCGAAGGGCATGCATTACGGGATGCCCTTTGGATATGCTTTCTCCCCGCATTGATACTCTGTACTCATATGGGTTATTTTAACATTCTTAGCGAAAATGTACAACCAAAGAAGACTGATTCGTACGACTTTTCCCGCTCTGGTACATAAAGTAATTGCCCGCGGCCTTACGGTCAGCTGATATAAAGAATCTGCACATCGCCCAGGATTCTTTTTATCTCCGCCCTCAGAAAACTTTCTGCCTCAGCCCGTACTTCCGGCCGGTAGCAATATCTTCCCCTGCCGCGCCCGGTCATCCGCTCCTGATCGTATAAGTCTTCTGCCCCTGGAAAGGCATCTTGATTGATGGCGCGGTGGACATAGGAATAGGTCATCAATATGATCTCCAGGAACATCTCTCGTTTCATTTTAGCAGACAATCCGCTCTCCAGCTCTTCCAGAAGCTCCGTATAAAGTTTCTTCCAGCCATCAACCATAATTACCGGTGCAATTAGAAGACCGCATGGATACCCTGCTTCACACATCTCGTTCACAGCCTGGATCCGCTGCTTCAGACTGGACGTCCCCAATTCAATCCTGCTGATAATTGGCTGTGGGTTCACGCTCATTCTGAAGATCACCCTGCCGCCGTGTTCCAGTCCCAGAAGCGGCTCCACCATATCGAATTTGGTCGGAAATGTTATCTTCCCTCTTCCTTCCTCTACAAAACGCGGAATGGTATAGAGCAGATTCTGCGTGATGGTGTTTTCTAATACAAGGTCACTGTTACTGCCGATCTCAAATGCCAGCGGCTGTACGCTCTTCATGCTCTTTTTTATCAGGCGGTCCAACATCTGCTCCCGGTTCACAAATAATCTGAGATACGCGCATTTATTGTAATTACACACGAGATAGCAGTACAGGCACATGGCCGTACAGCCGGAGGAGGTATAGGGCACCAGATAATCGGATACTTTGTGATTCTCCACATATTTATGCGTCTTGCGGATCCCGATAATCAAGTTCCTCTTCATACGGCCAAATTCGGAATTGGGCTTTTCCTGCATCTCTTTGATGGAGTTGTGGCTGGCAATTGGTATCCAGGGGAGGCTGCCAAATTGTTCCTTCAGCTGCTCTCCTAATGTATAAGACAGAGAATCCGGTTCATAGTAAACAGCATCAAATTTCATAATTATCTCTTTTCTTTTATTTTTTCAGGCGAACGGCCTGCTTATAGTATGCGCTGCGGAAAAGAATTTATCATGTTTTGATAAATATGTTATAATAACCTTAATCCACGGCTCTGCCGCTGTTCTGGCGAAAGGGCATGAGTTTATGGACAGTTTCTAAGCTTTATTAACATACCTGAAAGGAGTTTACTATCTATGAAAAAAATACGTTGGGGCATTCTCGGTACTGCCGGAATTGCGAAAGAACAGACTATCCCTGGTATGCGGATGGCAAAAAACTGCGAGTTGTATGCCATAGCAGGGCGTTCACTGGAAAAGGCGGAACAATTCTGTGATGAATTTCATTTTCAAAAAGCCTATGGAAGTTATGATGAACTGCTGAAGGATCCGGACGTGGAGGCTGTCTACATACCGCTCCCGAATAACCTTCATAAGGAATGGGTCCTGAAAGCGGCGGCCTGTAAAAAACATGTATTGTGTGAAAAGCCGGCGAGCGGAAGCGCCGCAGATACGAAAGAAATGATCCAGGCATGCGACGCTGCGGGCGTCATTTTTATGGAGGCATTTGCCTACCTTCACTCTCCGGTCATGAAGGAGCTTAAAAAGCAGATAGACAACGGCCTGATTGGAAATGTGAATATGATAGAATCTGTCTTCTTTACACCCGGTTACGAGGATGATATCCGCATCCGCCGGGATACTCTGGGAGGATCCGTCTATGATCTTGGATGCTATACCATCAGCTTTGCTTCCTGCCTGTTTGGTTCAGTGCCGCTTTCCGGGCAGGCTGTTTCACATTTTACCGGGGAGAAAATTGATGACCTGACAACGGGATACCTGATGTACCCCGGCGGCAGGCGCGCGGTGTTCTCCTGCGGCATGTTCCCTTATCATCGCGGGGATCGTTCCTTTATCTATGGAGATCGGGGAATACTGGAAGTACCGGTCAGATTTAATGCGGAAGGAAAACAGAAATGGTATCTGGTACAAGATGAAAAGCGCACCGAATTCTGTGTCGATGCCCCACAGAATTATATGTTGGAAGTAGAACAGCTCGGCGCCTGTATACTGAATGGGGAAGCGCCCCTTGTCAGCCATGAATTTTCAATTGGGGTCGCTGAAGCTATGGATATGGTACTGTCATCCTGTGGGTATGGGGAGTGATGTAAAAGCCGCCTCTGCGGAAGTCCCACCGCGGCATTTGTCTCTTACGCTGCGGTGCGCCTCCCACCGGAAGAACTTTTTAACTTATAGGCGAACCTCTTTCAATCTCACTTCTGTCTTCTGAGGTTCATCACCAGCACTACGCCCAGCAGAACGATTCCGTTTATCACTGCCTCGGCCCAGAACGGCGCCCCCAGAATGCTGATCACATTGAAGACCATTCCCAGGAATACCGCAGACCACAGCACCCCCGGTATATTATATCTGCCTGGCGTATGAACCGTCGTGCTCAAAAAGGTGACAGCCAGTCCTGGAAGCAGATAGCTTTGCCCTGTATCGGGATACACATTTTTTGACTGGCTCATCAGTACGACGGCGCATAGGCCAATCAGCACAGATGCTATGATAAAAGAAACAAAACGCACTATCTTCGTACGGATTCCCGCAAGTGCGACTACTCGTTCAGAATGTCCGATCGCATAGATATATTTTCCCAGAGGCGAATGCTCCAGTATGAGCCATGCAGAGATACCTGCTGCCAGGCATACCCAAATGCAGATATTGAGCTTCACAATCTTAATTTTACTGATCCACATCAGCAGATCCGGTGTCACACCGGTGAATGACTTGCCGCCGTTCAGCCCCAATGAACCCCCGTACATGATCATGCCGGTGGCCAATGTAGAGATCGTGGACGGAATCTTAAACACCACCGTGATCAGACCGTTAAAAGCTCCCAGTACGACGCTGCTCAGCATAATCACAACAACTACACCTAGGGCTGTCCCCCCGATCGATGCCATCTTGCCGCCAAGCATCAGCAGAAAGCCGATCATGTATCCCAGTGAAATATCGAATTCTCCGACCGCCAGAGGAATCAGAGATGCCATAGCGAACATCGCGACGGGAACTCTGCCGATACCGATTACATTTATATTTCTGAGATTCGCGAACTGTGGAACCGCAAACGCGAATATGACTGCCAATACTACGGTTATCACGGCAAGACCGTTCTTCCTGAGATCCATACTTTTCCTATTGTTCATAGATAGCTCCACCTCGCAATCGTCTCTCTTTCCAGAATGCCGTCTTTTTTCTGAATCTGTCCTGCCGCCTTTCCTTCCCGTATCACCACAATCCTGGTACATAAGTCCGCGAGCTGCTCGGGTTCCGTAGAAAAGACAATGATTCCCATTCCCTGTGCGGCCGCTTCTTTCAACAGTGCGAATAGCCTCTGCCGTGAATTGGGGTCCACTCCGTAGGTCGGATCGTCCAGGACGAATACCTTTGGCTTTAAGCTCATCCATTTTGCCATAATCGCCTTCTGCTGATTTCCTCCCGAGAATGTCCCAAATTTCTTTTCAAAACTATCGCGGGGCTGTATATCGAATATCTCCTGCATCATTTGAAGGGTTCGCCTGGATAGTTTTTTCCGGCTCCAGTATTTCTTTTCGTTCGGCATAAAAAGATTCTCCCTCGCAGAACACTCCATGACGCCTCCTGATTTCGGACGGTCGCTGGGAAGCAGCACAAGACCGTTTTTGATGGCCTTCCTCGTGCTCATATGGCGCGGTAGGGGCTGCCCCCGACATAGATCTCCCCATCCTTTCTGGACCATCTTCCGGACAGCAGCCAGGGCAGCTCGGATATCCCGCTGTCAGCTACGCCCACGATTCCAAGGATATCTCCCGCATACAACTCAAAAGAACAGCCGTTCAGGTTTCCATACTTCAGATTCTCAACCCGAAGCACTTCCGCACCCATCTGATACTGCGTTTTGCACTTCAGCAAATCCCACAGACCGGTAAGGGTGTGCTCTCTCTTTGCGTCTGTTTCCTTCTGTGCCCCACCGTCTCTGCGGAGCATCTGGCTGACGATGATCTCTTCCGTAATATCCCCCACGTTTCCATGAAATACCATCTCCCCATCGTTCAATATCACCACAGTGTCACAATATTTAAGCACGGCTTTCAGCCGGTGGCTGATCATAATGATCGGAATTCCCTTTGCAGCCAGCATCTTCACTCGCTTAAGGAAGAATTCTGCTTCATTTTCGGGAATGGAAGCCTCTGATTCATCCAATATCAGCAGCTTCGTCTGCTTTTGTTCTTCCTCCTGGCCTATTGCGATGGCAATTGCCAGCATATTGCGCTGCATGGCGCTCAGCTCTCTCACCAGCTGTTCTGTTTCTAATGAGATTTCATACGTCAAAAGCAGTCTTTCTGCATATTCTTTGATTCCTTTCCAATCAATCCTTCCATTCTTTTTCGGATATCCTTTGAATGCGGCGATACATTCTGCCACTGTAAAATCGTCTATCAGCGGGCTCTCCTGATGCACTGCGCGCACGCCCATGCGGTACGCCTCATTCGAATCGGGAATATCACTGCATTTTTGACCGGCAATCGTGATTTCAGAGTCTGATCCCTTATCAGGATGATAGATCCCGGTCAGTACCTTGATCAACGTGGACTTGCCGCTGCCGTTGGCTCCGAGCACACCGCAAATGATTCCGTCCTCCACCGAAAGACTCACATCTTTTAGTACCGTAACACCGGCAAATGATACTGAAATATGTTCCATCTCAACAGACATTGCCTTCTCCTTTCGTTACTTCACTTTCCGCCCTGCTCTCTGAGTCAGAAGAACCGAGATCCAGATTGACAGGATCAGAAGCACTCCCTGAAAGACATAGCTCCCCCATACCGGCGCGCCGGCGATCTCAATTCCATTCTGGCCCAGTGCACAGAGCGCCACTCCTACGACCAGACCCGGTACATTCAGCCGCCCGGGATGAAAAGACGCCTTGCTCAGGAATACGACGGAGTATGCCGGAAGCAAAAGCGACGTTCCATAGGCAGAGCTGGCGGCGCCCAGCTGTCCCAGCATCACGATTGACGATATCCCGCAAAAGAGTCCGGCCACAGTGAATGCGGTAAGCCTGACTCTCTTTGCCTTGATCCCGGCGAAGACTGCCGTGCGCCCTGACATCCCCACCGCGTACAGATGCCGGCCGAATTCCGTATGGTCCAGGACAAAATGAATGGCCGCGCACAGCACCAGGAGAAAGATCACACTATATCCCACATAGAATACCTTTCCTCTTGCAAAATGAATTATCGACTGTGGAATATTGGTGTTCAGTATCCCCCCACCCGACAATGCCTGTGTAATCCCGGCAAGCGAAAGTCCCACGCTCATCGTCGCAATAAAGGAATTGATCCCGAGCTTCGTGACGATTAATCCATTCAGAGCTCCGCATGCAGCGCCTGCTGCAATCATCACGGAAACTACCACAGCCCCCGGACAGCCTTTCCCTGAAAGGAAGGCGCCAAGCACCATGCAGAAGCACAAGATGTATCCCAGTGAAAGATCAAATTCATCGACTACCAGAATGAACAATCCCCCCAGGGCCAGACACCCTACCACGGATTCACTGATGAATATATTGCTGAAATTCTGTACTGTAAGAAAAGAATCGGATAATGACCCAAAGATCAAAATAATGATCAGCAAAACGCCCAGCATACCATATTTTTCTAGTATTGTATTTCTCCCATTTCGAATATCAGCTTCCTTCATATCGCACCCTCTTTTTAATCCCAAAGCTCATAATAACGTTCTTTGTAGTTCATATTCGGCGCCCACGCTTCCCCCTCTTTGGGCAGGCTCTGGATGTCTATGATCTGATAAGGCAGATTTTCGCCTCTCGGCGCCGCAAGCTCCTGTCCATTTAAGACGCGGATCGCCTGGTCTGCCGTTGCGTAGCCTAAGTATACGTTATCGTAGGCAGCCGTACATGCCGCAACCGTCCCCTGTCTGATCAGAGAGATCATCTCCTGATTCCCTAATACACCGCATACCTTCACATCCTGTATTCCTGCTGTCTCAAGCGCTTCTGCCACGCTGACGGCTGCCGGATCAAAGGGCAGGAAGATAAATTCTGTTTCCGGATTGGCGGTCACATAACCGATAACCATGCGGTTCAATTCATCCCCCATCTGTTCGAATGTAAACTTCTGAAGCTGCCCGTCTACTGACAGCTCTGTCTGTTCCAGCCCCGCCAGCAGACCGTCTTCAAAATATTCCACGGAATAAGATCCCGGACAGCTGTAGATGACGACATGTCCGCTCAGTTCTCTGTGGGACTCCATCCATTCGGCCATCGCCGTTCCGAGCGCCCGGTAATCAGGTCCGACATCATACAGGAAATCAACCAGGCCTTCCTTCTCCAGATTCAGACGCGGGTTGGGGTCATCCGTACCGTTGGAACCGCTCACGATCGGGATTCCAGCCGTATTCGCCGCCTGGATTCCCTGCTGGACGCTTCTCGCATCCAGCGAGATCGTAATAATGATATCTGCCTTCCATGCAATTGCATTCATAATCGCGGTATTTTCCTCATCCGGCGTTCCTTTCCCATCGAACATCTGGATATCCCAATCATATCGCTCTCCCACCTCCTGAATAGCTTCACATGGAACGATGCAGCCGGACAAAGAAGCCTGTGCCGGTACTAAAGCGACTTTTGCGCCTCTTGGCGCCTTCGCTTTCTCATCCGGTCCCTCAAACTCTGTTTTTTTCAAATCTGTCTTTTGTACCTCTTCTTCTTTCAGCTCTTCCGGCAATTCTATCAGAGCATCACATCCCGTCATCAGAAATACCATCAGAACCAGAACCGCCAGAATTCTTATTCTCTTCATATCTTTCCACCTCTATTTTGCTGTCCCTTTGGGATGAATCATCACTTTGATGGATTCTTTATCTTCCAGACTTTCATCAAGCGCTTCAAAATATTCTTCCAGCTTATAATGTCCTGTTATCAGACAATCACAATCCACTTTTTTACTGCTGATGATCTCAATACATTTATCAAACTCACTGTTAAAAGTGGAACCTATATAGGTCCATTCATTGATGATGAACTGAGCGATCGGCAACAGCAGCTCTTTTTGGGCACCGTTCGGAAAGGAATATCCAACAAAAGTCCCGCCCTTTTTCAGGTATTTCAAAGAGGCGCGGCTCATTTCGGCGCTGCCGCATGCATCCACAATGATATCAAATCCCTTTGGGAAACCGGCCGCAGTCTCCGCCAATATCTCCGCCTCTTTGCCCGGCTCGGCAAGATAGGTGAGAGCCCCTTTTTCCTTCAGGATCTCCAGTTTACTCCCCACCAGGTCTATCACAGCCGTATTCTGCGCACAGGAACTCAAAAATAACTGTGTCAGTATATTCCCGCTGGCTCCAGCCCCCAGGACCAGCACATCATCGCAGTACCTGACCTGGCTTCTCTCTACAGCCCTCAGACAGCAGCCGATCAATTCACACAGGGCTGCCTGGTCATAGGTGACAGCATCTGGTATCCGATAGACATTCCTCTCATCCACCACGATATATTCCGCCATCCCGCCCTGCAGATTATGCCCCATAGAACCAAACGCTTCACAAAAAGCGCTTTCTCCTCTCCTGCAGTAATAGCATGTCCCGCACGGTACGCCATTATCGACCGTCACCCTCATCCCTTCCCTGAGAGATACGACGTTCCTGCCGGTCTTAACGATCCTGCCTGCCAGTTCATGTCCCGGCACCGCCGGGTATCTTCCAAGGACAGAGCCATTTTGGTCATGTGACTTTTCTGCCGGCTTGCAGATTCCGCAGGATATGACCTCGATCAGTACCTGCCCGTCACCGCACTCCGGCGTATCGATCTCACGGATACTGCCATATTTTCTTCCGGGTCTGTCATATACTAATGCTCTCATATTGCCCTCCGCTCATCGTTCAAAAAATGTCCGGGGAGTACGGATCAGGAACTGGTCAAAATCCGCCTGCGTCATCCCGAGCCTCTTAAGTTCCGGCCAGATATAATCAAATACATAGGTATATTGATATTCCATGTCCTCATGGTTCTCTTTATAAAAGTCATCCCAGGTACCGCCGAAGATATTCAGGCTGTCCCGCCCGTCCATAAAACACATACAATCATGGCTTACGATGATCTGGTCACGATATCCTCTGTCGCAGAGCTCTTTCAGGACTTGAGCACGAACCTTAAGCGGCTGGATTGTATCAATGCTGAAACGGTCCAGACCAAGATAACTTCCTCTTTCCGCCACTTTCACGATATATTCCACATCATCGAGGTCTCCCAGGTGTCCGATAACGACTCTGCTTAAGTCTACCCCCTCCGCTTCGAACACATCCTGCTGTTCATATCCGGAATGCCCGATAGAATGCGTAATGATGGGAAGACCTGTCTCTTTATGTACTTTTGCAATGATCTTCAGCATCCGCTCATCATCCTGATTGATATGATCCTCATGGGTGGCACACTTGATGACACCTGCCTTGATATCTGTCCCTTCGATCCCGATTACAGCTTCTCTTATGAATAACGAAGCAATATAATCCGGATCCTTATACAGGTGCCAGCCATAACTGTTTCCATAGATACCTGTGCATGCCACGACGTTAACACCGGACTTTTCCGATACCTCTTTTATCATATGGATGTCTCTTCCCAGATCCAAGGGTGTCACATCTACGATCGTATCGATTCCTCTATCTTTTACTTTCTTATATTGCCCCACTGCATAATCAATGAACTCCGACCGATTCAGCCAATCCGGAAATGCCTTCCATACATTTGCGTCCACGGTTCCCAAATGCTCATGCATCAGAGTCATTCCCAGATCTTCCGTACTTAGTTTTCCCAACACTGTATTAATCTTTACCATAGCTGTTCCTCCGTCCTTCTATTATCCTCTTTTTCTTACTCATGATTTTATCATATTGTATTTTTATTGTCAATCTATTTAGGTCTAATTTTGTATTATATTATCATTATTTATGTTGACTTTGTATTGTTATTGTATTATATTTTATTTATGGAGGATAACACTATGAAGAATTATTATGGAATATGTGAGTGGTCCATGCCGGTCTCCGGCCCCCTTGCGATCAGACTTGCCGGCACAGCCGGATTTGACGGGATGCAGCTTGGTGAAGCCGGCGGCCGAAGCCTCAATTTCCCGCTGAACCACCCAGAAATACAACAAATCTACAATGAGACGGCCAGACACTACGAAATCCGTCTTCATTCCCTGAACCTTGGAGCTCTGCTTGCAGAAGGAACCATTGATTTTCCTGTCAATACACCTCAAGGAGACGCTGCAAGAGCCAGCATCCGTAATGGAATACGAGCCTGCAGGGCACTCGATATCCGTACACTCGTCATCACGGTCAGTCCTAAGACCGAAGATGCATACAGCAATGCATTGAGTCATCTGGAATATGCATGCCGCCTGGCCGAAATCTCTCAGGTTGAAATTGCTGTCGAATCTGCACTTCCTCTTCCGCTGATACAGGTGCTGCTCGATCGGCTGAAGGGCCGGGTGAAAGTCTGTATGGATATCCTGAATCCCCTTCGTTTCGGTACCGGCGATCCGATTGAACAGATCCAGGCGTTTGGAACAGAAACAATCAGCCATTTTCATATGAAAGACAGCCTGCGCTCCCTATTCACACCTGGTCAGCGTGGCTGCGTACTTCTGGGAACAGGCGATGCCGGATACATACAGACAGCTGAAACAATCAAAAAGATCGGCTTCCAGGGATGGATGATAACGGAAAACTATTATTATCTTCCTCCGATGAATATGAATGATGATTTTATGAAATTAATATTGAAAGATTTCGAAACGTTAACATCTACGTTTGAATCCTAACATAATTTCGTTTTGAAAGCAATAAAATGCATCTGGCAAAACACTTTTTTGAAATCATCTTATGGTCACACTTTGGCACCGCCGCGTTACCGCTTTACGGCTATATATCTAATCGCGGCGTGTGCGTCCTCCCGGAGGGTTTTATGATATAGGAAATTCTAGAGGAATTTCCTATATCATAAAAGAGAGAGCATGGCACAAAATGTGTCATGCTCTCTCTTTTTTCGCTGCGCTTTCCTTTACCTTCTGTCCAGCTGCCTGCATATTCTTTTCCAATTCCGGTAATTTTCCTGATATCTGCTGCTTAATGCTTCATCAGGCTTAAAACATCTCTCCACTGCCACCATGCTCCGAAAGGCTTCCTGGTAAGTGCATATTCCCAATCCTACGGCTCCGATGATTGCCGCGCCTGTCGAAGACACCTCCAGATTCTTTACTTTTTCGATCCGTATTCCAAAGACATCCGCCTTCAGCTGAAGCCATTCATCGGATTTTCCGCTGCCGCCGCCTACACGGATCGCCTCAAATGGGTAATGAAGCAGCTTGAATTGTTCCACGATATCTTTTGACAGGAATGTCATTCCTTCGACCAGGGTATCGAAGATCTTCTGTACTCCCGCCAGATTATCCAGATATACGAAAGAACCTGCCGATGTGTCTAGCCCCGTTGTATAATAGGAGCCGTTCTCCCCGCCAAAATGAGCCGCCTTGAAATAGCCGTCGAGAAGCCTCATGTCTTTCTTTCCGACGATCTGGTGTATAAACCACAGCAAGTCTTTTCCTGCCGGATGTGCTTTGATCGTAACAAAGCTGTCCTTTGTCGGTCCTGCCACCGTCTGGATTCCTGCTGCGGGCAGGGTGTCCTGGTACTCTGACTTCAGATATCCGTAATGGTCGAATGTGCCGCCCACGTTGCCGAGAATTCCACGGCTTTTGCTGTCTAGTCCGAGACCGATAAAACCAACCGCCGAGTCATGCCCTCCTGGGAATACCGGTATTTCGTACGGAAACTTTACGGGGCCGTAGGACGTGATCCTGCCGATGCATTCGTCCCCTCCCGTGATCACCGGCCCCATCTCTTCTGTATTGCTTCCGATCAAATCCATTAATCTTGCCGACCATTTTTTTGTGCGGACATCCAGCATCAGCTTCCTATTCGCCACAGAATAATCACTGACCGGCCCCAGGCCAAGCCTCAGATTGACATACTGCTGCAGAGTCAGATACTGTGCAGTTCTCTCAGCTACATCCGGCATATACTTCTTTAGCCAATGGATCTTCACCCCAGTATTTCTGGGTGTCAGCGGACAGCCGCTGATTTTTTCGAATTCTCTTGTGCCAAGTTGCTCTGTATAAAGTTCCATGTCATTCTTTGCTCTCAGATCATAGGACGCCAGCATGGGATAGGTGGGATTCCCTTTTGCATCTACAGGAACCAGACTGTCTCCAATGTAGGAGAATACAAGGCCTGCTATATGATATCTGCTGCCGGCGTCTTCTATGACGCGCTGCGTCGTCTCTACGGATGCCAGCCAGTAATCATCTGCCGGAATCTCATGAAAGTCCGTCTTCGGGCTGTGATAAAATACCTGCTTACTATGTCCCGTCACGATACTCCCGTCTGTGATATCTACCAGGTTGGTCCTGGCATTTGAAGTTCCAAAATCCACTACCATGATACATTCTTTCATAAGATTCCCCTTTCTATCTAGCCCTGGCTGCCGGAGGATGCTTTTCTGGCATCAATTTCTTTCAGAATGCTCTCAAATTTTTCCTGAGTCAGATTATATGGTAAGATAACGATCAGCATCAGGATTCCACCGATGATGAGCGGCACTGCATTCAGGTAGTATATACCGGTATTGGTTGCTGCAGTCTGTACCTCCAGCTCAGCAGAATAGTGGATGAGGGAAAGCGCCTGGCCTACAGACCAGGTCGCAACCGCAATGGCGATCTTCCTGGCAAAAGCACACGCAGATACGACGGCTCCCGGAGCCCTGACTCCTGTCTTCCACTCTCCGTACTCGATCGTGTCCGGAATCATTCCCCAGACTACAGAGAAGGATGCATTCAGTGTAACGCCGAATAATATGAACCCGAATGCTACCATGTAATAGTTCTGATGCGCGAGTAAAAATACGATGCCGTTCAGGATCGTCAGAATTGCCACTAATACCATCGTGTTCTTTTTACCGAGCTTTTTGTACAGGCCTGGGATCGGTATGATCGCCGGAATTCCGACCAATGATACCAAACTGTTGAATCCGGTCAGCAGTCCGGCATCTCCCAGATAGTATTTGCAGTAATACATTACCACCGCAAAGCGGAAGTTAAATGTCCATGCTATAAACATTAAAAGAAAAATCATTAAAATACAAGGCTTGTTTTTTAAGACCATCTTGAAGCTGTCGATGACTTTTACTTTCTCCGTCTTTTCTACGACTACACGCTCCTTGGTACCAAAGAAGGCAATGAGCAGCATGACCGCAGATAAGATTCCCATGACCGCTGCTGCTCCCTGATAACCGCGCGCCTCGTTGCCTGCACCGATTGCTGCCACAAGCGGAAGTGCCAGGAGAGATACAACTAAGGAACCCGTTGCAGAACCGCCGATCTTGAAAACATTCAGCACCCCTCTCTCGTTGACATTCGTAGTCATTGCAGAGCAAAGCGTACTGTACGCTGTATTAATAAATGCATAGCATACATTTACAAGAAGATATGTAGCCATTGCCCAGATTACCTTTGTGCCTTCTCCTGCCTGTATCTTTGTGAAACACAGCACAAGAGCAATGGCCTGTGGAATGGCGCCGAACAGACAGAACGGCCTGTATGTTCCCCATTTGGTTCTCACCTTATCTGCAATCGGGCCGGCTGATATTGCGGTAAAGGCATCGACCAGATTACACACAAGGAAGATATTGGCAGCCACTGCTGCGCTGATTCCAAGTATATCGGTATAATAGTATAAAATAAAAGTTGAGAGAAAATTACCGAATAAAGTTCCATATACATCTGCCGCCCCATAACTGAACCGCTCTCTCCAGGACAGTTTGACATTAGCCGCTTCCAGCGTTTGTTTTATCTTTTCCATAGTATGCCCCTTTCTCACTTCACTCAAGAATGATTATTTGTTCAGTGGCTGCGTATTAAAAATTCTGAACTGTTCCTTCGTTGCATCAATTCCTGCCTGTTCCGCGATCGGAGAGATCTCCGGCCACATGATGTTCCCTTCGGATTCCTTCATCGCTTCATATGCCGCCTTTGAGACCGCCATTGCAAGTCCCGTGAAGAAGTTAATCTTACTAATTCCAAGCTCGATACATTTCCGGAAATCCTCGTCCGAAAGCCCTGATCCGCCATGCAGTACAAGAGGGACATCTACTAGATCACGGATCGTCTTCAGCCGGTCAAAATCCAGTTTTGGAGTTCCAACGAACTTCCCATGCACGGTCCCAATAGATACTGCAAGTGCATCAACGCCCGTTTCTCTGACAAAAGTAACGGCATCCTCAGGCTTTGTGTACATACTCTCATCAGGCGCCCCCGTGGCCGGTGTATTCTTGGAACCCGGCACGTGCCCGATCTCAGCCTCCACTGATACCCCGCACGCATGAGCGATCTTTACGATTTCCCTGGTCTGCTTCATATTCTCTTCCATCGAAAGAAGTGACCCGTCAAACATAACGGAGGAGCAGCCATAGTGAATCGCCTGCATCACGATATCGAAGTCCTTTCCATGATCCAGATGCATACACACCGGTACGCTTGCCTTTCTTGCCCTGTCCAGGATGAACTGCATCAGATACGGCGTCTGTTTTACTTTGAAAGCCGGGGTGGGCACCATCATGATCACCGGAACCCCTTCCTCCTCAGCCGCTTTGATCACCGTCTCTGCAAGCAGATAATCTGTGGCATTAAACGCTCCTACGGCATACTTCTTGGCTCTTGTCTCTTTCAGTATTTCTGTCAATGTAACTAACATCTTATTTCCTCCTTTTATGGGTTGATGATGACTTTGATCGCTTCTCTGTCGGTACGGTTAACTTCCAGCGCTTCAAAATAATCATCCAGACTAAATTTATGTGTGATGAACTGATCTACTTTTACCTTGCCGCTCGCCATATAATCCAGTGCACGGTCAAAACAGAAGGTCTGGCAGGAAACGCCTATATATTTCTGTTCATTATAATGAATCTCATTGAACCAGCTTGGCGGAATCACAAAATCTTCGGTGGAATGATAGCTTCCATATTGGATGAATCTTCCGCCTTTTTTCAGGAACTTGAATACACTCTGGACCAGCGGCCAGTATCCTGTCGTATCAATAATGGCGTCAACCCCATGGGGAAATTCCTTTTTGATAGCTTCCTCATGGATGCTGTAATCCTTCCGGTCCATTTTTATGACCGGTACGCCGCATTCCCTTAAGATCTGCAGCTTGCTTTCCAGCCCGCCGATCGTAACCGCTTTCTGCGCATTGGAGTAATGGCACAACTGTCCAAGAATCAGACCATGAGGCCCTACTCCCAGAACCAGAACATTCTCCCCTGTCTTTACATCTAATACGTCCATGCAGTGGACGGCGCAGGCTACCGGCTCCGCCACAGTCGCTTCATCAAATGAGAGATTCTCAGGAATCAAGAACACCTTATCCTTAGAGGCTTTCACGTATTCCGCAAAACCGCCCTGGATGTTATGTCCGATCGATGCAAAGTTGTCGCAATACAGAGACTGATCATTTCTGCAGTAATAACAGTCACCGCAATTGCTTGCATTATCAACGGTCACAGCATCGCCGATCTCTACAGCCGTTACATTCTTTCCCTTTTCATATACCGTTCCCGCAAATTCGTGTCCCGGAGTACAGGGATACTTTGCAAGGCTGGTTCCGGTGGAATTATGGGCTAGCTCCGACCACTTGCAGATTCCGCAGGACTTGATTTTGATGATCACATCATCATCCCCGCAGACCGGCATCGGAATATCCGTTATCTTTCCTTTTCCCGGCGCTTCATACACTAATGCTTTCATGAATCTTCCTCCATTCCAAATTCAATATTATATTTGTCAACACGCTCTTTGACTCCGGAAGCCGAGACCAGATACATATTAGAGCAAGGCTTCGTCTCACCTGTCCTGATATAGAACTTCGCTCCTTTTGCCTTTTCCCTGAAATCCGGCAGGCTGATATACTCCAGTTCCTGATTATGTACCATTCCCAGAATCTCTGTATGTAATCCTGGATTCGCCTCCGAAATCCCTTTCAGCATCGTCATCTCCTGTACTGCTACTTCATTCAGGCACGCCTTGAGCACCTTTAGAAATCCAGGCTCCCCCGGCACGAATGTAAGATCGATCCTGACAGCATCAGCCGGTATTGGAAAACCCATGTCACAGATTACGAAACTGTCAAAATGCCCCAAATCTGTTAACGCCCGAATTAATTCAGGATTAATAATCCCATTTTTTTTCATTTCGCTCCTCCCTTTCTTTATTGTATTTGTATTGTATCATATGATGTTTGTCTTTGCAATATTTTTATTTTATTTTTGTATTATTTTTGTATATTAAGATGACCAATGCAAAATTTTCTGGGCAGCTGTCAAAAAGAGCCGGATATCCCGGCCGGGTTGCAGAACATGTCCTGTAATCCGGCCGGAATATCCGGCTCCTATTTCAATTACGCCTCTATTTATACCATGTAAATGAGTATCTGACCACATCTGTGACATGATATGTATCCGAATACTCACACACCTTATCATCTGTTGTATATACGGTACTCCTAATATGGAGGATCGGTTTCTCATTAGACAGCTCCAGCTCTTTCATTCTCTCTTTGGTAGGAGTCGTGGCATTCACGCTCTGCGTAGAATAACGGATCTCCACTCCATACTGCTCCTGCATGACATCGTGCAGAGAATGATCTCTTAACAGCCATGGATTAAAATCTCCAAATAAGGATTTAGGGAGATAGATGGTCTGCTCTGCAAAAGGCCTTTCATCAGCAAACCGAATCCTCTTGATCACAAGCACAGTCTCATCTTCCGCACATTTCAGGTGGCTTAAGATCCAGGGATCCGCCTGCACTTCCTGGTAAGAAATGATCTTGGAGGTGGGGGTGATCCCCGATGCAAGCAGTTCCTGATGCATGCTCCTCATCCTGGACAGATCCTTCTCAAACTTTGGCTGTGATACAAAGCAGCCTTTATTCGGCCTTTTTTCGAGGTACCCCTGCTCCGTCAGATCTTCCAGGGCTTTCCGTACAGTTACACGGCTGACGCCGTAATGTTCGTTCAGCCATTTCTCGGTAGGCAGTTTATCACCTTTCTTCAGTTCATTCCTATTGATCTGATCCTTCAGATCCGCAACGATCTGGTGATACAGAGGAATTGCTTCTTTCCCACTTTCCAAATCAGGTCTGCTGTCTTTCTTCTCTTCCATATTCTACCTTCCTATAATTTACTTTAATCATATCTTTTTTCAGCTTTGCTGAAAACCCGCCCGCAGGGCATGAATTACAGGATGCCCTTTAGGTATTCATTATTTTTCAGCTTTAGCTACAACTCCGCTCACTAAGGGTATGAGTTACGCGATACCCTTGTATATACATTACTGTTAGATTGTATCATAAAAGTCAGCCTACTTTCAATTGACTCCAAACAATTTCTTTCCTCTTTCTTTAAACTGAGGCAGCTCAATCACTTCCCGGTTGCAGAATGACTGCGGGAGTATCCCTTTCAGATAATTCTGGAGATGCTCATTCAACACCCTTGATTGGAATGTAATCCGCTCTACGCTTACTCCCGCAGTGTGCGGCGTAACAATCAGCCTGTCCGGATCGATCTGATAAATTGGATGATCCTCCCTTGGCGGCTCTTCATCCAGGACATCCAGCGCCGCCCCTCTGATCCGTTCCTCCTTCAGCGCCTGGAATAAAGCATCCATATCAAGCAGCGCCGCCCGTCCTGTATTCACCAGGCAGGCCGTAGGTTTCATCAGTCCGATTTCCTTTTCCCCGATCATCCCTTTATTCTCTTCTGTGACACGTGCAAGAAGAACGATATAATCTGATTGCCTCATCACCGCATCTAAGTCATATACCTCGATGTCCATCGCTTTCATCTTCTCTCGATCTACAAACGGATCGAAACCAATGATCCGCATCCCGAAAGCCTGTGCTCTTACAGCAAGGCCCAGGCCGTTTCTTCCAAGTCCCACAATTCCAAGCGTCTTTCCATAGACCTCAGTGGAATTTTCGTTGATCCGCCTGAACTTCAGATCATTCTCTTTGATCCAGTTCCCCGCTCTTACCTCTTCTACTACTTTAATCAAAGGCTTCGCCAGTGCCATGATCAATAAGAACGTAAATTCAGGCACAGAACGTCCACATCTTCCGGCACTGAAAAGAACCGGAATTCCAAGTTTTGTGCAGGCCTTGATGTCGATGTTTTCTTCCGGGCCGTCCCTGACACTGAGCAGAAGCTTCACATCCGGTGCATGATACAGGACATTTTCTGTCACCTTCTCATAACCTACGATAAATACATCCACTCCCTTAAGGGCTTCTATCAGCTGTTCTTCATTCAATCTGTCTTTCGGCTGCTTTGTAAGGCTGAAGCCAACCCTTCTTATATCACAGTATTCTTTCATCTTCTCTTCCCACATATCATCAAACTCTGCGGTACACAATACTTTCAGCATCTTTTTTCCTCCTTAGACTTATATTATATATGCATTATATCTGTACGATATCATTTTGTCAATAATATTGTATTGTTTTTGTTATTTATTTTATCCATTAACACTTGACAATAATAATACAATAAGTATACAATACAAATGTGAAACAATCTAGCAAACAAAGAAAGGATGATATTATGCGCTACAAACAATTTGGAAACACAGATTTAAGGCTGTCTGAGCTGGCAGTTGGAACATGGGCCATCGGAGGCACTGGCTGGGGAGACGTTAACGAAAAAGATTCCATCGATGCAATTCTTACTATGGTAGAACAGGGCGTCAACCTAATCGATACCGCCCCAAGCTATGGACGCGGCCATTCCGAGGAAGTAGTCGGAAAAGCGATCGCTTCCTGCCGGGATCGGGTCACTCTGCTGACCAAATGCGGAATCCGCTGGCCCGAAGAAGCTAAATACGGCTCTTCTCAGCCCATCCGTGACAGCAGCAAGGCCGCGATCATTAAGCAGTGTGAAGAATCACTGACCAGGCTGAATACCGACCACATCGACATCTACCTAATACACTGGCCGGATGTAAATACACCGTTTGACGAAACTGTTGAGGCTTTAAATGCATTAAAACAGCAGGGAAAGATCCTATATACAGGAATTTCTAATTTTGAGGATGAAGAGCTCTCCAAACTGTATGACCTGGGCGCAATTGACGTGGTACAGTTCGCTTATTCTATGGTCAATCGTTCCAAAGAGGAAGTCCTGAAAAGATATGCTCAAAAGGGTGTTTATACAATGGGATACGGAGGCTTAGGCGCCGGGATACTGACAGGCGCAATTCGTGAACTGCCGAAGTTCGAAGCCGGAGATGCAAGACTCGGATTCTATGATTTCTTTGAGGAACCGAAATTCTCCAAGGTAATGGAACTTCTAAAGACACTGGATCAGATCGCAGAATCACATCAGGTTCCTGTAGCGCAGGTAGCGGTCAACTGGACGACGCAGCATTCATACATAGGAGCTTCACTCACCGGGGTCAGAAATCCAAAAGAGGCGCTGGAAAATTGTTCTGCATTCGACTGGGCACTGTCTGAGGATGAAATGGCAGTCATCAACCAGGCTATTGACGACACTGTAGGTATCTAAGATACGCTCTTAAAAAGATCCTTTGAGAAAAACATTTAATATAGTAGAGAAACCATTTATAACCAATTAAAATCACCCATAAATATATACCGCCGGATCAACCGGCGGTATTTTTTTGTTAAGCAGAACTCGCTTTACATTTTTCTTTTCCCCTAATCAATATATAAAAAAAGCCTTAACCCTCCGAGATGGAAAGATTAAGGCTCTTGATGCGGATAACAGGACTTGAACCTGCACGGGGTACCCCACTAGATCCTAAGTCTAGCGCGTCTGCCAATTCCGCCATATCCGCATACCAGCAAATGTATTTTATTACATCTGCCGTGCTTTGTCAAAAAAATATCGCAATCTCAATAATTATTGAGTTAACGATATTTCTTCTCAATGAGCGTGCGGGGATTCGAACCCCGGACAACTTGATTAAAAGTCAAATACCCAAAACGCCCGCGCGCCTTGTATTTAAGCTGTTCTGGCGCACTCATCTGGAACGAAAATGGAACATTAGTATTTTATCATGGCAAAACACTATTTGCAAGTCCAGTCTCCTATTTATTTTCTAAATTGCGATTTAGTGAATTACTGACACATTTTGTTGCATTTGCATTGTTATAGTGTTATCATTTAAACGAGATCGGAACTACTCCTCAATATTAGTTTCTTTCCCACCACATGGCCCGTGATTTCCCCGGGCCTTTTTAATTGTCATATCATACATAATTAGCGCGCTAATATTGTGCATATTGTATATAGCGCACTAATCTGATCTATGATATACTTTAAAAGAGGAGGTGTAAACATGGCATATAGTGAAAAACAAAAAGAATATACGATGAAATATTTAGAGAAACTAAAAGAGATACGTTTTCGCGTGAAACCAGAAGAATTTGAACGGTATGAAGAAGCCGCAAAAAAAGCTGGATACCCAAGCATGAGGCAATTTTATATGGATGCAATCAGTGAAAAAGCTGAAAACATATTAAATTAGTGCGCTAATTTAATTGACATATAGCGCGCTATATGTTATAATAAAGACAGTTAAAGAAGGCAAGGCTTTAACGAATAAGGAGGAATCAATATGGAGGTCTTAGATATGGCAATCAGTGAAAAGGAACTGAAACTACTAATGAATTTTATCAAAGATGATTTGACAGAAGCGAAGGAAAGCGATAAGGAAGAAATCAAGAACATGAAAATCGAAAGAGTGCTGGAACATATTCAGCAGTATCTGGAAGATTAAAGGCTAACAGGAAGGGCGGGCTTGCCACCGCTCCCCATCAAAGAAATTATAACAATTAAATATCTCAAAATCAAGGAGGATATTTTATGAATACAAACATAATGAATCAAAAAGGGTATTACGCAAACGTGAAGTCTTCTGTAACAGATGGTATTTACTGGGGATTTGTCGTTAAAGAAGAACACGGCACTGCCTTTACAGTGGAAATGGCAAAGGAATTGCTGGCGCTTGCCAATGCTGAATACAAAAAAGGCTCCCCGGCCGGATACGATAAATCGGCTTATAATCCTGATAAAGATTTTACATACATCCGATATGATATGTCAAACTACAAAGATGCCGGTGACGGTCACATGGTATTGGTCGGAGATAAAAAAGTAGGGACTTATGACGCAGTCAAAAATCTTCTTCGGATCTTTAAAAATGACGATCCGATTTATGAGAATAACAACGGCACTATCTTCCGCGACACTGTTGCAATGATTGAGGGAGAATAATGAGAAAAGAAAAATTATTAAGAAATAAAAAGGATTCTAAAAAAATAACCCCAAAAAAGAACTGCCCAAATGACAGTTCTTTTTCGTGTACTTACCTCTGTTTATATTTCAATCCAACACAGGCAAGATCGGGTACCTGCGACACACGATAACCCCTTCTGCTACCGTGTTAACAATTATATTATAAAATACTATTTATTAAATGTCAAGCCTGGAATCCTGATGGCCCCGGGCATTATGTTGAATTCCAAGCAGATATAGCAATTAGCGAAACAATGTATATCCATAATTTGCTTATCTTATTTGAAATTACACTTTTCGTATTTAAA
>BAIF02000032.1 GCA_000509105.1 Clostridiales bacterium VE202-21 | reverse complement strand
CGCTAAATCCCGATTTTTTTGGGTTCCCTATCCATTATTTTTTAGTTTTATGATATAATTTTTTTATGGTTTATATAACAGAGGCGTTATAAAATGAATCAAATAATTACGTAAAGTGAGGTATTGCAATGAACATTACAGAAGCAATTCAATCACGCAGAAGTATCCGGAACTTCAAGAACACCCCGGTCCCGGAAGACCTTCTGCGCAGGCTGGCCGATGCCGGCAGGCTCGCGCCCAGTGCCAGCAATCTACAGGCATGGAAATTTTTCTTTGTCACCGAACCGGACCTCGTCGCAAAAGTGGACATGTTCAGTCCCGGACTCAGCGGCCATCCGCCCGTCATCCTGGTAATCTGTTCCGACATGGAATATGCCCTGAACCACTCCCGCAATGCTGAAATCTACGGCTGCATGATGGACGCCTCCATGGCTGCAGAAAACATCATGCTGGCAGCACTCGAAGAGGGCCTCGGCACCTGCGCCATCAAGTCCTACACCGATGCCGCCGTGCGCAAACTCCTCTGTCTCCCCGATACATACCGCATAGAAATGCTAATGTCCATAGGCTACCCTGAAGGAGACCCAAGAGACCCCAGAAGAAAACCCCTGGAAGAAATCCTATACTTCAATCAATGGGAGGAAAACAAATGAAAAACAAAGAAGCCAGCCTCGAACTCTTAATCTACATGATAACCAGCGCCGCCGGCCTGGAAAACGAGCCCCACATCTACGGCCCCCTCCGATTAATAGAGGCCTCCCAGCGCCTGTGCCAACTCCACCTGGAGGATGACCCCGATAATCAGGACCTAAAAGACCTCATATCCATCATAGAAGAAGGCAAACACAAATGCACCTCCGACGAGCCCGCCTTCTACCAAATGCTCCAGGACGCCGCCGCCAAACTGGTAGACATAATCTAACAAAAAGCAAAACATTATTCTGCCACCCATACTGCCGTTCCGCCCGCTGGGCATGAGTTACGGGGTACCCTTTGGGTATACATTCCCCTGCATAACTGCCCCCCCTGCCAACAGTCTCCCAAATTTCAGAACTATACATCCTCACCAAGCATCCCCCCGCGCCGCCTCCGTCCGCCATCTCCGACCACCCGGCCGGATGAGCGCCGCCTTCCCGGGATGGTGAATGAGACGCCGGAGGGGATTTGAGCAGGTGTTTTTAGATGCCTAAAGTGTGCCGTGTTTCCGTTAGGATAAAATAGAAAAATCTGATGGACAAACTTTGCTTTCCCAAGCAAAGTTTGAAGCAACTAAGGCGCCAAATCATCAGATTTGGCGCCGCATGTTGCTGGTTCCATCAGATTTTTCTATTTTATCCTTACGGAAACTAGGCTAAACGCCCGGTATCCAAAAACACCTGCTCAAATCCCCTCCGGCGTCTCATTCACCATCCCGGGAAGCGCCCCCCCTACTCTAAAAATTCCTTCAGTTCCGCCATAAAGGTGTTGACATCTTTAAACTCCCGATACACGGAAGCGAACCGCACATAAGCCACCGGATCCAGCGCCCTAAGCTTGTCCATCACAATCTCACCGATCATACTGCTTGGTATCTCTTTTTCCTCGCGGTTAAATATCTCCAGTTCCACGGCATCTATTGTCCGCTGAATCTCCGATGCCGGAACCGGTCTTTTATAGCAGGCGCTTAAAATGCCCTGCTCAATCTTCGCGCGATCATACTGTTCTCTGTTATTGTCTTTCTTGATCACGATCAGCGGAATAGTTTCAACCTTTTCATAGGTTGTGAAACGTTTTCCACACTCGTCACAGGAACGTCTTCTGCGTATAGAATTATTATCTTCTGCAGGCCTAGAATCAATTACTCTTGTGTCGGGGTTTCCACAATAAGGACATTTCATAATATATTCCGCCTTTCCTCCCATTTCTTCCCCCATTATACACAATAACTAGAACTTTTGCAAAAACTTTTCCTCCCTTATTTCC
The DNA here is from genome assembly GCA_000509105.1 of Clostridiales bacterium VE202-21. Taxonomy (GTDB): domain Bacteria; phylum Bacillota; class Clostridia; order Lachnospirales; family Lachnospiraceae; genus Faecalicatena; species Faecalicatena contorta. The sequence continues at coordinate 14,249 of BAIF02000032.1, read as the reverse complement.
ACTAAAATAATATCGGGGCCAATCTTCTTGATGCAGTGCCACGGAATGACATATTCACAGTCTGTTCCGAGGAAACCGCAGATTTTCCCCGGACCCGGAATAATGATGGCCTCCACCCGGCCCTCTTTGATGTCGATATCCACATCCACAACGCATCCAAGCCTTTTACAGTCGCATACATTAATAACTTCCTTTTCCCGCAATTCACATAATCTCATAATCTCACCACACCAAAAATGCCCGCATACAGCAGCAGCTTCTCTCACTGTTACTATATGCGGGCACTCTGAAATGCGTGTTAAATTGCCATTACCTTTTCACTCTCAAATGCTTTTGCAATCACACCGATTAATACGGCTCCCAGAACAAGTGTTACGCCCAGTGTCATCCCATACTGCATCATGGTCACTTCCTGCGTCAGAATACCCTGCAGCGTAAGCGATGTGTTATAGATCGGCACGGCATAGAACCATTCGTGCGGAGTCTTTGTTGTAAACATTGTCGTGATCCCAAGCACCAGAACCAGCATGTAAACCGGCATCACGTAAGAATTGGCCTCCTTCACGGTCTTGGCAAATACGGATACCAGGACGATAATTGCCGAATACAGGAATGCAATTGCCACAAGCAAAGCGGCCATCATCCCGATCTGCTTTGGATTCAACGACAGATCCAGCCCCATATCTCCGCCCATTCCGCTCATCATCTGCGGCATAAAGGCAACCATTGCACCCACATATACGACAGAGGATACTCCGGAGATAATCATCAGTGAAAATACTTTTCCAAGTACAATGGAGCTTCTCTTGATCGGGGAGACCAGTAGGCTTGCCATCGTGCCCCTTTCCTTTTCCCCGGCTACCATATCGGTTCCGATTCCCATAGCCCCGGCAAATAACAGGATGGTTACAAAATAAGGAAGCATCATTCCCAGAACCTTGCCGCTGGCTTTCTCCTCGTCCTGAATGACCATTTCAGGATTATCCGAATTTACTGTAAATACAGTAAGCCCTTCCATGTCCTCCACACGGTCGGATAAGAGCAGCTGTCTGTATGACTCCAGGACGCCATTTGATATTGTGTCATATGCCGCGCGTGAATAGTCTTCCGACGGGTTATAATATGTCTTAACCTGAGGGGTTGGCGCTCCTGTCTGATAACTGGTAACCTCATCCAAAAAACCTTCCGGAAATTCGATCAGCAGGTCTGCCCCTCCGTTTTTAATCATACCTTCGGTCTCGGCCCTGTCGCTGACCGTATATACATCGCATTCTTTGTCCGCGGCCTTTAAAAATTCTTCAAAACCTGCCGGCGCATTCTGGAGATATACGATCGCCTTGTGCGATTCGACGTCTTCCTGAGCGTTGCTGCTCAGACTGCTGACCAGAGTCATAATACCAACCATAATAATCACCGGAAGGAAAAATACTGAGAAGATCATCTTCTTGTCTTTGAAAACCCTTGCCAGCTCTTTCCCGCATATCTGTTTAATCCCGCTCATCTTACTTTCCTCCCTTCTGAATTCTGTAAAGTTCGAAAAAGGCGTCTTCCAGATCCTCTGTGTTTGTATCGTGAAGTATCTGATCCAGACTTCCCTCAGCCACCTTACACCCATCAATGATAATTCCGATCCTGTCACAGATTTTTTCAGCTTCTGACATGACATGCGTGGAGATAATCACCAGCTTGCCTTCGTCCCTTAATTTTCTTAAATAATCAGTAACGCCGCGTGCTGTCACTACATCCAGCCCATTGGTCGGTTCGTCAAAGATTACGATATCAGGGTCATGAACCAGACATACCGCGATTGCAGCTTTCTGCGCCATACCTGTGGACAGCTCTTTGATCTTTTTCTGGGAAAAGTCTTTGATCCCAAAATATTCAAAAAGCTCCTCTTTTCTCGCTTTGAGCCTATCCTCCGGAATGTTATGTAATCTTCCGAAGAAATCAAACATATAATCCACAGAAAACTGAGGATCCAGCTTTATATCCCCTGTCAGGAAGCCGAGCTTCTCCCGCACCATTTCCGGTTCCTTCTGTACTTCATGGCCGGATACATAGATCTCGCCTTTTGTCGGCTTGATGATGGTAGAGATACACCGCAGCGTCGTTGTCTTCCCCGCGCCGTTTGGTCCCAGCAGGCCGTATATCTCGCCCGGTTTTGCCGTAAGGCTCAGGTCATTAACGGCAGTCTTTACGGGATTTGTCGTCTTGGATTCCTTCATCTGCTTTTTATTCAGTTTATAAATCTTGGTCAGGTTTTTGATCTCTATCATGATCTCCCTCCTCGTTCTGTACTATTGTGTTAATACAACTATATATCCTTGTTATTGATTTGTCAATATAAATATTTTTGTTATTATTCGCGGGGCCATTCATCTTGCTGCACGGCATCCGAGTCAGTTTAGTGATGGGGTTCCCCGCCACAGGCGACTTTAAATGAGCCTGATGCGTTACTATGTACGGCTATAGGCCGTATATAGTAACATATTTTTCCTTCCTCAGCCCTTTCAATCTTGTCCCAAATAGATTACAATATAAAAAAATAAGGAGGACTATCCATGAAAGAAACTATCTTACTTTTTCACGTTCCTGATAAAGAAAAGCTGTTAAAAATCGAGATGGCACTTTTTCCCCTGCATGTTCGCCTGAAACATGTAAAAGAGGAAGAGTATCACCAGCCGCTCGGCGTACTGGCCGGCATAAAAGACGCGGTACCCGCCGAAGGAAATTATGCCGGAACCGCCCTACCCGATACCATGATCGTTTTCGCATTCTTTGATGACAACCGTCTCAACCAGGCACTGGCAGCGCTGAAGAAAAGCGGCGCCGGCCCTCTGCCCTACAAGGCGGTCCTAACTCCGACCAACCAATTCTGGACTGCCCACGAATGCTTTGCTGAACTGAAACGTGAACATGAGGCTATGACTCCTTAGCAGGAATCATAGCTTTTTTTCATAATATTTTTTTACGATGACGGTAACAAGGAAATACAGCATTAGTACTCCCCATGCCGTCCAGAATACTGCAAAGTTAAAAAATCCTGAAATTAAAAGAACCACATAACAGGCTCCCATAACAATCATGCCTGCCCAATATGAGGTTTTTTCATTAATCATTTTATTTCTCTCGTCAGATACTTTGAGACGTTCCTCTCGCAGAAGTTTTTCATTCTTAAGAAGTTTTTTTGCCTTTAAGATCTCTTTGACTGCGAAGAAAAGAACGGCTGCACCGGTTCCCGTAAAGACCCCGCATAAAAATCCCTCCTCATATTCCCCGCCTCTCAGCATCATCACAATCGCCGCTGCGATGGTAAGCAGCCCCACACCGCACATAAAAAAGTCTATTCTGATCCTGGCTTTTAGTTTCTCCCTGTACTCCTCGTCTGTCTTAGCCCCCTGTTGCAATGCTTTTATAAACATATATTTTCCTCCTCCAGATTAAAAATAAAAATATCCTCAATATTGACTCCAAAATACTGGGCAATCTTATGTGCCAGTATCAATGACGCATTATACCTGCCATTCTCCAGCGATATGATGGTCTGCCTTGTCACCTCAACTGCATCTGCAAGTTCACTCTGCGTAATCTTGCGTTCCTTCCTCAACTGCTGAATTTTATTTTCCAAAAACATCCCCCATTTCTGACCGTCGTGTTCAGCGCTGCTTTCCTCCATAAAACAAAGACTCCTTAAACGCTTTTATTCTGCGGTAGGACTTTTCCGGAAGAATCCCGGTCAACATCAGGCAGATCGCCATCCCAAAAAGGAATCCCTTAATCAGCTCCGGTGTATCCGCAAACTGTTGAAGCAGCAAAGCCAGCGCATGAAATGCAAGACCCAACTTTAATTCTCTCCTCATATCACCTTTTTTCATAATCACCGCTCTCCTTTGCCTCTAAAGAAAATGTATAGTTCGTTTTACATTTAAAGTATAGTACGCTTTACATTAAATGTCAAGCACATTTTACATTTTCCAGTGACGAGCTTTCGTCTCGGCGCTGATGGGAGACGTAACGCTCACTAACAGAGATGCCGTGGACATGAAAGCACCACCAATTCAATCTCCATACACGGCCCCCGTTTCAAGCCCCTCGCCTAGGAACGGATCATATCTCCCTACTGGATGCACCAGCTCCATAAAGGGATAGCCGAAAGCCGCCGTAAGAACATACCTGTCATTATAAATCGCTAAAGCGGATCTTAGTAATTCTAGGCGGAAACCAGCCGTGAAAATAGAGAGATTTTTTGATCCCGAATCAAAAAATCAGCTGGCCCAGCGCGAGAAATCATCAGATTTCTTACGATGTGTCAGCTGTGCTCCATTTTCATGGCTGGTTTCCGCCTAGAATTACTTAGGTCGTGTCCGCGATTTATAATGACAGGTATGTTCTTACGGCGGCTTTCGGCTATCCCTTTATAGAGCGTCCCCCTCCCCGCCGCCTATCCCCTTGGCGCAATCTTCCCTCCGCCTGCCAGGCTGATTGTTCTTCCTGCGAGCCAGCTGTTCGCACTGTCCGCAGTGTCATAGTAAATGCTGTATCCTCCCGAATCTATATTGCTGCAGGATTGATCTGCATTCGTCAAAACATTTACGTAGGCGTCACCCGACAGTTTCCAGTCTGCATCTTCCGCCAGGGACACTTTTATGTATTTTCCTTTATTATCGCTGTTGATGCTGCCGCTGAAGCTGGAACTTTCTTTCAGCTTCAGATTCACGGTACTGATCTCGTCACAGATTATTCTGCCCTTCAGTTTTTGATCTATGGCAGTCAATGTCAGGTTTCCTCCGTTGCTGCCCGGGGTTCCCCAGTTGTTTATGTTGTTGCCAGATACTTTGGCCAGCACATTACCTTCGTACTTTAATTCCGAACTTTTAAGAATTACATCCGCCTTTGTATTTGTCACATAGAACAGCGGCCCTTCTGTCCTGGATGTCAGCTTTGTATCAGCTGCTTTCAGGTTTGAGGCCCCTTCCCCTTCGTTTTCGGAGCTGCTCCGGTACAGCAGCACACCGTTCTCACCGGAACCGGATAGGTCACAGCCGTTTAAGACTGCTGTGCTGCCGCCTTCTATCATCAGTATCTGGCTGTCATCCGCACTGCCCTCCAGCTTTTCTGCTGTTACTGTCCCGGCCGCAAAGATGCATGGACTGCCGGTACCGGACGACAGCACAGTGCCTCCCTGTACGAACACACTGCCGCTCTTCTCTGCCGCCACGGGCGCACAGCGGGTGCCGCTGGTGGTTACTTCTATATTCTCTGCTTTAATTCTGCCTCCATAGGTAGCCTTCAATCCCCTGGAAGAATTACCCGACGTACTGATCTTCACATGGTTCGCATGTATGAGTGCATCCGTCCCGGTTGCAAAAACTGCGTTCGCCCCCTCAGCCGCCGACGTGATCTCACTTTTGCTGATACTGGACTCGCTTCCTGCAGTTGTAGCAAATACCGCATTTACGCCATAATAATTGCTCTCATCCGCACTGGACGTGTTCCCCGACTTTGTCAGCTTCCCGTCTGTCATGGTAAGCGTCCCTCCGTTCTTTACCAACACGGCATTCTGGTTTTCGCTGCTGGTACTAATGGATTCCGATTCTGAGTTCTCACTCTTCCCGTCCACCTGCAGCATGCCGTTTAACTCAATGCTCCCCTGTGATTCCTCATCTATAAAATCTTGTTCCTGCTCTTCAACGATTACTTCCCCTGAATTTACTGAATCCGTATCTTTATCGTCTGTGCTCCCCTGATGGCTGCATCCGGTAAAGACATATAATAAAACCGCGGTCCCCAGAAATAACTGTATCACCCTTTTCTTCATCCAACCATCCTTTCTGCCCCTTATTACCTCACCATTGTATGAAGAAAATTTGAATACCATGTAGTAGAATTGTGTTTTTTCTGTGAACTGGAAATGACTGTATTTTAAGCCAACGTGTTTGCACTAATGGGCAAACTGGCTCTCATAAAGATTCTTATAGAACCCGCCCACTCTGAGCAGTTCTTCATGATTCCCCTGTTCAATAATGTTCCCGTCTTTCATCACAAGAATCACATCCGCTTCCCGTATGGTAGACAGGCGGTGTGCCACGATAAAGCTGGTTCTCCCCTCCATCATCTTCTGAAATGCTTCCTGTATCTTAATTTCCGTCCTTGTATCGATCGAAGAGGTTGCCTCATCCAGAATCAGCATAGGGGGCAGATTCAGCATAACTCTCGCAATACAGAGCAGCTGCTTCTGTCCCTGGGAAAGATTCCCGCCCTCCTCCTGGATCAGTGTATCATACCCGTCCTTCATCCGCTTAATAAATCCATGGGCGTGAGCGGCTTTGGCTGCAGCTACGATTTCCTCCCGCGGGGTGTCCGGGCGGCCATAGGCAATATTTTCCGCAACCGTGCCCGACTTCAGCCAGGTTTCTTGCAGCACCATCCCATAGTTTGCCCGCAGGCTGTCCCTGGTCACCTCCCGGATATCATGACCGCTCAGGATAATCTGTCCCGCATCCACGTCATAGAACCGCATCAGAAGGTTAATAAGCGTTGTCTTCCCACAGCCCGTTGGCCCCACAATGGCGATCTTCTGCCCGGGTTTCACATCCAGCTTCAGATGCTCCAGCAGCGGTACATCCTTTCTATACGAAAAAGAGACATTCTCCAGCTTCAGGCTGCCGTCCGCCTGCCCCATAACTATGGCGTCCCCGGAATCCGGGATCTCGGGCGTCTCCTCGATAAAATCAAAGACCCGTTTTGCACATGCAAATGCATTCTGCAGCTCCGTCACCACGCTGGAAATCTCATTAAAGGGCTTTGTATACTGGTTCGCATAACTCAGGAAACAGGACAGCTGTCCAACGGAAATCACCCCGCCTATCGCCGTGAATGCGCCCACAATCCCGACTCCCGCATATACAAGCCCGTTTACAAACCTCGTACTGGGATTGGTAATGGAAGAGAAGAATATGGCTTTCAGGCTTACTTCCTGCAGCCTGCGGTTGATCTCATCAAAACGTTCCAGCGCACGGTCCCCGTAACCAAAGGCCTGGACGACCTTCTGGTTTCCCACCATTTCATCCACCAGGGAAGTCATCTCCGCCCGCGCTTCAGACTGTGCCCTGAACATGGTGTACGTTCTTTTTGCTATAAAGCTGGCTACAAAAAGAGACAGCGGCGTGATCAAAATGACCACTAGGGAAATCCTCACATTGATAGAAAGCATAAAGATCAGCGTCCCGGCGATTGTCACAATCCCCGTGAACAGTTGTGTAAATCCCATCAGCAGTCCGTCTGAGAACTGCTCCACATCCGTGATAATCCTGCTGATTGTCTCGCCGTACTGATGGCTGTCAATATATTTTAAAGGAAGGATTTCCAGCTGCGCAAAGGCACGGGTCCTTACATCCTTTACAACACGGTAGGTAATCGTATTGTTGCACAGGTTCATCAGCCACTGCGCTGCACTCGTAATGAATATGACAGCGGCCAGAATCTTCAGAATATAGAAAATAGAGTCAAAATCCACCTGATTTGTTCCTATTATATAATCAATTGCATTTCCGGTCAGGATCGGTGCATACAGAGTCAGCGCAACGGATATCACCGCAAAGACCAGCGAGAGCACCAGATAATGCAGGTATGGCTTAATCAGGCGCAGGATTTTCTTAATAGTACCGTCATGATTTCGTGCCATCTTAGCCCACCTCCTCTCTGGAAAGCTGCGAGTAGCAGATCTCCCTGTAGACCTGGCAGTTCTCCAGCAGTTCCCCGTGCGTTCCGCAGCCTGCAATCTCCCCGTCATCCAGCACGAGAATCCGGTCCGCATACATAATAGAGGCCGCCCGCTGGGATACGATAAACACGGTCATTCCCGATGTGTCTTCTTTGAGCGCCTTTCGCAGCCGGGAATCTGTAGCAAAATCAAGCGCCGATGCGCTGTCATCCAAAATCAATACCTGGGGCCGCCGCACCAAAGCCCTTGCAATCGTAAGGCGCTGTTTCTGCCCGCCGGACAGATTTTTACCGCCCTCGCTGACCATGGTATCCAGCCCTTTCGGTTTTCCCTCCACGATTTCCAGCGCCTGGGCCGTCTTCAGTGCCGTTCTGATCTCGTCATCCGAGGCATTCTCTTTTCCCATTTTCATGTTTTCCCGGATCGTTCCATGGAAAAGGACCGCCTTCTGCGGAACAACGCCGGTTGTCCCCCTCAGATCATCCAGCCTCCATTCCCTCACGTCCGTTCCGTTCACACACACTGCGCCTTCACTGACATCATAAAAACGAGGGATCAGATTTACAAGCGTAGACTTACCGCAACCGGTTCCTCCGATGATTCCAATCGTCTCACCCGCGCCTGCACAAAATGAAATGTGCGACAGCGCAGGCTCCTGGCTGCCTTCATAGTAAAAGGTAACATCCCGCATCTCCACACGCGGCAGAGGATCTGCGGCAGATGCCGTTTTGGTTCCGTTCTGTATGGATCCCGCGCCATCCGTAATACCCGGCTTCAGGTCAAATACCTCATTGATTCTGCCCGCGGATGCCATCGCCTTTGTAAAAGAAACGATGAGATTGGCAAGCGCCACCAGCGCCAGCAGTATCTGCGTCATATAGTTCACAAGCGCAATGACTTCCCCCTGGGTAATCCGTCCTGCCTGCACCGCGCCCCCGCCGTACCAGACAACGGCGATGATGCCCAGGTTCACCAGCACATAGGTCAGGGGATTCAGCAGAGCCGATATCTTTCCGACTAGCTGCTGAAACCGCATCAGTGTGCCGCTTTTATCCTCAAACTCTGCTTTCTCCTGATTCTGTGTTCGAAACGCCCTGATCACACGAATTCCGGCCAGATTCTCCCGTGTAGAAAGAAGAACCTGGTCCAGGCTCTTCTGTACTTTTTTATACAGAGGAATCGTCAGCATCATAATGCCATATATTACAAGGGACAAGACCGGCACGGTGATCAAAAATATAACCGCTACCTTCACGTCGATCGTAAATGCCATAATCATTGCGCCAACCACAATAAACGGGGAACGCAGAAACAGCCTGAGCACCAGATTCACCCCAGACTGCACCTGATTAATATCGCTCGTCATGCGCACAACTAATGTAGAGCTCCCTGCTTTGTCTATCTCCGCATAGGACAGATCACCGATATGGCGGAACAATTCGTGCCTTAGCCCGGTGCCAAACCCAACGGCCGCCCTCGCCGCAAAATACTGTGCCAGAAGCGAACAGCTCAGCCCCAGCACGCCGAAAACAACAAGAACAGCGCCCATCTTCCATATATATGGCACATTCCGGTGCCGGATTCCCACATCAATAATCTGTGCCATAATCAGCGGTACAATCAGTTCAAATGTTGCCTCCAGCAGTTTAAACAGCGGCCCGATAATGCTTTCCTTTTTATACCCGTTTAAAAACGGCAGTAATCTTCTCACGCTTTTTTCCTCCAAGTCCGTTATATTGCACGACTGTATTGTAACAGACAATACCTCTACTGTAAATGTTTCCCATTATTGTAACAGTTCAGACAAGTCTGAACTGGTTACTATTCACGGCCCGGGGGCCGCGCATAGTAACGGCATCTGGGCCATTTAAAGTCGCCTGGGGCGAGGGCCCAGATGCCCGGCTTCATCACTTTAATTGTTCGGATGCCGTGCAGCGGGGTGCACGGCCCCGTGAATAGTAACCTGAACTATTATCAATTTTTTATTTTTTGAGCACGTTTTCTCCATAAAAGTATTGACTTTTTAATCTTAAAAGAATATTGTATTAGTTAAGTAATACAACTACCATTACACTAAATCATGGAGGGATGTTTCATGGAACCACTCATCAAAGTTGAGAACCTGCATAAAATCTACAATCCCGGCGAAAACGAAGTGCGTGCATTGGACGGTATCGATCTGGAAATCGGAAAAGGCGAGTTTGTCGCAATCATCGGGCACTCCGGTTCCGGAAAGTCTACACTGATGAACATGCTGGGCTGTCTTGACGTCCCCTCTTCGGGAAATTACTTTCTGAACGGACACGATGTCTCTAAACTGACAGACAACCAATTGTCAGATATACGCAATAAAGAGATCGGATTCATTTTCCAGGGATTTAACCTGATTGCCAATCTCGATGCTGTCGAAAATGTTGAGCTGCCGCTGATTTACCGCGGACTTGGGAAGCAGAAACGCCGCAGGATTGCGGTCGAAGCCTTGAAAAAGGTCGGATTGGGCACGCGGATGAAGCACAAGCCAAATGAGCTTTCCGGCGGTCAGCAGCAAAGGGTAGCTGTGGCGCGCGCCATTGCCGCACAGCCTCCAATCGTATTGGCCGATGAGCCGACCGGTAACCTGGACACCAAATCCACGAAGGAAATCATGGAGATTCTGAAAGGCCTCCATAAGGGAGGCCGCACCGTTATTATCATCACTCACGATGATGAGATCGCACAACAGGTCAACAGAGTCGTCCGCATCATTGACGGGCGTATCGAAAATGATTATCTGAATGAAGAAAGGGAAGGGGCATAATATGTTTTCCAAAAAGAAAAAAGAACAGGAAGAAATTTTAGACACCATTGATAACGATTTGACCGATGAAGATTTACTTACCGGGGATGATTCCTACGAACTGGAAGATGCCGAAGCGGCGAAGCCCCCTAAGAAGAAGCTTCCCGCCTGGATCATCATCCCGGTAATTGCGGTTCTGGGCATAGTGATCTTCGCGGCCTCAAAGCTAACCACTGGCAGCGGCAGCAACCAGGCGACAACACTGCAGGTTGCTGAAGTCACAACAGGCGATATTAAAGAAGTTTACAATGCAAGCGGAAAGATAGAAAGTGAAAACACGAAGACCTATTATTCTCCCGTCACTGCACCTGTTGCCATCTGCAACGCTGTTGTGGGCAATTCCGTAAAGGCCGGCGATCTCCTGGTGAGCTTTGACACAACAAATTTGGAGCGAGACAACCAGCAGGCACAACTGAGCCTGCAGTCCAGCCTCAATGCATCCCAGGCTACAAAGGCACAAAATGCCAAAGCCATTGACGCGGCAAATGCGGCATCTGCACAGGCTGCAGACCAGGCCAACCGGCTGGCTGATAAAGTAAACGACCTTGCTGCTCAGGTTGACGCCGCTTATGCACAATATCAGGCCAACCAGGCAGAGGCAGACGCCGCTGCCCCGGAACAGGAACGCCTGAAGAAAATCGTCGCGGAACAGCAGGAAATTATCAATACCAACCAGGCAGTGATCGATGAAATAAATACTAACTACGCGGGACGCCGCGCTGATCTTGAGGCTGCACTTGCAAAACCAGACGATCAGAGGACTGCTGATGACACTGCTGTGATTAAAGCACTTCAGCCGATTTTCAAAAAATACGATGATGCAGCACAAGCAATCAATGATGCCCAGCAGATAATCGACGAGACGGCACCTGGCATCAATAATGATCCCGTGAATGATGCCGGTTATGCACAGCTCAAGGCGCAGTATGATGCAGCCTACGCAGAATGGGAAGCAGCTTACAATGCGGCCAACGCACCGGCCACAGACCCCGGAATGTCCTCCGCAGAGCTGGCTAACCTGGATATCAGCGACAACCTTGCCGAACTCACGGCGCTGACCCCCGCCGAGCTTGTGGAAAAGGGCCGGGAAGGCATGAAGGCCGACATGGACGGTGTAATCGCAGCCGTAGATGCGCTGCAGACCAACACAGCCACCCAGGGAATGGCCATGTTCACCATCGCCAGTACCGAGAAGGTTCGTGTAAAAATCGAAGTATCTCCCGATGACTATGAAAAGATGAAGGTTGGCAATAAAGCCACCGTCACCGTTGGAGACTATAAATACGAAGGGAAACTGACAAAGGTCAATAAAATAGCCGTTAATAATGAAAAAGGGAACCCGGTCATCGGTGCAGAGATCCATATCGACAATCCGGATGAAAACCTCTGCATCGGCGCTACAGCCAAAATCACAATGACCGTTGCGGAAGCCGACAATGTACTGGTTGTTCCGACGGAAGTCATCAACACCTCCTCTGAGGGCGATTTTGTCTATGTAATTGAGAACGGTGTTGTAAAGAAAAAACCGGTCGAACTGGGTACCGCATCCACCACACAGATCGAAGTTAAGAGCGGCCTGAAAAAGGGGGATAAAGTGGTAAATGATCTGAACGTAGATATTGAGGACGGCATGAAGGCTACTGCGGCGCCTGCAAAGGGCACGGGCTCCGATGCCGGTGCAGAAGCAGCGAAAGAATAAACGGACTGATTGAGAAAAGAGGACTTAATATGGGACAATTTTTAGAATACGTAAAAATGGCTCTTGATAATATCCGTTCCAATAAAGGCCGTTCCTTCCTTACGATGCTGGGTATCATCATAGGCATCACATCTGTCGTCACCATCGTTTCCATCGGAAACGGTCTGAAAAAAGATGTGGTCGATGCTTCAAACGAACAGAACAACACCGTCACGGTCCAGGCTAATTCCGACGAGGTATCGGACCCCAACTGCATTACGGGCGAAGATATTTCTTATCTGAAAACAACCCTGGGAGATTCCATACAGAGCGTATCCGCCTATTCGGGTACATTAGGATCCATTACAACCCGAAAAGGGAAATTTGATGCCTACGTAGGGCTGACAACTCCTGATTATGAAAACGCACAATACCAAAATCCTCTGGTAAAGGGAAGTTACTTCACGGATAATGATGTTGCAAATGCCAACAAAGTGTGCGTCATAGACGAACTGACAGCACTATACTTATTCGGTAATACAGATGTCATTGGCATGACCATCGAACTGCAGATAGACAGCAATATACAAAATTTTAACATCATCGGCATACGTGAGACTGCTCCGGAAATGATGGAAGCAGAAAAACAGTACCTGGCAATGGGAATGGATAAAAGTATTTCCATCGAGATGCCTTATACTGTCTCTGCAGACCTGGGAACTCCGGTAGAAGCTTTTGCTTCCGTCTCCATCACTGCTGCTGACAAAGACCAGGCATCCAGGATCGCAAAAAACGCGGTACAGATCCTGAATTCCAGACACCAGAATCTGGGCGAAACGCCATTCATCCAGCAGAAGCCAATGGATTTCTCCGATATGTTCGGTTCCATCATGGACGGAGTAACCGCCTTCGTAGCTCTGGTTGCAGGCATATCACTGATTGTCGGCGGTATCGGGGTTATGAATATCATGCTTGTATCCGTCACAGAACGTACCCGCGAGATCGGAATCCGCAAGGCCCTGGGGGCCAAGACAGGATCCATCATCGCACAGTTCCTCTGTGAATCCGCGATCATCTCGGGCATGGGAGGAATCATCGGAATCATACTCGGCGCCGCGCTAACGGCCCTGATCAGCGCCCTTGGAATCGGCGGCATCAAGGCTCAACTTTCCTTCCCGGCGATTCTGATTGCAACCATATTCTCCTGCAGTGTGGGAATCGTATTCGGCATCTATCCGGCAAAGAAGGCGGCCAAACTCAGCCCAATTGAGGCGCTTAGACGGATGTAATAATATTTATTAATAGATTTAACAGAAAATCCTGTGCGCTCTTGCAAAGACAGCACATGATTCTATACAACTTATTCACTAATCTCATAAAACGAGGAGGGTTTTCACATGAAAAAACAAAGTAAGCTTTTAAAAGTATTCTCTATCATCCTGATTGTCATTGGGGCAATTTCCCTCTTGTCAGGTGTGTTTGCTATCGCTATGAAATCAACAATGGATGCGACCTATGAGGCAATGGGTATCGTACCGCCGACGACGTTCTCTTATGTATATTCGATTATTGGCGGGCTGATCATACTGGCAGCCGGTATCATAGGTGTAGCCTATAAATCCAGAAAAATAGTGCTGATTATAGGAATTATACTGGCAGCATACTATGTGTTTAATATTATTTACGCTGCTATGACTACGGGATTCTCCGCATTCAGCCTGGTGGGGCTGATCTGGCCTCTGCTGTACCTCTGGGGGTGGTATCTTTCTGAGTAACGATAGGAGGGGACGCTGAGTGGAAGTGGAATAGGCCTCTTTCCGATGGGGGCGCGAAGTAATGGAACAGCCGTAAGCCTGACAAATGCACATATGCCGTTTTGGGGTGCGGACGCGAACCTAAGAAATTCTAGGAAGCCGACAGCCCCAAAAGTGGAGTACAGGGGACACATCACAAGAAATCTGATGATTTCTTGCGCTGGGTCCCCTGATTTTGTGATTTGGTAATTCACAAAA
>BAIF02000033.1 GCA_000509105.1 Clostridiales bacterium VE202-21 | reverse complement strand
AATTTTTAGGAGGTCTCCCGCAGTATTAGTTCTGGTTTCATTACTACATGCTTTTTCTCTTCCGGTTCTGTCTCCTCCTCTTCATCCTCCATCTTTGCCCTTGCATCCATTAATTCTATCAGCAGCCTGGCGCTCTCAATGCCCATTCTTAGTTTGGGCGAGCCGATGGTTGTCAGACGGGGTTTTACAAAGGACAGTATTCCGATGTCGTCATTGCCGCTAAGTGCGATATCATGGGGCAGGTTGAATCCCCTCTCCTGGATTGCACAGATCGCGCCTATTGCGATATAATCGCTGTAACACATCACGGACAGCGGGGGTTTATTGCGCTCCAATATGCGCTTCATGCTCTCGTATCCGTCCGCCTGATCCGTGCAGCCGGATACGACCATGTTCGGCTCATACGGGATGCCGCAGTCTTCGAGCGCCTTCTTGTAGCCCTCCAGCCTGTTCTGCGCGGAAGAGACACTGGGCAGGAAATTCAGGAAAAAAATCTTTTCATTGCCGTAGCTGCAGAGATGCTTTGCTGTCATATATGCGGCCTGATAATCATCCAGAACCACATAGGTGTCCTCGTCTTTTTCCAGGTAACGGTTCACCAGAACATAGGGGATATCATATTTCCGCAGTAATTCACAGCTCTTTTTATTTCCCGCCGCCGGTGTCAGGATTACACCTGCCACGTTAAGACCCCTCAGCTCGTCTACCAGCTGAATCTCCTTATCCACATCCTCATGGCTGTTCATCACGACGCAATGATAGCCGTGGGCCGATAACGTCTCCTCGATACCCCGGATCACCCTTGCGTAGAATGGGTTGGCGTTATCACTGATAATAATACCAACCATGTTGGTCCGCTGCTGGCGGAAACTTCGGGCAACCTGATTCGGCACATAGTTTACTTCTCTTGCATAGTCCAGAATCTCTTTTTTCCTCTTAGCGGATATATCCGGATGGTCATTCAGCGCCTTAGATACCGTCGTAATACTTACACCAAGCCCCTCTGCCAAATCCTTCAATCTTGTTACTTTTTTCATACTATAATTTTCCCTCCATCCGCAGCTTGACCATTCTTTCAACCGGCATCCTGCTCTCCACGCATCCGCCGTTTTCTTCCAGAATCAGTGATGCCATACTATTGGCATACTCTACTGCATAAGCTATATCATCGGGTTTTTCATCTAAAGCCGCCATTAAACCTGCCGAAAATGCATCTCCGGCTCCCGTCAGGTTTTTTTCCTTTCCTTCCATCGTAGGGTAACTGTCCGAAAACAGTACTTTTCCGCCTGCCCCCTGGAATGCCGCACCCTGTTCTCCCATGGTAACAACGGCATATTGGGGGCCTCTGGCAGTCAGATACTCCAGGCAGTCTTCCACACTTTGATCCGGCATCAGATAACGCAGGTCATCCTGGCTGGCTTTTATAATAAATGCATTTGCACATAAATCATCCACCAGTTTTCTTCCCCGGTATGTTCCTACCGGAAAATGATTGTAGGAGGTGGTTCCGCCGTATCCGCCCAGATCCACGATAATGCGCTTTCCAGCCGCATTCAGCCTCTGGCATATCTCAATATCCACTTCATAATCCATGGGACAGATGAAAAATGTAGAGGCATCCAGATATGTCTCCGGTATTACTTCATAACTGATCACAGGAGCTACTTTAAAATACTCTACCCTGTTTTTCGCATCTTCCTGATAAATCAAATGATTCTCTGTCGTATACATATAGGGAATGCATCCCGTTGTATCCACCATGCGCAGTTCTCTTTCTATTATCTTCTGCATCTCCTCGCCGCAATAGGTCACAATCCCCGTACTCTTTCCGGCTTTCGCAAGAGCCAGGCTTGTATATGCACAGGGGCTTCCAAGAACCGGCCCCACTATCTTATCCGTCAGAAAAATTGTCTCTTTTACAATATTGCCTATGGTGACAATATCTACCTTTTCATTTTTCACTGAGTATCCCCTCCGTTCAGTCTGCTGGCGGCAGTTAGTATCACTCCTTAACAGCAGAGATTTTTCTATGTACAGCCTTTCTATAACGAAATAAACTAAAATAATAAGTAACATTTAAGTTATCGGTACAGTAACTGTATTTTCTTAATTTTTAGTATAGCTTACTATTCAAACATTGTCCAACATTTTATACAAAAAAATCCGCTTTTTTCTGCTCCTTCAGCCGTTTTTTCATTCAGTATTAGGCTTTTTGAGAATATTGACTAATTTTCTATAAACTTTTTGTGCATATATGCCAATTGACTTTTTTATTTTTTGGATTTAGAATGGGGTCATGAAGCAGATCAAATGATACAGTTAACGTTAACTATCATTTTGTTTATCTTTTCACATTTTCATACTGAGGACAGCATAAAAATTTTTTTGTCCGATTACTTAAACGTTAACTTTAACATTTGCTCCAGCATCAAATACATAATAATCCAAATTATCTCAGGAGGAAAAAACTATGGCAGAGAAAAAAATCAGATTGGCACTCGTCGGAGTAGGTAACTGCGCATGCTCTCTCGTTCAGGGAATCGAGTTCTATAAGACACCGGAGATTGCAGAAGAAGCCGGCGGACTTATGCATTATAACCTGGGGGGATATGTTCCTTCCGATATCGAAGTTGTTGTGGGTTTTGATATTGATTCCAAGAAAGTTGGCAAGGATGTCAGCGAAGCAATTCTGGAATGGCCAAACTGTACATACAAGATCTGCGATGTTCCGAAACTCGGGGCGCCGGTATTAAAAGGACCAGTCCTGGACGGAGCACCGGATCATCTGCAGCATTACTATGGCAAAGACTACTTTACAATTGATGACTCTCAAGAGCCGGTAGACGTAGTTCAGGCACTCAAAGATTACAAAGTTGATGTCATTCTTATCAACCTTCCTACAGGTTCCCACGATGCAGCAAGATTTTACGTGGATGCAGCATGTGAAGCAGGATGCGGCGTTGTCAACGGAATTCCGGAACTGATCGCCAGCACACCAGCCATCGCTGATAAATGCAAAAAGGCTGGCATCCCGGTTATCGGTGACGACTGGAAGAGCCAGTTAGGCGCAACCATCGTACATAGAGCGCTTGCAAAACTGTTTGAGGACAGAGGAATTAAGATTACAAAGTCTTATCAGCTCAACTACGCTGGAAATACAGACTTTATCAACCTGGTTATGCGCGGTGAGACAAAACATGTCACAAAGCATGACGCGATTGCAAGTATTCTGAAACATGATGTGCCGATTGCTCCCGGATTCGCTTTTGTTGACAACCAGGGAGATCAGAAGACCGCAATTATCTGCATCGAAGGACAGAAGTTTGGCGGAGCGCCTGTAAGCCTGAACTTGAAACTGGATGTTATCGACAGCCCGAACTCCGGTGGAATCAGCGTTGACGCCGTTAGATGCTGCATGCTCGCAAAAGACAGAGGGATGGCAGGCGCAATCGAAGAGCCAAGCTCCTACTTTATGAAACACCCACCGGTACAGCATCCGGACGACCAGTGCCGCGCAATGCTGGAAGACTTTATCGCTGGTAAATAGACATATTGACTCCTTCACTTTAGAATTCTGCAGTCAGTGAACCATATGGGTATTGTATCACATATGGAACCTGGTGCAGGGTCAGATATCCGGCAGCCCGCTAGCAGCCGCTGCCAGGTATCCGACCAAATCATGCTGCAAAATTGCAAGATTGCAACAGTTCATGCAAGCCTGAACTGTTGCACATCCAGCCCATTGTAATTCGCCCACGGCGACAGGCTGGATGACTGCAGCTACTATGTTTTCGTACGGTCTGCGCAGTAAATGCGCAGACCTTTCTAAACGATTACACAAGATAATACTTCAGCAATTTTGCGGCATTTTCTAACTAAAAATAAGAAAACCGGGGAGATAACTCATGATAAAATTAGCACCTTCAATTCTTTCTGCTGATTTTGCAGAACTCAGGAAAGAGATCACGGTCCTACATCTCTCTCCCGCAGATTATATACATATCGACGTTATGGATGGTATGTTTGTACCCAATATTTCACTCGGCCTGCCCGTCATCCAGTCTATACGAAGATATACCGACAAACCTTTTGATGTCCATTTGATGATCGAGGAGCCTTACCGCTATATAGACGACTTTGTAAGGGCCGGCGCCGACATTATTACCGTGCACGCAGAGGCATGCCGCCATCTGCACCGCACCATCCAGGCCATTAAAAATCACGGAATAAAAGCCGGTGTTGTCCTGAATCCGGCTACCCCTCTTTCTTCTATAGAATATGTACTGGAAGATGTGGATATGGTGCTTCTTATGACTGTAAACCCAGGATTCGGCGGCGCTGCCTTTATCCCCAATGTGCTGCCCAAGATAGCGCGGCTCCGCAGCATGATCAATGAGATGGGGCTTTCCGTAGATATTGAAGTTGACGGGGGCATCAAACTGGACAATGTAAAAGAGGTCATACAAGCCGGTGCAAACGTAATTGTGGCCGGCTCCTCAGTATTCAACGAAGATATTTCCATGAATATTGAGAATTTTTATAAAAAATTTAAGGAGGCAACTCATGAATAAACAAAAACTCCAGCAGATCGCAAACGAAGTGCGCAAGGGTATCGTCACTTCTGTTCACAGTGCGAAAGCAGGCCATCCGGGCGGGTCTCTTTCTGCCGCAGACCTGTTTACCTATTTATACTTTGAAGAGATGAACATTGATCCCGAGAATCCAAAGGAGCCGAACCGGGACCGTTTTGTTCTTTCCAAAGGGCACACGGCTCCGGGCCTGTATGCCACCCTCGCACACAGAGGATATTTTCCGGTAACCACACTTAACACACTCCGGCAGATCGGCTCGATCTTACAGGGACATCCGGATATGAAACACATCCCCGGAGTGGATATGTCCAGCGGTTCCCTGGGGCAGGGCGTATCCGCTGCCGTTGGCATGGCACTTGCGGCAAAATTAAGCAATGCGTCTTACCGCATTTATACACTGCTGGGTGACGGAGAGATTCAGGAAGGCCAGGTATGGGAGGCTGCCATGCTGGCGGGACACCATAAGCTGGATAATCTGGTCGTAATCGTCGATAACAACGGCCTTCAGATTGACGGGGCAATCGATGATGTATGCTCTCCGTATCCCATTGATAAGAAATTTGAATCCTTTAATTTCCATGTAATCAACGTAGCCGACGGCAATGATTTCGACCAGTTGAAAGCTGCTTTTGATGAGGCTAAGACTATCAAGGGAATGCCAACCGCAATCGTTATGAAAACCATAAAAGGAAAAGGCGTTTCCTTTATGGAAAATCAGGCTTCCTGGCACGGAACCGCACCAAACGATGAACAATACGCAATGGCGATGGAAGAATTAGAAAAGGCAGGTGAGACATTATGTCAGAAGTAAAGAAAATCGCTACCCGAGAAAGTTATGGAAACGCACTAGTTGAACTCGGCAAAGAACATAACGAAATCATAGTTTTAGATGCAGATCTTGCTGCCGCAACTAAGACAAGCATTTTTAAAAAAGCTTTCCCTGAAAGATTTATCGACTGTGGGATTGCGGAAGGTAATATGATCGGTGTGGCCGCAGGTCTTGCTGCTGCCGGAAAAGTACCGTTTGCAAGCTCCTTTGCCATGTTCGCGGCAGGCCGTGCCTTTGAGCAGGTGAGAAACTCCGTGGGCTACCCGCACCTGAACGTCAAGATCGGCGCCACCCATGCAGGCATTTCCGTAGGAGAAGACGGCGCCACTCATCAATGTAATGAGGATATCGCGCTAATGAGGGCGATCCCGGGTATGGTTGTGATCAATCCGGCCGACGACATAGAAGCCCGCGCCGCCGTAAAGGCCGCTTATGAATACGAAGGTCCCGTATATCTCCGCTTCGGACGCCTGGCAGTCCCCGTAATTAATGACAGGCCTGACTACAAATTTGAACTTGGAAAAGGAATCACACTAAGGGACGGCCGGGATGTCACCATCATCGCTACCGGACTGTGCGTCTCTGCTGCACTTGAAGCCGCTGAAAGACTCTCCCAGGAAGGTGTTCAGGCCAGGGTCATCAATATCCACACAATTAAGCCCCTGGATGAAGAACTTGTCATCAAAGCTGCAAAGGAAACCGGTAAGATCGTCACAGTAGAGGAACATTCCGTCATCGGTGGGCTTGGAAGCGCGGTATGCGACTGCCTGAGCGAAAACTATCCCGCCAGTGTACTAAAAATAGGTACGAACGATGTGTTTGGGGAATCTGGCCCAGCGGTAAAACTGCTTGCAAAATATGGGCTTGATGCCGACGGGATCTATACGAAGGTAAAGAGTTCTCTTTAAAAACAAAACACGTAACAAATTGCACTAAGCCGCAAACTAATGCAAGGTTGGATGCGTACGCATTTTATTTTGGGCGGGAAATCCGCTGGCCCGGGTGCTCCCTCACACTTCAAAGCACCTTTTTGGATGTACCAGAGCGTGTCTGAAAATATCTTGCCGTAAGATGTCGTCCCGCTTTAGGGGATATTACGGCAGTAAATTTTCAGACACGCTCTAGTCTTACCTGTCATTTCTATCATTATATTTGCTGTAGAATATTCCATCTATTTGAATCTCTGTTTTATCCTTATCAACAAGATACAGAACAATGTAGTTATCTACAGGCATTATTCTGTACCCTAAGGATCTTAGCCGCATATCATTCGATTATGCGGTGCTTCCCCCCGAAAAACTTTTAGGACTGACTCTGCGGTCATGATCGATGTCTCTTCACAGTTTTCATATGTCTCAGCCGCTATATGGGGGCCTGCGATATAGTTGTCGAATCCAAAGAGCGGATTCTGCAGGTCTACCGGCTCGCTTTCAAACACATCTGTTGCCAATCCTCCGATTTTCCCGCTCTTCATTGCATCTGCCACGGCTTTTTCATCTACGATGCTGCCTCTTGCGGTATTCACAATGAGTACGCCGTCTTTCATTTTTTTGATATTTTCTTCTCCGATCAGATGAAACGTATCCTCCGCAGCCGGCAGATGTATGGACAGGATATCTGATTCAGCCAGTACTCTGTCCAGAGTAGCTATTTTTACGCCGAGCTTTTCAGCCGCCTCAACGTTTGGATATTTATCATACGCCAGCATTGACGGATGGAAACCTCCAAGCTTTTCTGCTGTACTTCTTGCAATTGCTCCAAACCCCAGGAAGCCGACAGTCCTGCTCTTCATTTCGTGGAACATGGGGCGGGTCCATTCTCCACTCCTGATAGATTTATTTAGCTCAGGAACCCGTCTGAGCAGCGCCAGCATCAGCGCCATGGCCTGTTCCGCTACGGCCGAAGAATTAATTCCCGGACAATTGCAAACGGTAATCCCATGTTTTTTCGCTGCCTCCAGGTCAAAGTTGTCCACGCCGACTCCGAACCGGGCTAATACCTTTAGGCGTGGAGCAAGCTGAAAGATTTCTTCATTCCATGTGTCCACTCCTGCAATGACCCCGTCCACATCCCCCACTATGGCTTTCAATTCTTCAGAAGTGTACGGCCTTCCATGGGGGTTTTCTATAATCTCACAGCCCGCTTCCTCCAGAATCTGTTTTCCGGGCCGGCAATACCTCGAATAATTGGTTGCTGTTACTAATACTTTCATCTCTGCTCCTCCCCCAATATACTCCGCCTGATATAATCCGTCAGGCGCATGAGCTGCTCTGTCTCTGATATTGCCGTTACATTCAGAAGAGAGGCGTCCTTTGTTCTTGTATGTATAGAGGTAAAGTTTCCGAGCAGCTTCTGGCAATATTTCGCATTCACCGGGTAGACCTGGCGTTCTATCAAAGAGGCGGTTGTAAGAAAATCGGCGATTTCCCTGGATTTCTCCGGGTTCGTTTCATAATTGCCGCAAAGCCATGCATACAGATCCAAATGGAAGTTGGCCATAACTCCGCTGAATCCGCTTGCCCCCATCTGCAGCGTTTCCAGCAGTGTGGACGAGTTGGCATTGAACAGTTTCAAGCTGCTGCCCTTCACGGCCTCCAACTTCTTTCTGATGATTTCCTTATCGCAGCTTGTGTCTTTGATAAAGTAGAACCTTCCGCTGTCTGCACACCATTTCAGAAGTTCGGGTGAGATAATCCGTTTGTACGGGTATGGGCATTCGTAGAATCCGAGCGCCATATCTACCGGCAGTTTTTCCAGCAGTTTTTTGAGGTTTTCAAGCCATACTTTATCGTTCTCCTCCTCCGCAGCAAGACGGTTTGTCAGCAGGATAACCGCATCCACGCCTGTCTCTGCGATCCTGTTAAGCTCCTCTGCCTGCGCCTCTATGGTATCGGATATATGGCCGGATGCCACCACCGGCACCCTGCCCGCTGCTTTTTCTTTGACAAAACGCGCAATCTCCACTCGTTCCTCCAGAGACAGGAAAAACATTTCGCTGGACTGGCAGTCTGCAAACAGGCCTGCCGCACCGCTGGCGATATACCATTCTACCAGCCTCCCCAGTGACTCATAATCTACTTTGTTCTCTTCTGTAAACGGAGTCAGCATCACAGGATACACTCCATCTGGAAATTTCTTGTTCATTTTCTATTCCTCCTCATCTTTTACCAGCCAGTACAGCGGAGCCGACAGAACGCCCATCTCCTCCAGCCGGTATTCATATGTCCATTTATTTCCACGGGTCCTCCACAGATTCGGACCGTACCACGTTTCTGTCCGGTCTGCGTTATGTACCGGGCCAAATGCATTGGCTCGGTTTCCAAACACCCGGATGCATATCTTATGCTTCCCTGCTCTGACCTTTCCCAGGTTCATCCTGTAAGGTGCATATATCAGGTTTCCTTTTTTCTTTCCATCTACTTTAATCTGCAGAAGTGCGCCTCGGTATCTCGAAATCTCTGTCCATAACTCTCCCGCTTCTGTCTCCACAGAGGTTTCATAGACAAGATTCCCTGCATAAAAAGGCAGGCCCTGTGTTACATAATCCCCATAATATATTACTCCCGGATATGCCGTCAGCCGTTTTTTCCTTCCTGACACCTTTACGCCAAACCGCCCCAGAAGCCAGCACCATTCTACATTTGTTTTCTCGCCAAAGGGCATATACAGCTCCAGAAGGTTTTTTCCTTTTTGTATTCGGCCAAGATAGATCCTGCGGATGCTCTGATCCACGTACCAGCCCCGTTCTTCATTGCCGCACAGGTTTCCATTCAAGTAGATCTGTACTTTTTCCGGATGCTCCAGTGCCAGATATACATCCTCTATCGCAATCTCTGTATCTATCCGGAAACGCAGCCTCAGTCTGTGAACTTCTTCGTCTTCCTCCTGCTTCAGCCATGGCTGCGCCAGAGCCTCCATGCGGAGTGGATAGCCCAGCGCCTTCCGGAAGCGGTTGTCGGCCCGGAGCAGTTCCTCCTCTGGCTGCCATTCCCCCTCGTCAAATGCATACTCAGCCAGGTCAAGTAGACAGCAGTTTTCTTCTTCCAATGAAAAATGCTCCGGCTCCGGAAGCAGTTTCTTTGCCTCATCAGGCCAGATACCGCACTTATTTTTCAGGAATGAGGGTGTCTCCGCCGCGCCTGCCTCCATGTATCTTCCCGGCGCCAACCGGTATAGAAGGCTGTCATGGGCTGAAACATACGCTGTTATCATCGTTTTTCCGTTTTCATAGCAGGCTGCGCACTCCGTGATATTCCCGCTTACCGTGTCATACAAACTGGGGCGGTACTCTCCCTTTATCTCAATTGTCAGTCTTTCGGTATAAGTAATATCTTCGTTTGCCGGTTTGTTGACATGACATAGAAACAGCCATTCGGCACCCTTGTCCACACGCATCTGGTAAAACATGTTTTTTGCCCGCTTCTGATTTTCCCGGTGTTTCATCCTGGAGGGGTCTGACCCCTCTGCATTTTCTGTAAACATATCAATGTCGCGGCAGGGCTCCAGGGAATTCAGAAGGCTTTCCCGCTGAAAGGGAATGACTCCGCATTCTTCCGCCAGCCGTCGGATGTCCACAGATTCTCTTCCTTCCATACAGGAGGGCGCAGTTCCCAGAAAAAGAATTCTGCCACCCTGAGAATGGAATTTCTGCAGTCTTTTATAGGTATGCTCCCGCAATGTTACGCAACCTGGCACCACGATCACCTCATATGCGGCTTCTCCAACCTGAAAGTTTGCTGCATGACAGCCTCCATGGAAAGTATGGCTGTAAATATCTGCAGTCTCTATAATCTGCTCACCGTCTTTTGCCTCAGCAGCATCTCTTAACTGCCCGTCAAGATCCTCCAGCATGGACTCCGAAATAAAATCAAAATCTATCAGTCCGTACAGCAGCCACGATATAAGGTTTTCAAATTGTGTGTCGAGCGTCTCGCGGACATCCGCATTGTGGGATTGGCATCCCCAGTAGATCCAGTAGGACTCAATGGGGTGTATGACGCCGACTCTTACCTTTGCTTTTCCCCTGGTCAATGCCGTATTTAACCTTGCAAAATGATTCTCAAGTTCGCGGTATTCTTTGTACCACGGAGACTGATATCCAATACTTGCCGGATAATCTCGCTTTGCCTCCCCTTCCATGGAAACCCATGTCAGATGGGGAACTCTCAATGTCACCCCCAGCGCCGCCTGCCAGTCTCCGGCCAGTTTATGGTTTCGGAAATCGAAAGTCCACCCGGTCACCCCGTAGATCTCACTCATCACCCCCCTGCGCCCCATCTGCCGGGCTACGCTCTGGGCCTGCTTTGCCGTGGAAAGTTCTCGTCTGTCGCACAGCATATCGATTCCCGGTATCCCGAAATTCATCATAGGGCGCATGGCCTCTCCCACTGCCATGGTCTGTGAATGCAGAGTCCATTCATTCATCATATGTCCGGTCAGCGCGATTCCATGATTCCGGCACCATTCCCCCACACGATCCCCGAACGCTTCCGAGAACCGTTCACATACATGACGGTGATAGAGATACCGGATTTGAGAGTAACCATTACTTTTTTTCTCCCAGATTAGTTCCGGAAGACCTGCCAATATGGAGATCCCGTATTCTTTCTTAAATGTTTCCTCAAAGTCATCTGTGAAAGGCAGGATGACCGCTTTTTTCTGAAAGGGATCTTCCAGTCTTTCTTTGTGTGCAGTCTGCGGTTCATCCGTAAATATGGCCGGTATCACCGTCCCAAAGTCATCCTGGAAGCGCCGGTAATATTCTTCATGGGTAACTTCCAGGAATCTGTCGATGGCTGACTTGTCCAGCGTATTTACGTAGGACTGATTATTAAACCAGGGGGTATTTCCGGAAACTTCCAGCCATGCACACCAGATTTCCCCGCCTGCAGAGTCTTCCACACATTCATAAGATTCCAGCATTCCCTTGGAGTCCAGTGTGATCCTGTAATATCCCAGCAGTTTCCGCTTTCGGCTCCTGACCGCCTTTGCTGCAGCCATATACCCGTCCTGCTGCTCTTCCTCCATCTCGTAAGGCTCGAAAACAAGAAAACGCATGCGGTACTTTTCTTCTCTTGTAACGATTCCCCCTGCCGTACCGGAAGGCCAGCGGTCTTCATCGTACAGCCAGCACAGAAGCCCTTCCTGTTTCATCTTATCTTTGCAGGCCGATACCGCATCAAAAAACGCTTCTCCCAGATAGGGGGTATCCAGCCCTACCCGGCAGTGAATATGTGCGCCTCCCATTCCCATTTCTCCGAACTGGCTGATCTGGGAAAGGAGAACATCCTTATCCAGCCTGCAGTTCCATGCCCAGAAAGGGGCCCCACGGTACTGCGCAGGAGGATTTTCGAATAATTCCGGATCCAGTGTATCTTCAATTGATCTACTATAAAGCATTTCCATACCTCGCCATTTTATAAAGGAGGGCGTCTCAAGATCTTTTGGGACGTCCTCCTCGTATTAGAGCATGCTTGAGAATTCATTGCTGCAATATGACACGCCCATTCCAGTCTTTTATTTTACCTGCTCAAATTTGGACTCCATAGCCTTGGTAACGTCCGCCGCGTCAGCCTCTCCTGCAATCACTTCCTGGAATTTGGCTGTTAGTTCATCACTGACACCGCTCGGCCATGCATTGTTCAGATTGTAAATGGTGGAAAGACCGTCGTATCTTGTCATATATTCCTGTATCAATTCACGTTCGTCAGAGAGGCTATTGTGTACAGGAATGTTATCGTTTGACTCTGCCCATGCCTCGAACAGAGGGGTGCCTTCTGTAAACCAGTAGCTCATCACTGCCTTTACCGCATCCTCATGGCCTTCGTTGGCGCCAGCAAAGATTCCTTCTGCCGGAGTCAGGTTGTATACAAGCTCCTCGTCCTTCTCGTTAGATGGAAGCATAAATATACCTCTATCAAATTCTGACGCGCCATCTGCCATCAGCGCCTCCCAGCCAAAACTTCCGTCAAATGTCATTGCCGCTCTGCCATCGATAAATGCCTGTCTTGCCTGATCATGGGACAGCCCCAGCGTATCCGCCATCACGTATCCTTTGTCATACAAATACTGGTATTTTTCAATCGTTTCAACCCATCCGGCATCTGTAAACTTTGTCTCTCCTGTATAAAGCTGGTCATCAAAGTCAGGGTTTTCATTGTAAATGCAGGATGCCCCCATCATGTATGTGCCGAACTGGATCACATATGCATCCTTATCACCCATAACAATTGGCGTGATACCTTTCGCTTTTAATGCGTCACAGCACGCAATAAATTCCTCCCAGTTCATCGGTACCTCCGATATCCCTGCTTCTTTGAAAAGCTCCTGGTTATACCAGGTTGTCAGGAAACTGGATCCCAAAGGGACTGCGTAATTCTTGTCGTCAAATGTAAAGGACTCCACCATATCTTCCCTGAAATCCCCGATACATTCTAAGTCGCTCAGATCCAGGCAGTAGCCCGCCTCTACTAAAGGTTCCGCCTGCTTATCCGGCCACCACTCAAACATATCCGGGCCCTCGCCGCTTGCAAACTTCATCTGGATTGTAGATTTATAGTTATCGCTCGGGAGCTCCTCCACCTCAATTTCAATATTCGGGAACTGCTTATTTACCATCTCAGGAAGTGTCTTATTATAAAATTCGTTTTCCCCGCCCGTTATAAACATAAAGTTAAGGGTTACGTCATCCCCGTCGTAGGTGAATGCCGGATCTGTGCCTGAAGAAGCCTGCTCTGTCTTTTCGGTCTCTTGACTGTCCCCCGCATCCTCTTTCTTTTCGTTTCCTGAACAGCCTGTTAAGAAGGCCGTTCCTACCATACTCAATACTAATAAACAACTGACTAGCTTTTTCCTCATTCGATTTCTCCCTTTCATTTTATATTCAGCTATCCGCAGGTAACAGTTCAAGCTTGTCTGAACTGTTACATCTGCAGGTAACTTTTGTTAAGTTTATCCTAGCACGGGACCGGTAACTTTTTTGATGAATCTGAGTAACTTTTTTACTGTGCAGTGCATCCCTCCGGCCGGATGCCAAATACTCCGCAGGCAGTCCGCCAGAAGATATCTTCCTCCCATTCCGGATGCCTCTCCAGTATCGTGCGGTACTTGGCAAGCTCGGTCGGAATCTGAAGAGGGGAATCCGAGGAAAACATCACTTTTTTCCCATCCAGCGCGCGAAGCGCCTCGTAGGTCTCCCCAATCCCGCAGCCGCTTGGTTCCAGGTAGACCTGCTCATACTCCTGCGCCAGATGAATTGCCTGGGACGCATAAAAACTGCTGCCCAGATGGGCAATCACCATTTTCACATCCGGATATAACCCGGCCGCTTTTCTTAATTTTTCCGGGTCGGCAAAGGGAATTCCATACCCTGTGTGTACCATAACCGGCACCCCCAGTTTCCTGGCCGTCTCAAAAACAAACAGCCCGTCCCTGGACTCCGGGTTCACTGCATGGCTGACCGGTGTGAGCTTCAGGCCAATGAATCCCAATTTCTCTATACAGCGTCTGGCTTCTTTTGCATATTCTTCGTGCCTGAAATGAGGATTTATCGAAGCCATCCCCCAATAATTCCTGTTGTTCCGGCATAACTGTCCTATTCTGTCATGGTACTGCCTTGTGACCTCCATATATGGCCTGCCGATGAAAGGCTGTACGATTCCGCCCGCAATTC
This sequence comes from Clostridiales bacterium VE202-21, assembly GCA_000509105.1. Lineage (GTDB taxonomy): Bacteria > Bacillota > Clostridia > Lachnospirales > Lachnospiraceae > Faecalicatena > Faecalicatena contorta. The sequence goes on along the minus strand of BAIF02000033.1, from coordinate 92,498 downwards.
CGTATTTCTGGTTATTCTCCAGCAGGTCTTCTTCCGTATGCCTGCAGTCGAATATTACGTCCTCCCCCAAATGGGAGTGTGCATCCAATATCAAGAGCTTCCCCTCCTGTTCTTCCTGTATTCCTGCGGAGTCTCACCCACAGACTTTTTAAATACCTTAAAAAAATACTTTGGATTCGTGTATCCGATCTCACTGGAAATATATTCAATACCGGCATCCGAATCCGTAAGTAGCAGTTTTGCATGCTCAATTCTAATCTCTGTAAGATATTCATTAAAGCTGATGCCCTTCTCCCTAAGTATATTCCGGCAAATGGCCGGATTGGCATAGATACTTTCCGCTATCATGGACAGCGTTATCTTTTTGTTATAATTTTTGTGAATGTAACTGTCGATCATTTCGAATAAATCCTGCCCGCGTTCTTCTCTCCCATCGACAGACTGGAAAATCAGTGTGATATAACCTGCAGTCTCCCGTTTCATTCTGTCCAGATTCTCATCAAACAGATATCTGGTGTCAAAATATCTCATGATATCATCTTTTTCTATACTCTGCTCTTCTGCATATTCATTCACCTTTTTCACCATGTATCCGCATGTCTTGCGCACGTCTCCCATTGTAAACTGTGTAATGTCAATATTATCAAAAAAGCTGTCCATCACAGCCGTCACCTCTGCCGGATCGTACTTCATTCTGCCGAACCAGCTGTCCATACACTCCGCCGAATAAATCATCCTGCTCTCAACCGGTTCCCCGGAATTCAGAATTCTCCTCTTAACACCAGGAAGCAATGTGTGCAGCGCTTTGTCATTGTCTTTTCTGAGAGAATTTAATTTGTGAATACTTCTCGTGGTTCTGCTGATTACACAGACCATTTCTTCTTCCTGGAAGTTATCCGCAAGGGACTTCACAATCTGGTTGGTTTTCAGCCTCAGATAGCTCTCCCGCTCCTTTTCAGTGTATAAAAGTATAAAAAACTGAGATTTCTGTACCGTATTTTTTATAACCGCCCACCGCATACTCTGTGCATGCTCCTGGCAAATGGAAAAACAGGTTTCGTAGGCGCCTATGATTTTATGGTTCACAGAAACCAGCCGGGCATAAAGACATACCGGGTAATCCGCCTCATTCAAAGCCAGGCCGTCCGGATTTCCCATAATTAAATCCTGGAGGGCCCGGTTTTTGTCCTCCTGCTCCAGCAACTGTATTTTTGCTTCGATTGTTTCTAACTGGCAGCGGCTCTCGATCTCCTTTACGGCTTTTTCCAGCTGTTTACCGATCTCTTCCGATGAAAATGGTTTCAGCACATATCCGATCACCCTGGATTCAATTGCCTTATGCATGTACTCAAAATCCTTAAAGCTGCTGATGACAATCACAGGCTGTTTCAGCCTGCTGTCTTTTAGTGTCTCGAGAAACTGCACCCCGTCCATTTTGTTCATTTTCATATCCGTAATAATAATATCCGGGTTCTTCTCTTTTACCAGTTCCAAACCTCGCAGCCCGTTTTCAGCCTCGCCCACACATTCGTAATTGCTGTCTTTTATGTCGCTGATCTTCTTAATCAGCCCTTTACGGATAATTACTTCATCATCGATTACTATATAAGAATACATCAGACCACCACCTTATTCCGTTTGAAGCGGCAGGCGGATCAATACTTCCAGGCCGCCGCTTTCCCTGTTATAAATTTCCAGTCCGTATCTGTCCGAATACACCAGCTTGATCCTCCGTTGGATATTGACAAGGCCGATACTGTTTCTCCTTCGCTTCAGCTCTTCAGCTTCCGCAGCCTCCCGGATTTTATCCCTGGTAATGTTGCCCCGGATTTCCTCCAGTTCTTCCGGTGTAATATACATGCCGGCATTTTCTACACGGATGCAAAGCTTCTTCTGTTCTGCCCATGCCTGGATTCTGATCCACCATACATCCTCCTCACCGATCAGACCGTGTTCAATAGAGTTCTCTACCAGCGGCTGAAGCATAAACTTCAATACCCTGGATGTCCGCAGTTCATCCGGTATTTCTTCTATAACATGAATCTTATTATCAAAGCGGATCTCCTGGATCTCTACGTATTTCCGGATATTTTCCATCTCCGCCTCCAAGGTCTCCTCTGTCCTCTCGAATTCCATACTGTAATGCAGCATATCTCCCAGCGATTTTGACATCATCGCAATCTTACGGTTCCCGTCCAGATCCGCAAGGCAGTTGATATTTTCCAGTGTATTAAAGAGAAAATGCGAATTAATCTGGGACATCAGGCCGTTTAGTTTTTCACGCAGCAGATTGATCTGGCTGACATACTGCTCCTGGATCAGCTCATTAATCTTAATGACCATCAGCTGGAATTTGTTATAAAGAATTCCAATCTCATCATCCCTTTTCTGCAAGGCCGGGGATAAAACAGGCTCCTCGTCCGGTACCTTCAGCATCATGGCCGATAATTTCACGATTGGTTCTATAAAATGCCTGCCAATTACAAAAACAGAAGCAATAATAAAACCGACACAGATCAGGAGCAGCATCACCAGATTCATAATATTTTTTTGATACAACTCACTCAGCTCGTCTACACCATATCTGGAAACAATCTTCCAGTTATTTAAACTCAGTGTATGGAAAATGATACCGCCGTCTTTAATACCAATAATCCCTTTGTCTTCATTTCTGATCCGCTCCTTCTCCGCCGCAGTCAAATCCATATCCCCCATAATTCTGTACAGAAACCCACCCCCGCCGTCGAGAATCACGGCTTCGTTGTCCAGCGCAGAATCACTGTCTATCTCTTCCATCATGTTATTGTTACAGACAACGGCTATATATCCTGTCTTCCTTCCTCTTTCATCTGCAACCGGACGGACCTCCAGTATATTTTTTTCTGTCACCCGTTTACTGGGGGAGTCCCAAAAGGTAACAAGCTGATAAAGATTTTCATCACACATCTGTCTGTACCAGCTGCTTTCCTGGTAATCCTTCTCCAGATAGAACTCTTTTGTCTTTGTATAAGAATAGGTATATCCGCTCTCAGTGAACAGATATACCCCTTCCACATATTTATTATTACAGATCAGGTTGCTGCAAATATAGATAAACTCCCTGTAGTTCGTAAGCCTCTGCATAGCGGTTATATCTGTATCCGCATATTCCATGCCTGCAATAGACTGTATGCAGTATTTGTTATCGTATCTGCTGTGAATCAGAGAGGCAACCAGCTCGTCCACCTCCTGAAAGGCGGAATCTATCTGATAAACCGCCTTTTCCATCTCGCCGGATGCAATGATGCTTGTCCTCTCATCGTAGAACTTATAAAAACTCTTGATGTGCAGATAAAACAGGATCAGGACGGGTATGATAGAAACACACAGCAGCCCCAGCGTAAATTTTGTTTTTAGACTTTTTTTCATTTTTTATACCTCCGGGAATTCACCATGCCCCTATTGTAGCATGTGTACACGCGGCGGAAAACACTGCACTGCTCATCAATGTTTCCATATCCTTACTTTATTTCCATACCCTAACTCTGTTTCCGCTCCCCTCCTGCCATTCTGTTGGCAGGCCTCATCTTCTGCCAGGCCGCAGTATTACCCTTTCACCGCGCCCACCGTCAGGCCACCCACAAACTGTTTTTGCAGGAAAGCGTAGGCAAGCAGCATCGGAAGAGCGCTCAGGAAACATGCGGCAAACAGCATGGTCCACTGCGTCGGTTTCTGCATATCCCCGAGGAAAGACAGCATAACCAGAGGCAGCGTCTTTTTCGTGGACGAGGATAAAAACAGCATAGATAAGAAAAAGTCATTCCAGATCGGCACACCCTGGGTAATAATAATAGATGCCAAAACCGGTTTGGTCAGAGGTATTACGATCTTAAAAAATGTTCCCAGTCTGCCTGCTCCATCGATTCTGGCAGCTTCCTCCAGGGCTACAGGCACACCCGATTTCACGAAATTAGTATAAACAAAGATGGAAAATGGTATCGAAATGGTGACGTACATTACGATCGGCGCTATGTAGCTGTTATTGATCTTAAAATAGCGCATGATATTATAAATCGGTATAATCGACATCTGCGCGGAAATCATCATCCCTGCAAGGAAGAAGATCTGCAAAAAACCTCCCATTCTCGTCTTAAGACGTGCCAATGCATATCCAGCCAGAGCCGCCACTACAAGCAGGATTGCCACACTGCTGAAGGTCGTAATCACGCTGTTCTTCAGGGAACGGAAATAATGCATCTTCTCAAAGGCTTCTTTGTAACTCTCCAGAGAAAACTCATTGAACAGCTGTAAAAAAGAGGTTCCATTATCCGGTGAACGGAAAGATCCGGACAGTGCTATTAAAAGCGGGGACAACATGACGGCAAAGAAGATTACTATAATAATGCTGAATATAATTTCTTTTTTTACGGACTTTTTCATTATGCTTCCACCTCCCTCTTCTTAAAGAAAAACAGAACCACGCACGATATTACCAGAATCAGGATAAATGCCGAGGCCGCCAGCGCTTCCGCCAGGCCGTACTGATATTCCACAAATGCCAGTTTGTAGACACTGTACATCAAAGTGCTCGTTGAGGAACCCGGTCCGCCTCCCGTCAATGTAAATACATAGTCGAAAGATTTAAATCCGTTGATCAGCCCAAGCATCACATTAACAGCAATCGTATTCGCCAGCATAGGAATCTTCACACGGAACATTTCCTGATGCCATTTGCAGCCGTCAATCTTACAGGATTCAATTACTTCGCCCGGAAGGTTCTGAAGTCCCGCCAGATAGATCAGGGTCATGGTTCCGGAGGTCTTCCACTGTTCCACAAATGCACAGGCAATCAGTGCCGTCTTTGTACTTCCCAGCAGATTTGGTGCAGCTTCCGCTGCTCCGAAGATATCAAAAACATTGTAAATCATTCCATAATATGGTGCGTAAACATAACTCCATATAAAAGCTACAACCACCGTACTAAATAACGCCGGTATGTAGAACACCGTCCGGAAGGCCCCCTTCATGCGCATCTTCATGTTCAGGATAAATGCCAGCGTTAACGCCAGGACATTGCCGAACACTACCGTAAAAACCGTATAAACCCCAGTATTTTTCAACGTATTGATCAGCGTTCCGTCTTTTAATAAGTACTTAAAATTCTTAAGCCCCACGAAATTGTAATCCCCCACTCCTGACCAATCCGTAAGGCCGTAAAAAAATGACATCAGAACCGGCAGCACCCAAAAAATCACGTACAATAAAAGCGCCGGTATGAGAAAATAATATAAAGTTCTGTTTGTTTTTCTTTTCACCTCTTGTAACCCCTTCCTCTATAAATTATGGCCCGCATTGTATATGAACTTTTCATTTGCAGTAACCTTTTGTAAGATAATCCTAGCATAGGGGAAGTAACTTTTTCTTTTCAAGTAAGTAACTTTTTGTGGAAGAGGGGGACGCCTGTCCAAAGATTTGGGGATGTTTGATGAATTATTTTATTATGATATGTCCGCCAGGGGTATTGTAGAAGAAATTATTGTCCGTGGAATCCGCTTACCATTTATCATAAAAACGTTAAAAAATTCCGCATACCGGATGGTATCCAAAAACCGCACTTCTCTGTAATAATTTTCCTGCAAACACTGTATTACTTCCAATAACAAGGCAATACTATATTCATGCACGTCCGCTGGACCACCCCACCATTAATTCCAGAGGGCGCCATGCAGACTGACAATGAAAGGAGCCTTATTTACATGAAAGCAGAAATTGACAGAGAAGGATGTATATCATGCGGACTCTGTGCCGCTACCTGCCCGGAAGTATTCCGCATGGCAGATGATGGCCTGGCAGAAGTCTACAGCGAAATAACCCCGGAAGCAGAAGATACCGCAGAAGAAGCAGCAGAAAACTGCCCCGTCAGCGTAATCAAGGTTGATTAGGGGGGGAGTTTGGCAGAGGGGACGCTGTGTGGAATTGGAACAGGCATCTCCTGGATACGGAATTAGGGCATAAGCGCCGCTAATCAAAATCGGAGCCGGCATGGTGAACACCGCAGACACTCACGAGAATTCTGATGAATTCTCGCTGCGGGTCTGCTTTCCTTCAGGCCTTGTGGGCCTGAAGGAAGTTCACATGCCGGTTCCGATTTTGATAAAGCGGCGCTAATGCCCTAAAAGACGCATCCAGGAGATGCCTGTTCCAATTCCGCACAGCTGGACTCATCCAGTCAGAAGTCAAAATCCCCTATCCCGGGAGGAATTAAGACGGGAGCATCGTATGAAACAGTACTGGTGATACAATGATTGCTCCTGAACAGTCCCTCTCGCAATAACAGACACTGCCTTCTCATCCCCGCCCACCCAGTTCCCATCCGCCTCACCCGCCGGAACCCCACCGAGGCTAGAGTAACCGTCTTGATGCGCCCAGCCTCCCGGGACAGCATCGGAGCATCCACCTTCCGGCAGGCGACCCTTCATCCCTCTTACTGCCCCCAAATTCCTACTTTTTGCTATGAGTATCCGCAAGTACGGATATAACGATTATGACTCCTTTGAACACCTGCTGCCAATATGTATTCATTCCCACCAGTGTCATTCCATTTGTAAGAACGGTAAGCAGGAGTACCCCCACGATTGTTCCCATGACTTTTCCGCGTCCGCCGGACATGCTTGTTCCCCCGACTACGGCTGCCGTGATGCAGTCCATCTCGAAGTTCAGGCCGGCTGAGGGCTGTCCGGAACCGAGGCGGGTGGTGATGATCAGACCAGCTATGGCGATCAGGACTCCCATGATCATGTAGACGAGGATTTTTACTTTTTCTACTGCGATTCCTGACCAGCGGCTTGCCTCCATGTTTCCGCCCACGGAGTAGATGTAGCGTCCGAAACGGGTCTTCGATGTCAGAATAACGCCGAATATGATGACAATTACCATAATGATAACAGGGACTGGAATTCCAGCGATGTATCCGGTTCCTATCATCGTAAAACTTTCATTGCTCCATACCACGGAATTACCGCCGGTTACAATATAGGCCAGACCCCGCAGCACGGTCATACTTGCAAGGGATGCGATGAATCCCGGCAGCTTTCCTACCGCGCAGAGCACTCCGTTCACAGTTCCGATTACCGCGCCAACTGCAATTGCCGCAATCACGGAAAAGAATACATTGTCCGTATTCTTGCAGACAACGGCTCCTACCAGGCCTGCGGCGCATACGAGGGAACCCGCTGAGAGGTCTATCTCCCCTATGATGATGACCATGGTCATCCCCACCGCCGCGATCGCCGTATAGGAAGCCTGCCGCAGAATATTAGATATATTGTTGGCGGACAAAAACTGTGAGTTCATGATCGTCCAGATCATACATAATACGATTACTACGCCAACTAAAAGCAGTTCCCTGAAGGATCTGAGATTTATCTTTTTTGTTTTATCCATTTTCCATACCTCCGCCAAATGCAGCCTGCATTATGCTATTCTTTGAAACTTCCTCCGCAGCAATTTCGCCGGAAATGCTGCCCTCATGCATGACGATAATCCTGTCGCTTACCTGCATGACTTCTGCGATTTCCGATGAAATCATAATAATGCTTTTTCCCGACTGGGTCAGCTTACGCATCAATGCATAGATCTCACTTTTTGCGCCGATGTCAATTCCTCTTGTAGGCTCATCCATAATCAGGATATCCGGCGTCATGGCCAGCCACTTTGCAATCACCACTTTCTGCTGGTTGCCTCCGCTCAGTTCTTTGACCTCCTGCTCCTCGTTTCTCAGGGATATGCCAAGATCGCTGATGTAGTTTCCCGTGATCTGCTTAAGCCCCCGGCGATTCAGCCAGAAGCTTTTCAGCTGTCCAAGCTTGGAGATGAGCATATTATCCCGGATACTCATTCCCAGGATGAGGCCCAGCCCCTTTCTGTCTTCGGGGACAAGGCCGATTCCTGCGCCGATTGCATCCTTTGGAGAAGAGACGCAGACTTTTCTCCCTTTTATATATATTTCACCTTCCCCAATGGGTCGATGCCAAACAGCTTCCTCATCAATTCCGTTCTCCCCGCGCCTACTAGGCCAAAGAATCCCAGAATCTCCTTTTCATAGAGCTGAAAACTAACCGGACTGCTTTTGGGATATACCCGCACGTTCTTCACTTCCATGATTACATGCTCCCGATTCACAAATTCACTTCCACATGCCTTGCTCCCATCTAACTCATGCCCAATCATCATTTTAATCAGATCTGGCTCTGTCACCCGTTTTGTCTCTACCGTATCTATATATGTACCATTTCGGAAGACGGTAATACGATCGGATAGCTGGAACACCTCTTCCATTCTGTGGGAAATGTATACGATGCACACGCCCTGTTTTCTCAGCTCCTCTATGATCTGGAACAGCACCTGAGATTCCTTTTCTGACAGGCTGGCCGTAGGTTCGTCAAACACCACCACTCTGGCCTGAAAGGACAATGCCTTCGCAATCTCCACGCACTGCATCTGCCCGCAGCTCAGCTCGGATACCGGGATGCCCGGATCTATGTCCAGGTTGACCTTTTGAAGTTCTGCCTTTGCCTTTTTATTCAGTGTGTCCCTGTCCAGCAGCCTGCTTTTTCCGACCGGCTCTCTGCCGATAAAAATATTTTCTGCTATATTCATATTTTCCAAGAGGTTCAGTTCCTGAAAAACCATGCTTAATCCTGCTTTCTGTGCCATTAGCGGTGATTTCATCTCTGCCTCTTCCATCTGTCCGGTTTCTTCGTTCAAAAGATACATGCTGCCTTCGTCTTTTGAGTATACCCCTGTCATAATTTTCATCAAAGTAGATTTCCCTGCCCCATTTTCTCCCATGAGTGCATGGACTTCTCCTTTTCGCAGCTCGATCTGTACATGATCCAGCGCCTTAATTCCTGCAAATGCCTTCGATATTCCTTCCATTTTTACTATTACATCGGACATATCTTCACCTCTTCATTTATGATAGGAACCATCCACATACGCAGATGGTTCCAATTCAGGTACGCCAAGGCGTACTTGCGGCTTTCAAGATGAATACTTATTCTACCTCAACGCCATATCCTTTTTCTCTGTCGATGAATTCCTGGATATTATCTTTGTCCATATACTCAACAGGAACTTCAATAAACTTCTCAACGTCTTTTCCTTCACACCATGCCAGCGCCTGCTCTACCGCTTTGTATCCCATCTGGTATGGATCCTGTGATACGCCTACTGCCACTTTACCGTCCCGGATCGCCGCCATGTTCTCGGATGTTGCATCCACGGTGGTGATCAGAAGGTCTTTCAGATTTGCGGAGGTTGCCGCGCTTAAGATTGCCATACCTGAATTTTCATTAATCCCTACAAACGCATCGATGTCCGGATTTGCCTGCAGAATATTCTCTGCGGAAGCCAGGGCCGTATCTCTTGCATGCGCGGTCTGCTGCTCTGCCACAATTTCAATCCCGCTTTCTTTGAGTACTTCCATGAAACCTTCGGTCCTGTCCTTCAATGAGCTGACCGTTATCCCATCGATGATAGCGATTTTCCCTTTACCGTCGAGTTTTTCTATTACGTATTCTGCCAGCATTTTTCCGATTTCTCTATTATCGGAGGCAACGAATGCAAGGGAACCTTCACAGTCCACATCCATTGTAAATACGCCGACTCCTCCATTCACGGCATCGCTTACGGCATTGACAACGCCCTCCGAATCATAGGGGTTCAGCAGGATTGCATCACATCCCATAGTCACCAGGTTCTCGAGCTGGGAATTCTGCGTTTCCAGAGAACTGTCGGCTGACAGGACGTTACACTTTTTCACGTTGTAATCTTCACATGCCTTCTCAATTCCCTTCTGCATCGCTACGAAGAAGGGGTGCACATTCTGTCCGAATGAGACTCCAAGTGTAATTTCTTCCGCTGACTTGCCTTCCTCTGTTTTTGCCTGCCCGGAATCTGCCGCCGGTTCAGAAGCTTCTTTTCCTGGTCCTTCACTTGTACATGCAGCCAGTGTGACTGCCATCATTGCTGCGCAAAGCAGAGCTGCTATTCTTTTTTTCATAATCTATTCCCTCCATTATAACTGGCATTTTATATGTTTTCATGGTATATTTAAATCGTATTCAATTAGATCTGCGGGCCGCCTGCTATGTTGCGGGGAGCCAGAGCAATCTTTCCAAGGATTGAGTACTGTGACGCATGACCTGCTGCTGGAATATTTCCCGGTATACGGTGGATAGTTGAATAAGCGATGGTCGCAAACTTAATCGCTTCTTTATATTCCGGCGGGATGCCGATTTCAGCAGAGGTCGTCACTTTGATATTTCCCGGAATTCTTTCCCGTATCTCTTTCATAATCTGAGGATTCTTTACTCCCCCGCCGCTTGTATACAGTTTGTCCGTCTTCTCTATGATCTCCGCAGGTATATTGTCAATCATACTTTTCGCAACAGCCGCCCCTGTAAATGCGCATGACGTTGCAAGAATATCTTCCGCCGGCAGATGTCCGAATTTGTCCAAAACACTGTCTATGTACTGTTCATTGTAATCTCCTACCCATCCTGATCTTGGCACCGGTCTGTCCCAGAACGGATGATGCATAAAGAAATCCAGCAGCTCTTCGTTGATATTTCCTCTGGAAGCAAGCTCACCGTCTTTGTCGTAATCCTTCCCGGTCAGTTTCTTGCACAGATAGTTGGATACTGCATTCCCCGGACCAGTGTCAAACCCAAACATGTCTCTTCTGTCTTTACCTGCCACATGCAGATTAGCAATTCCGCCGATATTCAGTGTCATAACCGGCTTCTCCTCATTCCGGAATAAAATGTAATCCAGATACGGCATCAACGGAGCCGCCGCTCCTCCCCATACATGATCTGCAGGGCGGAAATGCGTCACAGTATCAATATTCGTCAGGTTTGCGATTACAGAGCTCTCTCCCATCTGAAGTCCGGCCGGATACGGTCCGTCCAGCCATCTGTGAAGCCAGTCCCCCTTTTCTTCTTCAGACATGGACGCGATCTTCGCGTGGTCAGGCTGCTCCTGGTATATGGTCTGTGTGTCCAGCCCCAGCACTTTGATATCCAACGGATTGATATGATTCTCTTCCATAAACTGTACTGCTTTTTCAGCAAATACTGCTCCGCAGATATAATTCAGCCTGTTGATCCCCACCATATCCACGCGGTTCTCAAAGGCATCCCTCACGATCGGCGTTACCTCCTCGGGCCAGTCGTAGGAACCTCCGCATATAAAGCGGGGCGCTTTGGGAAAACCATCGCCGTCCATCTCGATCTCTGCCAAAATCACATCGATTCCATCAAAGGACGAACCACTGTTCATACCCATAATTAAATCCATTTTGTTCCCTCCTTGAATTGATATTTATAGAACACCCTCCGGTGCTGCTACCAGTTTAGTCGGCTTTTCTGCAGGATTTCCGAAATACAATGGAGGCCTCCAGTACCTCTCGTTTCTCCCCCTGCTCTCCGGGGGCTTTTTCTTTTTGCGCGATCAGCTCCTGCACTGCTGCCTTTCCGATCGCTTCGATCGGCTGAACCACGGTCGTAATATCCAATAATTCATTTAATTCTTCATCGTCCCAGACGAGAAGCGAAATATCCTTGGGAATGTGCATCTGTCTTTTCTTCAATTCCATGAGTACACCGATACACAGGCTGTTATTCAGCACGTAAAGAGCGGTGGGGCCTTCCCCGTTCAGCAGCTCCGCCGTCTTCTCCCGGATCTTTTCCTTATCATTGTGTGCGGCAAACATCACCAGATCCTCCCGGTATTCGGCGCCGTACTCCTCCAGTGCTCTTTTATAGCCTTTGATTCTTTCATTTACAGTAGAATAATCGTCGGTTGCGAGTACCCCGATCTTTCTGTGCCCCAATTCCAGAAGATACCTGGCCGCCTGATAGGATGCCTCCGCGTTATTACTCTGAATTACCCTGGAATCCAGTCCACGGATTCTTCTGTCCACAAATACAACGGGTACGCTGCCCTGATACAGTTCTCTGTACTGTTCCCGGATCTCCTCTTCTCTTTTCACCGTAGACATCAAGATCACACCGTCCACCTGTCTGCCATACATATTCTGGAGATGCCCGATCTCCTGCGCCACATTCTCATGAGTGTTACAGACAATGACGTTGTACCCCTGCTTTTGTGCTTCTTTTTCAACTGCATAGATCAATTTATTGCAGTAATTATTTTTAATGCTGCCCAGTATCACGGCAATTGTCTTTGTGCTCTGGCCCCTAAGGCCCTGCGCTACCAGATTGGGCCTGTAGTTTAAAGCTTCCACAGCCTGCATAACTTTTTCCCTGCTCTTTTCCGATACGTTGCCGTAACCGCCGACTACACGCCCCGCCGTCGCTCTGGACACGCCTGCCAGCTTCGCCACATCTGTTATCGTAATGTTCTGTTCCATCCTTACACCTCTGCTCTCACATTTTTGAGAACGATCTCATTTCTCTGAATTTAAAAACTTGAGAACGTTCTCAAGTTGTAACTGTATTATACTCACACCATTTTCTATTTGTCAATTGCTTTTGGTTAATATGCTTTATTTTATTAATTTTCACTAATTATAGTTAGCTATTTTTATCAGTATTTCACAAAGTTTAATTTCCATACCGTTGAGACCATTTCTCAAATTCTTCCACCGGCAAAGGTCGGGAAATCACGTATCCCTGCACCATATCGCAGTGAAGTGAGCGCAGATATTCCAGCTGCGCAGGTTCTTCAATCCCCTCCGCCACCGTTTTCACATGCAGCCTTTTGGCCAGTTCGAGCAGGCAGGCAATCACAGCCTTTGCCTTATCACTGGACATATCCAGGAAGAACAGGCGGTCCAGCTTGATCACGTCCACATCAAATTCTTTCAACAGCCCCAGCGAAGAGAATCCGGAACCAAAATCATCCAGAGAGCAGCTGAATCCGTGCTCATGCATCTGGCGTATCACATTTTTAACCCTGCTGATTTGTCCGTCGTCAAAGAAAATAGATTCCGTGAGTTCGAATTCGATCATCTCATGTGCAATGCCATATTTATCTGCCATTTCAATAAAAGGCTCTAAACATTGGCTGCCCTGAAAATGGAGCCTGGAAAGATTCACTGAAACCGGCACCGTATTCTTGCCCTCCTCGGTCCATCGCTTCAGCAATTTACAGACTTCTTCAAACATATACAGATCCAGTTGGCAGATCTTGCCGCTTTTTTCAAACAGCGGGATAAAGTCCGATGGAAAAATCACGCCTTTCTTCGGGTGGTTCCAGCGCACCAGCGCCTCTGCGCCCTCGATCCGGCCACTTTCAAGCCCTGCTTTGGGTTGAAGATAAACCTGAAAATCATGGTTTGTAATGGAATCTTGAAACAAATCGTTCAGTTCCTGCTCTTGTTTCACCTGTTTTGCTATATCGCCGCTGTAAAAAGCACAGACATTCTCCGTCCCTGGCTCTGCATATTGATATGCCAGGCGGGCACGGTCCTGCAGAATCGTAATATCCTGTAACTGATCGTTTAACATACATGCCCCCTGCTGGAAAATCAGCTCGCAGCGCGGGATATCTGTATCTTCAAATGCATGAATATCTGCAAACATTTTATCAAGCCGCATTTGTATATCTTCACGCCTGCTCTCTTTCAGGCAGAGAGTAAAGTGATCGGATCCGCTTCTGGCTGCAAACTCATTCTTATGCCTGTCAATGTTTCTATCTAGAACCTGATAGATGTAACGGAGTATCCCATCTGCCTCTTCACTGCCATAACGCTCGTTAATCAGTTTAAATCCCTTCACGTTAAGCTGCACTAAGTAGTAGTCAGACAACGCTATGTCCGGCCCTATTTCGAGAAATTTCAATCGGAGGGCCGCCTGATTCATTCCGCCGGTCACTTCATCCATAAATGCAAAACGTTCCAGCCTCTTTCTGCTCTCATGAAACAGTCGGTAAACATTCAGCAAAAGCACGAAACAGGCAACGGCGACAAACCCCAGGATCAGAAATGAACGAAATACATACCGATCCAGCCCCTCTGATATGATATCTGCCGGTATCAGCGTGAGAAGAAACCAATCGTTTATGTTCAAAGGATTGTATGACAGATACAGCTCCTCCTGCTTGATGGACGTAAACTCCAAAATCCCGTTTTTACCACGCTTTAAATCGGCCTTCATCTCGTAAATATCATCGACAACCTTTGAGTCCCTGTCATTTTTGAAAATATCATCCAGCTGCATAAAGGTCTCCACATCAGTTGGAGAGAGAATTACATTCCCTCCGCTGTCGATAATGCAGCTAAGGCTGTTTCCGCTAAAGCTTTTGGCTGCGATCATCTCCTGCATCTTTTCCTTATTCCTGATGCCTACCACTACTTCCTTTATCTCTTTATTGATAGTAACCGGCGCAGTATAGATGATCTCCTGTCCTCCAAGGTAACTTGCCCCCACCTTACCTTCAAAGGCTTCCTTTACAACAGGAATACTGCTGAGCCTATCCAATTCCTTTTTATTTAAACTATGGGTCAGACTGGAGGAGACCAGTTTTCCCTCATTGTCAACAATAAACAGAAAAGAAAATTCGAATATATCCACCTTGCTTCTCAAAAATTCTGCCAATTCAACAATGTCGGTGTCCACCTGCATCCTGGAGGCGGAATTTGCCACTGCTTTCAGATCTTCCATCCTGTGATTCATGGTATTGCTAATTTCTCTTGTAGTCTGTGTAGTAACATCGTACAGATACTGCTTTGTGCTGCGGCTCAATACACTCCTTAGATCCGCTGCATTCCATATGGAAATAAGTAATGTAATAATAACAACCGCAGATATAAAAACGATCTGGACTCCTCTTAACCTCAACGGCCGCCGATCATTCGTAACAGCTTTCAACTTTTTCTTCATGACAAATACTCCTGTTTACAAAAATATATACTTTTACCTTTGTTATTCATTTTACTATGGAGTTTTTTTGCAATGCAAACCAATATTTGTGTACGTATACAGATAGTGTCTTTATGAAATAATATGATTTATGATATACTATTGCAAAAAAATAAAAAGGAGTTCCGGCTATGGAACAGAAAAGAACGTTATTTGATTACTTATACCAGAACCTAAGGGAGCAGATACTGACAGGTATCCTGCCTTACGGAGCCCATCTTCCTTCCATAACTCAGCTCTGTGATATATACAATGTGGGAGTGAGAACCTCAAAAGATGTGGTCAAAGCCCTAAAGAAGGAGGGGCTTATCCATACAGAGCAAAGGCGCCCGTCCATTGTTATATACCGGCATCCGCAGACCGGCACAGACAATCCCGTCTATGCTGTCCTGGGACAGCGCAGCTCTATTCTCACGGTTTATCAAACTATGTCCATACTGATGCCGCCGCTTTTTTCCTTTTCAGCCAGCCTATGCAGCCCACAGAAACTGGAGCAGTGCTTCTGGCCGCTTATCCATGAACGTCATGAGAAGCGGGAATTATGGCAGAGCCATTCTGACTATCTCCGTGGTCTGCTGGCAGCTTCGCACAACCTGCTGTTCGGAGATCTGTATACAAGTCTCGAAATCTATGCCCAGGTACCCTTCTTCTGGGAGCACAGGGCAGAATTCCCGACCACCCCGGCATATGAGGCTTGCAGGAGACAATTCTGGAACATTGAAACTTTAAAAGCCAGAAATCATGAAGGAATCTACCGGCATTTTACCTATTCCTACCAATTGTCGGCAGAGACCGTCAGCCAGTATCTGGATCAGCTTTCCAGAGAATATCCGATGGTTTCGGATCACAGTGAGGATATT
Organism: Clostridiales bacterium VE202-21; assembly: GCA_000509105.1. GTDB lineage: Bacteria > Bacillota > Clostridia > Lachnospirales > Lachnospiraceae > Faecalicatena > Faecalicatena contorta. Next base: position 76,711 of record BAIF02000033.1, on the reverse strand, counting down.
TACACCTGGTGCGCAGAACTTGGCAGAGATCATTATTATATGCAGATTGTTCGGGATCTAATTGACAAAATCGGCCTGGGAACATACAAAGACGGGGATTTTCTGCCCTCCGAAAAGGTACTTGCAGATCAGTACGGCACCTCCCGTTCCACGATACGCAAAGCCATTGCCACCCTGAACCAGCTTGGATTCGGACAGACATTCACCCCCAAAGGTACCCGTGTCATGCTCGATACCGCTGAGGCAACCCAAGCATGTATGAAGATCAGAAGGTTCAAAAGAGATACCCTGCTTTACCTGAGCGGCCTGCAGTTTATGGCCCTCTCCGCACCATCTGCAGCAGCTCTGGCATTTTCGCACATTACGCCCTCTATGCAGGACAGTATGCGCAGCAGATTCCGTGAGCCAGGCGCAATTCCCCTGGACATTATCATGGATGAGATTATAAGGCTGCTGCCTCTGCGCCCCTATAGGATCATCATGCAGGAAGTCCGGAGCATCCTCCAGTGGGGCTATTATTTTTCCTTTTATCCCGAAGGAAATCAATTATCCAATCCTGTAAACCAGATGGGATTAAAAGCATTTGAAACCCTGGAAGCCCGAAACTGCAGGGATTTCTCTATGCAGCTTGCCCAATGTTACTGCCATGTCCTGAATGTGGTCAGGGAATTCATGGTCACATGCGGACTGCCGGAAGCCGCGGAGATCGTAACACCTAAAAAACGGTTTCTGCGGTGCATCATATATAAATGAATGCTGCAAAATGAATGCTGATGGACGATTCCTCACGTCCATCAGCATTATCTCTTATATTCCTGCCCAAAGATACTTTCCGCGTTCTCCAACCTGATAGAAATCCCCATAATTAATATGGAATACATCTTTTTCTATTCCGCTGATATCTGCCTTATTCTTGATCAGATACTGCCAGATTCCCGCGTTGGAGATGTCTCCCTGAAGGAGAATCCCCTCTACTCTGCCATCCCGCAGAATCACTCTGTCATAATGCCCGCTGTCTTCTCTGACCTGTACGTCGTCGCCCTCTTCTGCACGGATTTTCCCGATGCAGAGTGTGACAAGCCCAAAGAAATTGATTGTATTTTTAGCCGCATATGTATCCGTATATTCTGTTTCAATGCCGCACATATTTTTTCCGGCTATACGCCCCTGGTCCGCCGCATTTGGCCAGATTCCTGAAAGACCAGTCATGTCTCCTGCCGCATAGACATCCGCAGAAGTGGTCTGCAAATGGCTGTCTACCACGATACCCCGCTCACAGGCAATGCCGCTGCCTTCCAGATATGCTGTACATGGACGCACACCAGCCGCAGCAATGATCATGTCGCAGGCCACTTCTTCACCGTTATCGAGGATCACCTTATGAATCCTGCCATCGGCTTCACATACCGCCTGATCCGCCTTTCTTCCAAGGAAAAAACGTACCCCTGCCTTTTCAAATAATTCCTGATAGGCTGCTGCTCCGTGTTCATCGAGCTGAACCGGCAGGATCTGAGGCGCCATCTCTACGATGGTCACTTTCTTTCCCAACTCCAGAAGTCCGTATGCCGCATCCAGGCCTACCAGCCCGGAGCCGATAATCAGGATTTCCTGTGCCTGCCCTGCTTCCCTGACAATTGCTTGGGCATCCGGCAGATCTCTAAGCCCGAATACATTGGACGCTTTCCTGAGTTCCCCAACAGGAGGAATCAGGCTGTTCGCCCCCGTTGCAAGCAGAAGTTTATCGTAACGGACGGTTTCTCCGTTATCCAGAACGGCTTCCTTTTGATCCGGACAGACTTTGGACAGCCTGACGCCGCTCATCCAACGGATGTTATATCTGCCAAAGAAGTCTTCCTCTGTAAAATCCAGGCCCTTCTCGTCCCTCTCCCCGGCAATATATTTATGCAGCATACAGCGGGAATGAATCTGTGTGTCCGCAGAAATCATGACAATCTCCGCTGATTCTTCCTGCGCTCTTATGACCTTTGCAGCTTCTACGCCTGCAACTCCGGCGCCGATAATTACATACTTCATCCGCTATACCTCCTCCACATAAATCGCCTTCGTTGGACAGGCCGCCACACAGGATGGCTCGCCCCCTGCATTTACACAGAAATCGCACTTGATGACTTTACTGTTCGTAACACTGTCAGGCTTCAGTACTCCAAAAGGACAGTTCATCACACACATAAAACAGGAACCGCAGCGGTCCTCGTCATAGAACACGTGACCGCTTTCGGGATCTTTTCTGAGCGCACCACTCATACAGGATTTGACGCACTCCGGGTCGTCACAGTGACGGCAGAACAGCGGTTTATATCTTCCTTTGGAATCCTTTAATATAAAGTTTCTGGACTCATTTACCGGGTCTGTCAGATCCAAGTCATAGACTGTACCCTCGCCCTCTCTGTGAGCCTGCATACAGGCTACGGAGCAGTTTTTACATCCATCGCATTTTTCATACTCAATCATGATACGCTTCATAAACTAAGGCTCCTCTCTCAAATATTCAGTCCCTGGCGTTTTTCCAGTACAATCTTTTCTAAAATGTCTGCGGATTCTCTTGCATCTCCGTTGATGATGACCTGTCCTCCGGTCAGAGTCTTCATATCTTCTGTCAGTACCTGAACCGCTACCGGACTTCCGGTAACAAACGGCGGCAGTCCCAGATGAAGCGGCAGTCCCAGCGCCAGGCCGTAGCATCCGTCTGCCAACGCCTGTTCTTCCAGCCACTGTGCCGCGGAAAGTACAAGCGGAAGCTGAGGAAGGTCGACTCCCAGTGCCTCTGCCAGCTCGGTTGCCACGATTTCCAGGCGCCCGATTGCCAGACACGGTCCAAAGTTCAGCACCGGCGGAATTCCCAGTGATTCACAGACTGCGCGCAGTTTCGGGCCTGCATATTTGGCTGCTTCCGGTGTCATCAGCCCGCAATTTTCGATACCGCCTGAAGAACATCCTGCGGTCAGTACAATAATATCTCTTGAAATCAATTCTTTTACCAGGTCGACAGTAAGTACGTCATGACCTCCTGCAGTCAGGTTTGAACATCCGACTACTCCTGCAACTCCCTTGATATCGCCTGATACGATCAGGTCGATCAATGGTTTCCAGCTTCCGCCGAGGAATTTTTTCAGGGAGACTTCGCTGACACCGGTCAGTGTGTTCTCGTAACCGTGATCTTCCATCAGATTCATAGACACGTTGCCTCTGCGTGCACTGTAAGCCTCGATTACTTCGTCAATAATTTCTTCCGTTACAGCCGGACGGTTCTCAAAATCAAATTCTTTTAACTCCGCATTGGCTTTTTTCGCTACATTATCAATGCAGATCTGCTTAATCTGCAGTTCATCACAGATCGGCTCGATTCCCGGCAGAGTACAGTTAAACTCTGAGATAACGGCATCAATTCCTCCGGTTGCCAGAATGGCTTCACTTGTGAAGTTATTGCCGGCATGGCCGTCAAAAATCTCCGTATAGTGTGCGCCCCTCAGCTGCAGATCCTGCCCCACGCAGGTACATCCAACCAGCTTAAATCCTTTTGCACCTGCTTTTTTTGCTTTTGCAATCACATCCTCATCGGTCAGCCTGTTCTGCAGGAAGGTAAACATGGAGTGCTGATGTCCGGTGATCATGATATTGATATAATCCGGGTCAATGACTCTAAGCCCTACAGGTGCAAAACGGATTTCCGGTTCTCCGAGCACAATATCGTTGAGTAAATTCGTAAGCACAAGCCCGTACATTCCTGTGGAAATCCCCAGCTTGAGACAATCAAGCAGCATATTGACCGGGTCGGAATTCAAGTTGGTTGAACATTTTACGACTCCATGGAACACTTCGGACTTTGCGCCTCCCGGAAGAATCCCCAGCTCTTTCCATTTCTCAAAGCGTGGTTTATATGCCATCTTCTCTGTAAGCTGCATCTTTTCATACTCCGGCAGGTATAAATCTCTCAGAACTGCATCTGCGACCGCTTCTGCCTTTTTATGTAAGTCTGTCTCCTCAATACCGAAAAGGGAAGCCAGACGGTCCAGTGTCTCAACACCTTTGATTTCGCCTTTGCTCTTTGCCACATTCTTTACGTTCAGAGCTGTATTCTCCACTACATGGATATAGCATCCGGAACCGGAAGCTACAGCCCTCAAAAGATTTCTCGTCACGATCGTATCTGCGGTCGCTCCACAAATCCCGCGAGGCGCTTTGGGTGTAATACGGCAGGGGCCGTTCGCGCACAGACGGCAGCACACACCCTGCAGTCCGAATCCACACTTTGTACTCTGTGCATCCACTCTGTGATGGGATGTCTCCACGGGCAGTTTTGCAATAAAGTCCTCCAGCGGCTTATCAGCGCTTTTGCAGGTATTGCATCCATAACATTGATTCATAATCTTTTCCTCCTTAATACATGACTATTTTAGTCTAATTTAGTTTTATAAAAAAATCCCTTTCCTCCTGAAAGGAATATTTTTCAGAGTACATCTAAAGACTCTTCGTTATATGATGGATCAGAACAAATCATACAATGTGGTGGATTTGAGTGCATCAACGAGTACTTTCTGCACTTTTTTCAGTTCCGCATGTACTCTGCAGGCATCTCCGCCTTCGTTCCTGCTGCATGACTGGCTCATACACGGCGTAATCATAGGTTCCTCATCCACTGCGGTCACCACATCATAGAGCGTAAGGGCTTTCAATTCTACCGCCAGCCGGCACCCTCCGGCCACGCCCCGCTCCACGATAATATATCCGGCCCTCTGCAGCTTGCCGATAATCTTGTATGCAAATGACTCCGGCACTTCCTCGGCCTGGCATATATCCTTTACTGTATGCTTCTCCTTATCCTTCAGAGAACGCATAATACGAATCGCATAATCAGCTTCCTTTGTGATAAGCATCGCAACACCTCTTTTCTATAGTGCTAGACTACCATACTGGACCAAAAATGTCAAGATTAAAATCAGAGAAAAAGCGGCCGGAAAGGGAACTAGCTGCTGTTCCCCTTCCGGCACGCTCCCGCTTGCAATGCCGGCTTTCCTTTTGACTCCGATATCCGCAGCAGCATCCTCAGATTTTTACTGCGGGGACGGAAAGTTTTGCCCCCATACCTGTATCAGCTCCAAAATTAAAGCTGGGCGCTTTATCATAGGCCATCCTGTAGCCGTATACTTCAGGATTATATCTTCCCACCGCCGCATATGCACTCTCGATTGCCGCGCAGAAGTCTTCCTCATCCTCGTATGGTTCGGTCTGGAAATACAGCATAACACATGGCTCCAGTTCTGCGGTTCTGTACTCCGCAGGCAGTGGCTTGTCAAAGTCCAGGGGAACTTCTATTCCTGCCGCCATTTTTGAAAAACCTTCCTCTGCCAGAAAATTGGGCAGTTCCATCAGGGCGGCTGTATCGAATTTCTCATCGATGCTGTTCAACAGCCCTTCCCACTCACATCCCATTTCTTCACAGTAAGAGAAATAGTCTTCTGCGCTTCGGGAGGGAAGCCAGATCAATTTCCTTTGGGGCCTTTCTTTCGCAGTTATCATACACAGACTCAGATCTTTGCTCATATTTGTTTCCTCCTTATATTTCAGTAATGCATAGTAATGGTTAACCGGGTACTGAACAAACAGAGGAATAGGGAGCAACTTTTCCCTGTATTCAGAGGGGGTTACGTGAAAACGCCTGCTGAAAGAACGGGTAAACCCTTCATGTGAAGAGAAATGGCTGTTCAGCGCAACCTGAAGCACACTGTTGCCTGTGCCTGCCAGTTCGTTGGCGCTCTCGGTCAGGCATACCGCATTCACATACTCCTGCAGCGTCCTGCCAGTCTGATGCTTGAAAATACGGTCGGCATGGCGCCTGGAATATCCGGCTGCCCTGCATACCTTTTCCGCGGTAAAGTCCTCCTCCTGAAAATGTTCCTTTATATAATCCTGCATGTGTCTTACTGCCTTAATTTCATCCATACTATGCTATATCCTTTACTTCATAATCATACTGTGTCTGCAAGGAATCTGTCTTGATAAATCCGGACATGTTTTTTACTTTATACAGCCTTTTTCAGTTTCATATATGTTGTAACCAGCAGATATCCATTAAGACGTCTTCCTGCAGAATAATATCTGCATCCCCCAGATATCCACGTTGATATTTTGAGCATAAAAATACCTCAAAGTCTTCTTGATGGCTCTGAGGCATCTCTTTTCTATATTCAGTTATATTACCAGCTCCGGAAGAATAAGTTATTGCCGATATTCACCCCGGGCCTGTCCGTTGATCCGGCATAGAGGAAATAATAACAATCCGCCACCGCTGCCAGCCTGACTCCGCTCAGCGCTTCTTTTGCCACCTGACAGGAAAGCGCCCTCGGACCTCTATCCAGGGCCGCATCCAGGCTCCCCTTAGTTACCGGTTCAAACTGATTGGATGCATAGACTACTTCTGTAATACTATTGGGGAAGCGGGGATCATTCACCCGGTTCAGAATCACCGTGGCAACCGCCAGCAATGAATTGTAATCCTGATACGCTTCACACTCGATAATCGCCGCCAGCAACCGTTCCTCCTCCTCAGATACCTGAAGCGCCTCTGCACGCACGGTTGATCCGTCCGTACCGCTCGGGTACCCCAGTGCCGCCGTCTCCTGGGCGCGTACCTGCTGAAGCCTTGCAGTATACGCCTCCAGATCCGTTGACGTAGCCTCCGCTTTTATCCTCAACTCATCCTGCTGGGCTGTCAGCCTGCCCTGGAGATCACCCAATGCTTTCTGCTGGTTCTGCAGTGTCTCCTGCTTTGTGGCAATGTCTTCCCTGACTGCGCTTAAGGATTCCAGCATCTCTCTGTCATAATCACTGATATTCTGGATAAATTCCGCTTTGTTCAGGAAATCGGTCATACTCTCTGCTGAGAAAAGTAATTCTAACAAGGACGCATTGCCTGTCTCATATAAATACTTAATGCGCGCTTTCATATCCTCGTACTGCTGTTCCTCGTTGGCTTTCGCACTAGAAAGAGCTTCTTCCGTACGGAGGATCTCGCCTGACATAATGGCTGACTGCATCTCGATGGACTGAATCTCATCGCTGATCGACAGCATCTCCTGGTTGATCCCCTCCAGCTCTGTCTGCAGCTCAGCGGTCTTCTGGCTTAAGGATGCGGAATCTTCTGCCCGGACAGGGATCAGAGGACATACCACTGCAAGTGTGCATGCAATTGCAAGTCCCTTATGTAACCTTCGTCTTAAGTACAAATTCATAATCTTAATTCCCTCCTGGAATAGTATCTGTTCAGACATTATACTATATAATGTCATATTTCGCAATTTAAGATTTTCCATAATCTTCAGCGGGGTGCTTCGGATGCAGTTTTTCTATGGGTTGCTGCCGCAAAAATTTTTAATGTCGGGCGGGATGTTTTTCGGATTTTATATATGGAAGTTCCATATCAATGTTGTTTTGATTATTGGAAAGGTTTATAATAGTTAACATACCACAACGTGAAACAAGAATACTATTAAAAAGGATTTTGTAACTATGCAGAAAGATTAGAAAGGAAAGGATACTGTTATGAGTACATATTCTATTTACTTCAGCCCCACACAGGGAACCAAAAAGGTTACAAACGCATTAGCCAGCGCCTTCGAGGGCTACAGGGAAATCGAGTTATGCAAGGCAGATGACGGCAGCACGCTGCCTGTATTTACGGAGCAGGACGTGTGTATTATTGGAGCTCCTGCTTTTGGGGGAAGAGTGCCGGCGTTTGCGATTGAACGGATCAAAAAGCTGGAAGGCAATCAAGCAAGGGCGGTACTAGCGGCTGTATATGGCAACAGAGCCTATGAGGATACGCTTATCGAATTATACGATACCTTAAAGGACTGCGGTTTTCGATGCATTGGAGCCGTTGCTGCAATCGCGGAACATTCCATTATGCGCCAGTTTGCTGCGGGCAGGCCCGATGAACAGGACATAACAGAATTAGAAGAGTTTTCAAAAGAGCTTTCCGAAAAATTAGCCGGTCCAAAAGGCGGAGAAGAGATTCAGGTACCGGGAAACCGTCCTTATAAAGTATTCAACGGTTCGCCGATGAAACCTTTCACTACCAAAGCATGCAGTAATTGCGGCATATGTGTAAAAGCCTGTCCGGCAGAGGCCATCTCATCGGAAGCTCCGTATACTACGGATCCGGAAAAGTGTTTCTCCTGTATGCGGTGTATCCAGGTCTGTCCCGAGAATGCAAGGCAGGTTAACCCTGATATGGTAAACGGGCTCGTTCAAAAGATGCAAAAAATGTTGGAAGTACCGAAGAAAAACGAATTATTTATTTAATCAGTATATAAAATGGCTCCGGGGGCTTTGCCCCTGAGCCATTTTACAAATGCAGCATGGTTGCTTCTGCATCAGTTAACACCATCTGCTTCTCTACATATCCCTTTCTTTTTGACCTGAAGTGTTCTTAGACATGCCCATAGTAATCTCTATGGTTTACAACAGAGTAAGCATAATCAAGCAGTGTCCCCCAGCTATATACCGGCAGGTCCAGCTCCCGCTGAATTCCTCTGGCAAAAGGCTGCATACCCGTACATTCCAGCATAATTGCTCCCATTTCTGGATGTTTATCCGCCAGATCCCTGCACATCTCAATCATCTGCTTCTCTGCTTTTGAGTAATACGCCTCCGGAACCTCCTTACGCACCTGTGCATTCCAGAGATTATCAAATTCGGTGCAGCCATATTCGTCCTGTGCGCCGGCAATAAAATAATTACTGTCCGGAGCAATGCCTACATTTTTCAGGTGTGTCTCTGTCAGGAATTTGCCCATAGCAGCAACAATTCCCACGCTTCTGTTCTTACCAATCGTCTGCTGTATCATCGGAACCTGCAAAAGGCTTGACATGAAGACCGGGATATCCACATAACCAGCAACCTCCCATATTAGGCACAATCTGCGATCCCGTAGCAGGCTTAGTCCAAATCCCGTGTATCAACAGGAATGCATTGTCCGCAGCCAATGCTGTTGTGAGCGCAAACCTGGTCATGGGAGGCTTTAACCCCTTAATCCCGCTGGATCAGGCCGCCGAAACCATGTTTCGTGTCGGAAAGCAGCTGCCCGGAGAACTGCGCTGCACGTGTAAAGGAGGACTATGTACAACAGCATGCGGCAAGCAGCTTGCAAAAGAGCAGGAAATACGCGATAACCAAAGATAAACAGCCGTCAGGTTAAAGGAGCCACATCCACGTACATAATAAGTTTAAAAGAATTTTACCAGATAGTATGAAGGAAGGATTCTGCAGAAGCGGACCCCTTCCTTCATGTTTATATGCAGTCTTCTATTCTTTGCATTTTCCAAATTCCCTTCCAGCCTGCACATTTGAGGCCATACTTTCCCCTCTCTATATCCCCGACAAAAATTCTTTTACATGCATCAGTGCGGCCCCCACTGCCGCGGACTCATATTGATAGTGGCATGTTTTGATAAAATTTACATCTTCGCCGAACAGGCTGTTTTTTTGTACCTCCTGCGCGATTTCATCCACATAATCCCGCAGAAAGCTTCCCACATAGCCGCCCAGGATGATATCACAGTCAAAGGAAGTCCTGAGATTTAAAATCGCGAGCACCAGATACTCCCTGTATTCAATCCACACCTTTTTCTGAACCTCTCCGCCCTTTGAGAGCATTTCAAAAAAATCTTCCAGAGTCTCCCCGTCCAAACGCAGATTATTGGCAGAACAGTATGCGTTCACGCATCCTCTGCGCCCGCAGTAACATTCCCGCCCTCCCGGCTGGATGATGAGATGTCCGAATTCTCCGCCTTTTTGGGTCTCTCCATAGTAATTCTGCCCATTGATCAAAATCGCGCCTCCTACCGTGTTGCTCAGGGAAAGGTAAATCACATTTTCCAGGTTCCCTGCCCGCCAGAGCTCTGCAAATCCGCCGGCATTGGCATCATTGCTGAACAGGCACGGATAAGGTATCCGGCTCCGGAATTCTTCGAGATTTCCGCCGTCAAAGTCAAGCACCTTTCCTCCCAGCATATACCGTGAGTCAGCATCGATAATACCTGGCAGCGAGATTCCGACACCCAGGATCATATCACGGGAGGCATTGCAGTTATCTAAAAAATCTTCCAGTTTTAAAACCAGGTTGTCAAAGTATTCTTTGTCATTCTTAAAGGTATAACGGATTCTGCTGTATTGAAGGATATTGCCTTTCAGGTCGATCAGCATAAAAACCACATGATTCCTCGTTATATCCAGGCCAACCGAAATTTTAGCATTAAAATTACATCCGATAACTTTTGGCCTGCGCCCTCCTGTAGATTCTTTTACTCCGAACTCCATGATCAGATTCTCTGCCTTCAGTTCTTTTACATTCTGTAAAAGTGTCGGCATACTCATGTCTAAAATCCCTGCAATATTCTTTAGTGATTCCGGACCGTGCTCATAAAGGAGGTGATAAACCCTGCTTCTGTTATTGCGCTTTACATCCATATTATTCAGCATGTTTTCCGTCATATCATTCTCCTGTTTTATAAAAGTATTTTAGTAATGTATTAATTTTAACATATTTTTTTATTCAATACAATCCCTATTCCATGGCAGAACCAGTCATTCGTTAACTCCGGGTTACTGTGCGTGCCCGCAGGGTGTGAACATCAGCAGCTTAGGAGGCTGATTTAGGAAGCTTTCCTCTAAGTTAAAGGCCGCAGGAGATCCGGCGGCCTTCTCTTATGGAAATTCTATTACAGATTTTACCATCTCTGATTTGTGACTGATACTGTCTTCCAGCGCCTGTCCTGTCTGCTCGAATGCATACATATTTGTTACAATCTTTTTGATCGGCAGATGGCAGTCGGCTACCGTATGTATCGCAGCTTCATACAGATTCCGATAGCGGAATACAGTATGCAGCTTTACTTCTTTGTTCATGATTTTCCCAAAGTCATATTGGAAGACCGGATCTGCTGCCATCCCCACCATCACTATAGTGCCGCCCCTTGCCGCCAGTTCAGCTGTCTGCTGCGCGGTCTGCTGGCTTCCCGCTGTTTCAAAAACCAGGTCGACGCCTCGGCCTGTGGTCGCCTCCATGATTTCCTGTACAACGTCCTCTTTATCTGCCCGGATTGCCTTAACGGCTCCTAATTCCATCGCCATATCAAGACGGCTCTGAATAATATCCGCCATGTAAACCCGTTTCACGCCCATTGTAGACAAGGCCATCAGCGTACACAGTCCAATGCAGCCTGCTCCCAGAATCACCGCGGTCTGCCCCACTCTGGCTTCCGCCTGCATCGCTGCATGCATTCCCACACAAAACGGCTCAATCAGCGCGCCCTCTACTGTATCCATGCCCTCCGGAAGCTTAAAAACCATATCTGCCGGATATTTCAGATATTCTGTAAAGGCCCCGTCATAGGGAGGAGTTGCCAGAAATACGACATCAGGGCACAGATTATATTTACCGCTTTTGCAGTATTCACACTTTCCGCATGTATATCCCGGCTCCACTGCCACAATATCTCCTATTTTAAGATTCTTTACCGAGTCTCCGACTTTACAGATTTCTCCCGCACACTCATGCCCCAATACCATCGGCTGGTTTACAACAAAATCGCCTATCCGTCCATGTTCATAATAATGGATATCAGAACCGCAGACTCCGCAGTGCTTCACTTTAATCAGGACCTCGTTATCCCCGATTTCGGGGATATCCCGCTCTTCAATTACTACCTCTTTTACTTTCTTCATAACTGCTGCCTTCATAGTAACCTCCTATACCTTATTCTGCAGCTTAGCTGCAGATCCGCCCGAAGGGCATGAGTTACGGGATGCCCTTTGGGTATACCTTTTTCTGCAGCTGTGCTGCAGACCCGCCCGCAAGGGCATGAATTACGTGGTGCCCTTTGGGTATACCTTTTTATCAGATGCCAGGGCAAGAATTTTTTCGTCGCTGACATCCTTATGCAGAAGCTCACCAGTAATCTGCCCCTCATACATTACAATAACTCTGTCGCAGAGTGAGATGGTTTCCTGCATTTCGGATGACACCATTACAATACTGACTCCCTCTTTTACAAGCTCATTCATAATCTGATAGATCTCTTCCTTAGCGCCTATATCGATTCCCTGGGTAGGTTCATCCATAAAAAGTATTTTAGGATTATTCATCAGGCATCTTGCAATCACAACCTTCTGCTGATTGCCGCCGCTTAAGTTTTCAATGATCTGTCCCTGCGAAGGAGTTTTGATATTCAGCTTCTTAATATACTGCTCCGTAAGGCTTTTGCATCTCCTTATATTCAGGAGCCCCGTCTTTGACCTTAGTTTCCTGAGGTACATTACCGCTGCGTTATCCTGAACACTCAGCTTCAAAAACAGTCCCTGGGTCTTTCTCCCCTCAGGCACCAGCCCCATTCCCTGTTCGATGGCTTCACCTGTTTTGTGCAGAGGACATTTCTTTCCCTGAATTGTTATGGTTCCGCTCCGTCTTGTGTCAGCCCCATATACCGCCTGCAGAACTTCGCTTCTGCCGGCTCCCACAAGCCCGGTTATCCCCAGTATTTCTCCCTCATAGAGCTTGAAGCTGACATTTTTCACTTTATTTCCCACGCACAGATCCTCTACATCCAGAATCACTCTGCGGCTCTCATAATCCTGAATAAAGCTGTCCCGCACTGTTATCTGGCTGTATTCCCGGCCTACCATATATGAGATCATCTTTTCAATCGTCATGCTGCTTTTGTCATCTGTAATGATATGGCGTCCGTCCCTGAGTACAGTTATTTTATCAGCCAGCCTCATGATTTCATCGAGTTTGTGTGAAATATAGAGAATTGTCACCCCCGATTTTTTCAGCCCGCGTATGATTTTTTCCAGAAAATCTGCCTCACTGGCCGTGAGAGAACTCGTGGGCTCATCCATTATAATCAATTTCGATTTCAGTGCCAGCGCTTTTGCAATCTCCACCAACTGTTGCTGGGATGTACTAATATCCCTGATAAGGGTACGGGCATTCAAATAATCCAGCCCGACTTCTCTCAGCGCCCCTTCGGTCTCGGTATACAGCTTCCGGATGTTCAGGAAACCGGCCTTGCCTTTGGGAAGCCTGCCTGCAAATATATTTTCGGCAATATCCAGTGCCGGCGACAGTGAAAGTTCCTGATGGATCATGGATATCCCTATGTCCTGCGCGTGGCTTACACTTTTCAGTTCCAAGCCTTCCCCCTCAAATATCAGGCTGCCCGATGAAGGCTGGTATACTCCTGACATGATATTCATCAGTGTAGACTTGCCCGCCCCATTTTCTCCAACTATAGCATGGATCTCCCCCTCCATAATATCAAAACTGACGTCATCCAACGCCTTGACACCAGGAAAGTACTTGCAGATATTCTGAATTTTATAGATTGCTTTCTGCTCCATTGTACTCCTCCAGCTTTTCAGTATTCTTATCACCTGCCATATTATTTACTCCGGAAAATATTCGTTTACGTTCTCTGGTGTAATTACATCTAAAGCAGTGAAAACATTTCCTGCCACTTCCGGTTTCCCTGTAATTACCTGATTGTAGCCATAAACAATCGGGTTTGCTCCCTGGTCAAACGGACCCTGGCTGATCGTCGCATTGATTGTACCTTTTCTGAGGAATTCAATGACTTCATCCATATAGTCATAGCAGACAATTTTTACTTTCCCTTCCAGCCCCAGATCCTCGATTGCCTGGGCTGTTCCGATCTGGCCGTTTGCAGTACAGATAATACCGCTCAGATCCGGGTTTCCTGTCAGAAGATCTGTTGCCACATTATAGGCTACCTGGTCATTATCGCTGCATTCTACTGTTTCCAGTAATTTGATGTCCGGATATTTTTCTTTAAACTGGTCTTCGCTTCCCGTTCTGCGCAGTTCATGGGCGTTAACACTAAAAAGTCCCGTTATAATACCCACGGTACCTTTTCCACCGAGAATATCAGCCATCAGATCCGCCGCTTTCTGTCCCGCTGCGTATAAGTCCTGTCCCACAAAGGCTACCCTTGAACATTCCTGAGCCGTATCGGAATTATAGAAATAGACTGCGATGCCGGCATCCGTTGCCTCATCCACGATCGGACAGATCGAATCAGACACGCCAAATGTACTGATAACATCGTATTCCTTTACAATGCAGGTCTGGATCGCATCATAGAACAATTGGCCGTCCAGAGATTCCAGGGGTATCAGATCTACCGTACAATTGTAATCGGCAAGTAATTTCTTTGCAGATTCCATGCCGTTTACTACCTCCAGCCAGAATGGCCCGTAGGGAACACATAATGCTGCGATTTTTATCTCATCCCCGGAAGTATTTTCCACCGGTTTTACTGTGATTCTGGAAGTATCGACAACAACATCGTCCAGAATATTGTCATCCCCTGCCTCTTCCTCTGCATCGTCCTTCTTTGCCTCTTCCTTTGTCTCTTCCGTTTTCTCTGTTTTAGTGTCCTTTCCCTCTGCCGCCTTATCTGCTCCGCATCCCGCACACAGGCAGATTACCATAGCTGCACTCAAAATGAATCCTAACATTCTTTTCTTCATAAAAACTTCCTCCCTTTAATTTCCTTTGTTGATTTTCCTTTGTTTAAAAAATGCTTTTACCGGATCAATTGACACCGCAATAATAATTACGATCCCAATGCTCGCGGTCTGCCAGTATGAGGGCAGCCCCAATAATACAAAGGCGTTTTTCAGAACCCCCATAATTGCTGCGCCTACCATAACGCTCCAGATTTTCCCTTCACCTCCGCTCATGCTGAAGCCTCCAATCACTACGGCAGCAATGACATCCATCTCATAACCGTTTCCAAGCTGAGAGTCTGCGCTTCTCAGCTTCCCGGTCGCAATAATACCGCATAAGGCTGCCAGAAATCCCTGAATGATATAGACAAGTACCTTTATGCGCTCCACCCTGATCCCGGAAATCTTTGCTGACCTCTCATTATTTCCAACCGCATAAATATTCCTTCCGGACAATGTGTATTTTGAAAAAACTGTTCCAATTATAATTACCAGCGCCATGATAATAACCGCGACCGGGATCTGCCCTACCTTTCCGTTTCCCAGCCAGTTCAGGGGGGTATCCGCACTGATCGGCATTCCGTTCGTGATTAATAAGATCAACCCCTGCATGATCTTCCCTGTTCCCAGTGTGACAATAAAAGGGGCCAGCTTCATATAGGTAACCAGTACGCCATTTACTGCGCCAATTATAATTCCCGTCAGCAGCACGGTGATCAGCGTCAGCCACATATTGGCGCCCTTGCTGATCATGCTGGCCAGCATACAGCCGCAGATACCCACAGTATAGCCGACAGACAGATCGATTCCGCCTGTAAGTATGACAAAACCCATGCCGATTGCCAGAATCGCATATTGGGAAACCTGATACAAAATGTTTATAATATTAGAGCTTTTTAAAAAGTAAGGGCTTAAAAATGACATCGCAATACATAATAATGCCAGTGCGATTATGACTCCAAACTCGCTTGTACTTGTAAACTTATTGACTGATTCTTTCTTTTGGACATTTGACTGCTCATTCATGTGCCATCCTCCCTATTTCGTCATCCGGTTGTAGTCCCGGACGGCTTCAAACATTGCATAAATATTTTCAGGCTTGGTTGGCCCCTGGATATTGTGTATTGTATTAAAGACAAATCCGCCGCCCGGTGCAAAGATCTTCAGCCGCTCCAGCACTTCCGCATAGACCTCTTCCGGCGTTCCGAACGGCAGTGTCTTTTGTGTATCGACTCCGCCGCCCCAGAAAACAAACTTATCTCCCCATTTTTCTTTCAGCATCACAGGATCCATGCCATCGGCAGAACATTGTACCGGATTCAGTATGTCAACGCCCGCCTCATATAATTCCGGCATCAGTTTTTCAATTGCACCGCATGAGTGGAAAAAGACCTTCCATTCCGTGTTCTGGTGAATCCAGTCATTCAGTTTTTTATGGTAAGGGAGGTAAAACTCCCGGTACATATCATTGGATATGTACTGTGACCTCTGTGTACCCAGATCTGTTCCGCTGACGAACACAGCCTGGATCTTATTCCCCGCAGCTTCTTTCAAAAGCTTCACATTTTTCATGGCAGTCTCTAACTGCATCTCATAGCATTCATGTACATACTCCGGAACGGTGTAATGGGCTACCAGCCAGTCCTCCGGGGAACGGATTCCCCTGGGAAGCTTCTGCGCCGGCCCCGGGATATAGGCCATGTCTCCCATAGCCGTAAGCGCAGCGGCGCCGAAGAGGGCGTAATCTGTATTTTTGTAATAATAGTTTATCTGTTCTTCCATGAACCGGAGCTGGCTGTCTGTATAAACCGCATAATCATCTCTAAAGTCCTTTCTGGCACTGGCTGTCTCTTCGTCAAATTCTCCCGCAGTGTGATCCACATTATCGAAAAAATATCCGCCCGCCGGCAGCTTAGCCACCGGTTTTGCATGAATGTCTCCACACGGGTACATGTATGTATTATTCTTATGATCCACCGTATAGACAAAATCTTTCGGCACCTCCAGTCCCTGCGGCAGATGCCAGGTTTTCCACCCTGTATTCTCAAATCCATATATGGTCCAGTTCGTGCCGATCCCCACTATGTCAATTCCAAGCGCCTTCCTCATCTCTTCGTCCACCTCGCCTAAGAGCTGAAAGGGTTCGCTGATCCGCTCCCTTTTAGGACTTAACCCCAGATATCTCCGCAGATTAGAGAGAGCCTCTGCATGAATGCCAGTAGTAGAAGCAGCGCCCAAATCCACCACCACATCTCCCGGATCCTGGTGGTTAATTGTCTGTAGAAATCTTTCTCTCGATGTTCCGCTCATTATACACCTCCGCATAAAGCAAAATACTTTGTTTAAATTATTTTATAAATGTATTATAGTGATTTTCTTTACTTTTGTCAATTCGTCTTTTTTACTAATCTTTTCTTTTGTTTTTCTGCTATTTCTACCAAAAAGAAAGTGCTGTCCGCTGATGAGCGGACAGCACTTTCTTATTCTACCGTTTAAAAGCAGGACTGCGCCAGATAGCTGATTGCCCGCTATTCTGCCGCAGTCCTATACTTTTCCTCTTTGCTTGCAATTAATATTTTGCTAAATAACTGAAAATCTCTTCCAACCTGCTGTCTCCGAATCCGTCTATGACCCAGTCTGCCCCCGCCAGAACAGCAGCGCTTCCAATTCCCACGCATTTCATTCCTGCCCTTTTTGCTGCTTCTACTCCTGCTTCCGCATCTTCAAATACCAGACAGACTTCCGGCATTACGCCAAGCATTTCTGCTGCTTTTAAAAATACTTCCGGATCCGGCTTCGCCCTTTTTACCATTGTTCCATCCACGACACAGTCGAAATACTGCCTGATCTTCAAAAGCTCCAATATCATCCCGGCATTTTTACTTGCGGAACCAAGGGCCGTTTTAACCCGCGCAAGGCACAGCTTTTCCATAAATTCGTTTACCCCCGGTAATATATCATCTTCTGTCATCCCGGATATGTACTTTATGTACCACTCATTTTTCTGTTTTGCCCATTCCCTCTTCTGGCTTTCCCCTGCCTGTAAACCGCCGATGGATAACAATATTTCCAGCGACTCCATACGGCTTACGCCTTTCAGCCTTTCGTTATCTTTCTGTGTAAAATCAATGCCGAGTTTAACCGCCAGTTGTTTCCATGCCTGATAGTGATACTTTGCCGTATCGCAGATGACCCCGTCTAAATCAAATATAACCGCTTTAATATGCTCCATATTATAATATCCTCTGATCTGTCCCTTTATAAAATTTACCTATTCACCAGTCCTCTGTCTTTCCTGCTGTTCATGGGCATTTCTTAACTTTGAGATGCCCTGTATCTAATAATAGAAAAGGTGCATTACCGTACTGTATAAGCTTTTCCGTATAGAAAGATCTGAACCGGCGCCCCTCTCTTCAGTGCCAGGCGCGTGCCTTCTTTATCCGTCTCCGCCTCAATCTGGCTCCCGTGGTACAGGAAACAAAACCGGTAGCTGTCCCATTTTTCAGGCAGATAAGGAGAAAGGTGCAAACCCGTCTCTTTCAGCCTGAGTCCTGCAAAACCATAGACAATTGCCATATAGGTCCCCCCCATATTGGCCGTATGGATACCGTCCTTTGTATTCTTATGTGTATTGTACAAATCCAGCTTGGCAGAATCACCAAAATAACTGTAGGCCTTCTCCCTCATGCCGAGTCTGGAAGCCACAATACTGTATATACAGGTAGACAGAGAGGAATCATGGGTGGTAATCTTCTCATAATACAGAAAAGACTTCCGAATCGTTTCCAGGCTCTGGGCATCCTCAAATATAAAATGTGCCAGTACCGTATCCGCCTGTTTGCATACCTGATAGCGGTACAGATACATGGGATGGTAATGCAGCAAAAGAGGAAATTCCTCCACCTTTGTATTTTTTAAATCCCAGACTTCTTTTGAAAGGAAGGAGTCATCCTGGGGGTTAATCCCTAGGATTTCATCATAAGGAAGGTACATATGCTCCTCCGCCTCCCGGAATTCCCGGAGTTCCTCCTCTGTCAGGCCGATTCGGTCCACAACGTCCCGTTCTAGCCCGGCTTCCTTAAGGAGCTGGTATATGGCAACCGCCCAGTGCAGATTGTACTGCGCCTGCCAGGCTGTGGATGGATGTCGGGAACTATTATAATGGGACTTTCCAGATCCATACAGTGACAGGACCGGACGAGTACACCTGCCTTGTAAACAATAATTATTATACCAATGTTTCGATCTCCGCACCCTTTTTTGCCATGAATTCCAGATCCTGCGTGGCAAGATAATAGGCTGCGGCAGCATAGGCAATATCACCGTTAATATGGTACTGTGCACTGCCCGAAGGAAAGTATCCGGAGCATTCCTTCCCCATAATGGTACGCCAAGGATACAGCGCACCCTTCTTATGCCCCAAAATCCTGGCATTTTCTCTGGCTTCCCGGAGTATCTCATAACGGTATGACAGCAGGTTTCTGGAAATTTCAGGGTTTGTCAGTACAAAAAAGGGCTGTATATACATTTCCGTATCCCAGAAGTAGTGGCCTTCATACCCCTCTCCACTTAATCCTTTTGCCGCAATATTACCGTACTTATCCTTGCTGACTGACTGAACCAGCTGGTACAAATTATAATGAACTGCGCTGGACAGCTCCGCATCTCCCGTGATCTCCAAAGCAGAATTCTCCCAGAAATGCTTTAAGTAGCGTTCCTGCTCCAGGTTATAGTATGCAAGTCCCGTCTCCAAAACCTTCTGCATATTCTGCTTCGCTGTTTCCAGACAGTCCGGATTACGGATGGAATCCGTAAAAATACTGTATTTCTCAAGTACCGCCTCCTGTCCGGTCTCCAGAAAAACAGGAATGGTCTTTTTAGCCTGCCCCTTTTCCATGTCCACATGCCCGTTCTCCCTGACATGTATCCCATTGATCTTATGAGCCGCTGCGCTGCATACCCCGAGACCGGAATTCATTGTACGGGAAAGAATATAAGATACCCCATTCTCTTCAAAGCAGGCCTCTGTCCGCAGATACTGGACGCTTTCTCCCGCCACTCTGGGATCATCCGGATTGCAGTAGTTCTGTACCTTTCCGCTGTGCCAGGAAATAAACTCCACCGGGCCGCTGAAATTTACCGCCTTTACCTTATATTCGATCGTAAACAGGGACGGCAGAGCAAAGGATGTCATGCGTCTGATCTCTATAACCGCCTGCTTGCCCCGGGAAGTTTCATATCGGAACCTGCGCAGCGTAAAACCGCCGTCCATATCCAGCACCCTCTCACCGTCCAGGAATTTTCCTGTATCAGGTGAAAGCATTTCTCCATCAATACAAAGATGTATTGTCTGGGTATCTGCTACATTTACTATCGTCTGTTTTTCTTCCACCAGCCCGCACAATTTTTCGGCCTGATTCATTTTGGTAAAATCGTAAAATCCGTTGATATAGGTTCCCCGGATCGTGTCATAATTTTTTCGTGTCCCTTCCTCAAGACATCCCCGGACTCCAATATAGCCATTTGCATTATGGAATATGGTCTCCTGCAACAGCAGTTTTTCATTATCCGCCTCTTTAAAGTCCGCTTTATATAAATGCCGCATCTTTACACCGCCTAACTTTCTATTTTACTGCTCCTGCCACCACGCCCTTAACAATATGTTTCTGGGCACAGAGATAAAAGATGATAACCGGAATGATTGTCAGTGTCAAACCTGCCATAGCCATATTCCACTGTATGGTAAATTGTCCGAAAAAGGCTGCCGTGGACAGTGGTATGGTACGGTTTGCTTTACTGGACAGCACCAGCGCAGGCAGCAGGTAGTCGTTCCAGATCCAGATAACATCCAGAATCGCCACTGTTACAGTAGTCGGCTTTAGCATGGGAAACACAATTTTGAAAAAGATCCCCAGTCTGCTGCAGCCGTCAATCTGTGCCGCTTCTTCCAGCGAAACAGGGATTGATTTTACAAAGCCATGATATAAAAATACTGCCATGCTGGCCCCAAATCCCACATTCATGTAGATCAGCCCTCCCAGCGTATCAAGCACAGGTATATGCAGGTTATCCCGTATCCAGCCCATTTCCTGCAGTAAAGGCATCATCAGCGTCTGGAAGGGAATCAGCATAGTTGCTATCAAAAGGTTGAAGATGATTTTACTAAGCAGATTGTTCACACGCACCAGCATCCATGCCGTCATAGAGGCAAGAAGCACAATCAGCAAGGTAGATACAATTGTTACAATCAGCGAATTTCCAAACGCTCGAAAAAAATTCATTTTAGCCATGGCTTTTTCGTAGTATTCAAAGGTGAATTCACCTGGCAGAGCCATAATGTTTGCATATAGCTCCGAGCGGTTTTTAAATGAATTCACCACGACCAGATAAATGGGAAATAGAAAAACCGCGCATAAAAGGAGTACGAGTGTATTAACCAAAAACTTTTACATTACATCTCCACCTCCCGCTTTTTCGTTATGGATACTTGAATCAGAGTAACCAGAGCAACCACCACAAAGAACACAATTGCTTTCGCCTGCCCGTATCCATAATTATTCAAAGAAAAGATTTCATTATAAATATTCATGGCAAACATTTCAGTGGCATTCTGGGGGCCGCCCCCCGTCAGAGACAGATTCACGTCAAATATCTTCAGACAGTTGGACAATGTCATAAACAAACATATGGTAAAGGAAGGCATCAGCAACGGAAATTTAATTTTAAACAGGCACTGCCAGAAGCCCGCCCCGTCTACCTGAGCGGCCTCAATCACATCATCCGGTATTGCCTGTATTCCGGTAATATAAATAATCATAATATAGCCGGCCATCTGCCAGGTCGCAACCACAACCATGGCGGCCAGCGCCCATTTCCCGTCTAACAGCCAATTGGTAAAAATACCGCCCCATCCGGTAAGTTCGCCGATATACGACAATGCATCTCCCAGGACGAATTTCCAGATATATCCCAGAATCAGCCCGCCGATTAGGTAAGGCATAAACAGCATAGTCCTTGCAATATTTCTGACTTTCAGCTTCGTGGTCACCATTAAGGCAAATCCAAGCCCCAGTATATTAATAGCAGCAATGGCCAGCAGTGTGAATACTATGGTATGAACTGCACTGTTTAAAAAACGCTGATCTGAGAACAGCTGCACAAAATTATCGAGTCCCACAAAGACCTTCGGGTTTAAGGGCAGCCCGTCCCAGGAAAAGAATGCGTATCCGATCCCAATAACAAATGGTATCAGCACTACCGTTGTGAAGATAAATAGCAGCGGAAGCACAAACAACGCATACCAGCCCATTCTTTTTACTTTTTTCTTCTTAGCCATATTTACCTCCCTGGCATAAAAATGGCAGCTCTATTTGCATATCAGAACTGCCATCTTTTTCCTGATCACTTCTTAGTTTCCGGCTCCCGCCTGAACAAAGGCTTTGGTTAGTTCATCCAAAAATTCATCTGTACTCATGTCTGTGGTAAAAAATCCTTCTGCAATCGGCACGAGATATACATCTACAATACCTGCCGGATAGTAATTAAGCGCCCAGGATATTGTTTTTCCAGATTCTGTATAATCCGCTAATTCCTGAGACAGAACATTTAAATCATCATTAGTCATTCCTTCTACAACTGGAATAAAATCGAATTCATTCATCAGATAATTCTTTCCGGTCTCACTTGTATATAACCATTCCAAGAAGTCTTTCCCTGCCTGCTGCTCTGCTTCTGATACCTGAGAGTTTACATACCATGCGCTGGGAACGCTGACTGCCAGTTTATCATTTCCTCCAAGCGGAAGCGGAGCCATGCCCATGTCAAAGTCCATATCATAATCTGCAAACATACTGTATGCCCAGTTTCCCTGATGTATTGAAGCTGATTTCCCTGTGGCAAAATCTCCGCACTGCTGATCATAGCTTGATTCCAGTGGATTTTTGCAGTATGTGCGGACTGCATCATACAGTTTCGCAAACTCCTGGAACTCCGGCACGTCCTTTAAATTGATTTTTCCGTCAATTACATCCTGCATAAAGGCTTTCGGATCATCCTGCAGCGAGAACGGAGTATTTAAAATATGGCCGATTATAAAGTAACTTTCCTGAGACAGCGCAAACCCGTTTATTCCAGCCTCTTTCTGCTCCTTTAACATGTTGATAAAATCGTCGGTTGTTTTCAGTGCGGCAGCATCCATCAGATCTTTGTTATATACAACGCCGAACCCTTCTACCGTATACGGGATACCGACAGTCTTTCCGTCAATTACATCCGCCATTCCCTCTGCGATCTTATCCGTAAAACTTAAATCGCTCAAATCTGTCAGATAATTCTTCATCTGTTCCGATTCCGTACCCGGTACAAAGGACATCAGCGTCGGCCCCTGATTATTCGCCAGTTTGGACTTCAGCTGCTGATAATAATCATCTCCGGGGGCCTCCCATACCTCTACCTCTACACCGGTCTCTTCCTTATAATCCTCAGACAGTGCTTCCAGCTGGTCAATAATATCTACCTTTGACTGGAAAATTACTATCTTATCGACAGTGTCATTATTTTTCTCCGCTTTGTCTCCTGCACCGTCTTCCTTTCCGCCGCATCCTGTCAATGCCAGGGATGCCAGCATTACCGTTCCCATGAGTAAACTACACAATTTTTTTAATTTCATTTTCTCTCCTCCCATTTATTGCTGGTTATTCAGCGCTTCATTTGTAAAACGTTATACACAAATTTTAATTTCAGTTTTGATTTTCGTCAATTGTTTTTCAGTATTAAAATAAAAAATGCTGATTCCCTCTGTTTTTCACAATATTTTTATCGTATTCTAGTATTTTTCCTTATAATCTCGGCATTTTTACACATATATTTTAGTAAACACTATATGTAAACACTAATTATTTTTCTTTATTTTACTCCCCACCGTTTTTCTCCATTTTACTTGGGCCGCTATCCTGAACAACTCCACATTTCTTTTTCCTTCAATATTCTCAACAAGGTACTGTGCTGCCAGATATCCCCGCTCATAATCCGGAACTTCTACAGTGGTCAGCTCCATGATGCTGGACAGATCAGAATTATCATAACCGGTAACTGCAATATCCTCCGGTACACGGATGCCGTTTTCGCGGAAGGCCTTGATAGCCCCAATTGCCATATTGTCATTCGCACACATCAACGCCTCCGGAAGCCGTTCACTGAGCATAATAATCTTTGCCGCACGGTAACCGCTTTTTTCCCGGTAATCGCCAGCATAATAATTTTCCCGCTTGAAGCCGATATGATTCTGCTCCAGTACATCCAGAAAAGCCTTGTAGCGCTCCTTGTTGTCATCCGTTGTCTCAATCCCCCCTATATAGGCAAATTTCCTGTAGCCGCAGTCAATGACCCGCTGCACCAGCTGGCACATAGAGTCGTAATTATTGTTGACGATGGTTTTAATATAGGGGTTGTGCAGAACCCGGTCCAGAACCACAATCGGGTATGTCTCAGACGCCGCTCTTAACAGTGTCTCATTGCTCATCTTCGAATCCAGGCTGATGCAGCCGGCCGTCAGATTGCTCCGCATATACTTTTCACAGGACTTGCTGGTACTGATAATAAAATCGTAATCATTTTCATTGGCATAATCACTGATGCCGCGGATAATTTTCAAAAAAAAGGTACGGTCAAAATCACTGAAATTAAATAAGATTGTTTTACTGTCTCCCTTTTTGAGCGTTCTTCCTGCTATATTTGGATAATAAGACAGTTCCTCACAAATGCGCAGAACCTTATTTTTTGTCTCTTCCCCTACATTGCGTTTTCCATTCAGTACATTAGAAACTGTTGAAATGGATACTCCTGCCGCTTTTGCCACATCACGGATCCCAGCCATAAAATCTCCTCCTTTTTACTGCTGTTTTTATTTGATTTTACTTTATTTTACAAAAACAGGCAATCTTTTTACAGAAAAAGAGAAAAGGGGTCAGACCCCTCTGCAGAGGGGCTGACCCCTTTTCTTCTGAAAAAGACTGCCTGCTGTTTCTTCGGCAACACTATTTTATAAACCTGTTTATTTATCCAAAGTTTATTTAATAGTTCAGACAAGCTGGACTGTTACGCATCCAGCCATTAAAAATCGCTTCGCGATGGTCAGAACACTGTCTTTTTGAAACTATGCTTTGCCACAAAGCCGACGATTTCATCGGCCTCTTTCTTGTTGGCTGCATCAGAAATTACCAGATCGAGCCCTTTTGGAGAAATGTTATTCACAATCGTGTTCAGCTGATTTTTGGAGGCTTCCACAACAAGGCCCTTTCCGGCATTCTGGATTTTATGTACATATTCCAGGTTCTGAGTGATGTCCGGCTGGCTGGAAACCTGAACCCACTGTATCATATTAATATCTTTGATCCCCAAAATCATGTCCAGGTGGCGCAGTTGTTCCAGCCCATCCATGTGATAGATTGCATGGTCAAGCCATCCAGCGCTTCTTTCCAGCTCCTCTACGATAAATTCACGGAACATTTCCGGCGAAATCATTACGGACAAATCGCATTGCAGCTGCATGTGTGTTCCCGGGCACCATGTATTATAATATCCATGTACAGAGCCGCCGTCATTATTTTCCCTTATAACCCTGAATATTTCATCTCCGCTTTCCATAAGGATATCTACCATCTTGTTTCCATATTTTCTGACCAGTTCCGGTTCTTCCAGCAGATCCAGAATGAACTCTTCTCCTCCCCGCAGCTGTGACAGAGCATCATAACTACCACAGTTGTCAGGAGGTGATACGAAGAACTTTCCTTTGCCTGCTTCGGCCAGATATTCCAGGGCTTTCAGTTCGGCCTGGAATACCGGATTTTGACGGTCAAATTCAAAATCAAAACTCTCGTAGTCTTCAAATGCAGGCTGTACCCAGATCGTATCCGGGAAATACGAAACCTCTGCATTCAGGTACTTAGCATGTCCTCCTGTTCCCCAGTATGGAAAAATACAGGGGAATGCATCTCCACCAAAATAAGTTTTTTCAAAACGCCTTAGATTTCTTTCCAGGATAAGCTCCGGATTCGTGTAATACTCCCTCAGCGCTTCCTGCCCCTCTGGTTTTATATCTACAAAAGGATCATTTTCATCCTTCGGACATTTCACCGAAATGCACGGCCTGTCCAGAATTTCATTTTCCCAGAGAAGTACCAGCCTCTTTTTTATTGTTTCCCAGTTTTCCTGATACATTAATTCCATATACAATACCTCCTGCATGATTAAGCTATTGAAATAAGCATAACAATGCAGGAGGCTTTCTACTTGATTTATCTTACGATTTTATTGCACTTTCCTCCAGTATTTTTTTATCGCTTCTGTATCTGCCGGGCGAAGCTCCATACTTCTTTTTAAATACCCGGTTAAAATAGGATATATTTTCAAAACCACTCTGAAGTGCAACAGCCGTAATGTGGATGTTGGTTGTCTTTAACAGCATACACGCATGGTCTAACCTTTTTTCCAGTACATATTTTGAGAAAGGCATCTGTACTACTTCCCTGAACACAGTCGAAAAGTAATTTTCACTCATATGAACCATCTCCGCCATACCTCCCAGCGTCAAACGCTCCTGATAATGGGAATTGATATAGTCAACTGCCTGTGTAACGCAATGATAATTTTTCCAGGGAGGCTTCGCCTGGTCATCAAAACTCTCGGATTCCTGATAGTAGCGGTAAATCATAGCAAGCATCTTCATTAAATCAGCCTTGATTAAAATCCGGTATCCCGGCTTTTTTTCCCGCCATTCTTTGTCCAGCGCAAATATAATCGGGGTTACAGCCTCGGCAATATCTCCACCTGCCTTGAAGAAAGGTTCATAATTTTCTTTCCGCTCAAAAAAGGCCTTAAGATACATATAATCCATCTGGCTGCCATTCCATATTAAATCTGCATTAAAAACGATCACCTTCAGCATAAGCATTCCCGTATTCATCGCCATATGGTATTCCTGATTATTAATCAAACAGATATCCCCTGTATGCAGTTCATATTTATTATTGCCGATCAGATAATATCCCCCGCCATGAACCACATAGTTTATTTCCAGACAGTCATGATTGTGCACCGTTATCTTCTCGGAGGGTAGGTGATTGTTCTGTCCGTTCCCATTGAAAATATCAAAGGGAAATTCATTTTTCTGAATTACATCATCTTTCGCGTAAATCATTTAATTCTCCAGTTTGTCCTGCTTTTATAGTTCCATGTTAATTGTACCAAATCGCTGGCGCGACGGCTAGCATAGTCTTTGAAACATTTTTTAAATCTATTAAAAACTTAGCAGTTTTTGCATATATGTTTTATTGTTAAGTTACCGCACCAAACAATAAAAATGCCATTCGATAAAAATCGAATGACACTTCAAAGCTTTTCTTTATATCGTTTTTTCCACAAACTCAAATTCTTCCTGCATAACCAGCGCCGCCGCA
Organism: Clostridiales bacterium VE202-21; assembly: GCA_000509105.1. Taxonomy (GTDB): domain Bacteria; phylum Bacillota; class Clostridia; order Lachnospirales; family Lachnospiraceae; genus Faecalicatena; species Faecalicatena contorta. The sequence continues at coordinate 49,709 of BAIF02000033.1, read as the reverse complement.
CCTATGGCGCCCAGATCCGGGCCAAACTCAGAACCAAGTATCTGCAGCCCTTTGTAATTTTCTTTTAACGAGTTCTCTTTTACACATTTTCGCAATATTTCAAAAAATGGCTCACCAATCCTGACCATCTCGCCGTAGAATACAATTTTCCTGGGGGCAAATATATTTACTAGCATACTGAACGTCTCGCCCAAATACCCTGCCACCTGTTTCATCAGATTCTGCGAATCAGGATGCTTCAAAAGTACGGAATCCACAAAGGTCACGATTGTAATTTCACTCAGATCGCCGTTCACCATATCCACAATTTCCCGAAACCGTCCTACTTTGATACCATCTTTAATCTTACTCACGATTGCAAAGTCCGATACTTCCGTGTTCAGGCAGCCGTAACGCCCGCATGAACAGATCCGGCTCCCTCCGCTTACCTTTACATGGCCAATCTCCCCCGGAAAACCATTAATGCTGCTGACCGGCATATTATTGATAATCGGCATAACCCTTGCACCGGTACGGACAGAAAAAAACAGCATATCTTCACATTTCCCATTGTATACCAGACATTTATATGCATAAATCATACCGCTTACATTGTTCTCCATGTAACACGGAAGCCCAAACTCCTCTTCGATCATCCTCTTCAGGGGTATATTATCCCAATCCCTGATGTGGCTGTACGAAATGGCGATTCCCTTCTTTTTATTGCTGTACCCGGGTACACCCAAACCAATACCCAGCACTTTCCCCTTTTTTCCATGCAAAATATCCATAGCACGGTAAATATTCTCTTTCAACATTGTTAGAACTGCATCCGCATGGGTTTGTGACTCTGCTATTACACTTTCTCTTGAGTATATAACATTGCCGGCAAAATCCAGAACAACACAATGCATAATCCGGCCGTTGAATTCCAGGCCGATAAAATACCCGCCATCCGGATTGATCCGCAGCCACACCGGTTTTCTCCCCACTCTTGCTTCCGCGCATTCTTCCTCATAAATCAAACCTTCGCCAAGCATCTCTTCAATCGTATTCAATACGGTCGTCATACTATATGCTGTTGCTTTTTTCACATCATATCTGGAAACATCCTTCTGATACCGAATAATACTCAGCATTTTATTTCGCTGATAGTATTTTCGACTTTCCATGATGGATTCCCTGCTCATAGCCTTAACCTCTCGGATTCATGAATTTTATATATATTCTTCATATATCATACTCTTAATCCATCCGGCATGCAAGCTTTGGCGCCCATTTTCAGGGGCTTTCCTATCCTTTTGCAAACAGTTCGGTCCCGTCTGGACTGTTACCCCTTTACTGCCCCTGCGGTCAGACCCTTAACAAATTGTTTCTGAACGATAATATAGAATACAAGCATTGGTATCGTAATCAAAGTCAGCGCCGCAAATAAAGTCCCCGGCTGGCTGAAATAAGCTCCATTGTACTGCTGTGCGATCAGCGGCAGTGTTTTCACAGACTCCTTGGTCAGCGTACACATGGCAAGGAAGAACTCATTCCATGAAGTCAGAAACTGCCAGATGACAATGACCACAATACCCGGCTTCAGAAGAGGACATACAATCTGCAGGAATAGCCGGATAATCCCGCACCCGTCAATCACCGCGGCTTCCTCCAATTCTTCCGGAATTCCTACCATAAAGCCTTGAAGAATCGTAATGGCAAAAGGGATTCCGAGCGCTGCATATGGAAAAATCAGCCCTAAGTAATTATTAATCCAGCCCAGTCTGCTGTTCAGCTGCGTAATCGGAACAACAAGCCCCGCTATCGGCACCATCAGAGTACATAAAAGAATATTGTATATCAGAACCTTTCCATGCACATTCTTTCTGGAAAAGCCGAACACAGCCATACTGGCACAAATTGTAACAAGCGCCACCGATGTGACCGTAACGATCACACTTCCCATAAAATTCTTCCATAGATCAGGATTCTGTCTCAGCACGTTTGCATAGTTTTTAAACGTCACGTCCGAAATAAACAGCTGCGGTAACCCGATTGTATCCGGTGTCCGTAGAGACATGCTTACCATGAAGATCAGCGGAACCATAAAAATCAATGTCACGATTATGAGAACTATACTCCAGATTATCTGCTTTTGCTTCTCTTTGGCTGTCATGGTTTAGTCTGCCTCCTTCCTCATAAAATCGCCCGCTCCAAGCCCCTTCACCTGGAATACAGTAAGCACCAGTGCGAATAGTAATATTACCACGGATAAGGCGGACGCATATCCCATCTGCTGATTTGTGAACCCAGACTGGAAAATGTAAGTTCCCGGCATCTCTGATGCATGATTCGGACCTCCTCCTGTCATGGTATAGATCAGCCCGAATGTCTGAAGTGAGCCGATGATGCCGAGCATCAAAAGGGATTTATGTGTGGATGCCAGTGAGGGAATATAAATATATAAAATTTCCTTCCACCGCGTCGCCCCGTCTATTTTTGCCGCTTCCTTCATATCCTCCGGGATTTGGGACATTCCTGCCACATACATGATCATGGACCATCCCGTCCATTCCCATATGTTTGCGATAATACATCCAAAAATTGCAGTATTGGGCATTCCCAGGATATTTACCTGTCCTCCGATACCAAGAGCCGACAAATAATGTGTAATGATCCCCTGATATGGCTGCAGCATTTTTCCCCAAACAATAGCTACAACTACTACAGACGTAACTACCGGAAGGAAAAATACTGTCCTGAATATACCTTTTCCTTTTTGAAGCTGCTCTTCTATTATATATGCCAGGAAAAATCCGACTCCTGCCTGAATCGGCACTGTCGTGATAATCCAGAAAAGAGAATTTCTCATAGTCGTCAGGAATACTTTATCCTGGAAAATTCTGATATAATTCTCCATTCCGACAAAAGTCATATTTTTCAGAGTAGACCAACTGAACAAACTGCTCCAGCCTACAAACCCTATCGGATATAAAATATAAAACAGGAAGAACAGTACAGACGGAAGAATAAACAAATACCCTGGGATATTATGTTTTTTCTTTCCCTTTGCCTTTACTGCTATGTTACTCATCTTTTATCCTCCTTCCAGCCGCATTACTGTATATGTTCACACTGCCGTGTTCAAATATGGGAGAACCTCTGCCTCATAAAAAGGGGTTGGTTCTCCCAGTTAAGTTCACCTAAGACTTATCTGTTTGGGATTATAAACATTGTCTCCGCCGCCTATAATGCGTCCTGCGCATCCTGTACTGCCTGGCATCCCTGCTCTGGCGTAAGTTCGCCGGAACCAACGCCTGCAAGTGCATTCTGCAGTGCTGTTTCAATCGTAGGCTCGCCGATTCTTTGATTCATTGCGCTGTTCAAATCTTCTGAGAAGCTGTTATACTGTTCAACCAGGTCTTTGTTCAGTTCTGTATTCTTAGGTTCAATCCCTTTGAACGCCGGAAGGTTGTTTACATCATCCACACATGCCTGGATACCTGCACCTGCGCTGAATGATTTGAGTGCTTTCCATGCAGCATCCGGATTTTTACAATTCTTTGTGATTCCATAACCAAAGTCTATACCGCCCACAGGAGTTGCCGGATTTTTAGCCGTTCCTACAGCCGGCAGATAGAAGAACCCAAAATCCCAGTCAGCAATCGTTGTTGCCGGATCTTCCGCGGTAAATTCCTGACACCACCAGGAACCAAGCGCCATCATCGCCGCTGAATCAGATACAAATGCAGGAGTTCCGTTCGTATTTGCATCTGCAGACATCGCTCCCGTCTGAACGATCCCATCATCAAACATCAGTTTAAAGTTGCTCATTGCCTCCACCATAGCAGGATCTGTCCATTTAATTTCGCCGGATTGTGCTTTGTCAAATATCGTTGTGTCCAGCTGTGAACACAGCATAGTAAAGAGATTTACACACTGCCATCCATTGGCTCCGCCAAAGAACAAAGGCGCCACGCCATTATCATTAAGTGTCTTGCAAACCGCTTTAAATTCGTCATATGTTTTCGGAATATCAAGGCCGTATTTTTCGAATACGTTCTTATTGTAAACTATAGAAATCACCTGTGCCTCTACGGGAAGTATGTAATTGCCTTCATCTCCCGGCTTATTCCCCATCTGAATCTGGTCTGCAATCATATCCGGGTAATTATCTTTCCAGTTATCGCCCCACTCCTCCTGTGCATAAGAAGAATAATCCATAAGGTAATCCGCATACTGCGCGGTCAGGGAACCTGGCTGAAGGCCAATAATGTCCGGAAGATTGTCCGATGCGGCTGCTGCAGACAATGCTGAGAGATATTCCGGATCATAATTATAATAGGTAAACTCAATCTTAATATCCGGATTTTCTTTTTCAAAAGCCTCAATCATCTTGTCACATGTACGTGTAATCGGGGACCATGACCACATGGTCAATGTCGTCTTTTCTGTTCCGTTGCCACTGCTTTCACTTGTTTTGGCATCACCGCTCTTGCTGTCTCCGTCTGAAGAGCTGCCGCAGGCTGCCAGGCCTGCAACCATTGTCAATGCTAATACTACACTTGCCACTTTTTTCAACTTCATACTGTTTTCCTCCATCTTTTTCTACGTGTTTTCACTTTGTTCTGCTGCATTCCCGCAAAACGGTTCCCTCCGGGCGTGAATGTCCGTATGCCCTTCGGTTATATTACTCTCCCACTAGTGGAAGTAGGATTCCTCCCTGTTATTTCACTCTGCCTAAACGGTTCTCTTTATATATGTCAAAGAATCTAGCTATTTCATCCACATCTAATGAAGCTTCTCCGCCAAGAATATATTTTGTAATCAAAATCTGTTCTGCTATTGATTCCGATGCTTCCACTACATTCATGGCTTCCTCCACAGTCCTGCCTACCGCAAGGCTTCCGTGGTTTCCCAGGAGTACGATTCTGTATCCCTCCGCAAAATAAGGCTCTGCCATCGTCATAATGAACTTTGTTCCCGGCGCCCCATATGGCGCACACGGGATCTTATGGAAGTTTCCCATCATCTCCGGAAGCGCCGTTGTCTCAACATCCAGCCCCGCCATAGAAAATGCAGTCAGTACTTTCGAGTGGCTGTGAACAACGCCTCCCACATCCCAGCCGTTCTCTTCGCAGATATCATAGGCCATACTGTGCATGATAATTTCCGAAGTTTCTTTCATCCCAAAAATGCGCTCCCCATCCTGATTCACAACAGCAATCTTCTCCGGTGTGAGAAGGCCTTTATTTTGTCCGGTTGGCGTAATATAAATTTTGCCATCCACTTTTGCAGAAATATTCCCTGCAAAGGAATTGACCAGCCCTTTGTCGTCCATGCGCTTAGCTACAGCCAGCACCTGATTTACCACCTCCTCAGATATTCCCAGTTCTTTCATTTTTTCCATGTAATGTTCGCTCATCTTTGTCCTCCTTTTTATTTACATGTACGATACTTTCCGTACTACTTGCAGATCCCTTTTTCTGTCATTTTCTGCAAATCCGCTTTCCATCTTTCTTTTTCTTCTGTATGAGGCTGGTATTCCTTCATTTCGAATGAATTTGCGGCTAATTCCCTGATCTGGCTAACCGATGCCACCTCCCTCATCGAATACATCTGTGTCATCACATTACCGGCCAGTGTTGCATATGGCATCCCCCCATAGACAGGCATTCCCAGCGCATCGCTGACAAACTGCATCAGCACATAATTTCTGCTCCCGCCATTTACTCCCGACACCTTCTCTACCGGAATCGCAAGCTCCTTTTTCAAGTACTCAACACAATACATGACTTTCAACGCAATGCTTTCCAATATACAGCGGACAAATTCTGCATCTGTCTGTAGTGTCTGCTGCCCGGTTCGTTCCAGATAGGCATTTATTTTTTCTTTTGCATTGCCGCCCGCATTATTTAGATGTGTATCATCGGCATCCACATACACACGCTTTGATTTACATGAAAGAGCCATTTCCATAATTGTGTCATACTCATAATCATGTCCCTCGGCCTTCCAGGTTCTTCTCAGTTCATTCAGGAGCCAGAATGCTGCAAAATCCCGATATAGTATCTTTCGGTCTTCTATGACTCCCGCATTTTTAAATCCGCCTTCATAGGCCTTATCACTGACAATGCAGCGGGAAAGTTCGATTCCCATATTAATATTGGTTCCAATGCTCATGTAAACCTGGTTTATGCCGAAGCCCGGGATTCCAACCACCGCCGACGCTGTATCATGTCCCGGAACTGCAATAACCTTCGTATCCCCGTTTCTTGTGACAGAAGCAATCTCAGGGAGAACGCAGCCTTTTACCGACCCTGTATCCACAATGCCCGTCAGCATCCCTTCCTGTATGCCAAGCCTTCGGAACACCTCCCACGCCCAGTCATCCTGCTCCGGCTTCATGAGCCCCGATGTTCCCGCAATCGAACGCTCGGTTGACATCTCCCCACAGAGAAAATATGCCAGCAGATCCGGCAGAAAAAGCATCTTATCTGCCAACTCTATGATCTTATCCCCATGTTCTATGTACGAGTAAAGCTGAGGCAATGTATAAGAACGATTAGGCTGGCATCCGGTGAGTTCAAACAGTTTTCTCTTTGGAAGCACTTCGTAAGATTTCTCCAAAGACTGTTCTGTGCGCAGATCCCGGTAATGATAAACCGGCTCCAAAAGCCTTCCTCTTTTATCCAGAAATCCGTAGCTTGCCCCCCACGTATCAATACCAATCGTGGCTGCCCCCTGCTCCCCGGAGTAAAAGTCAAGACCTTTTAATATGCTATTGTAAAGCGCAAACAAATCCCAGTATAGATTTCCATTCAAGGACAAGGGCTGGTTTGGAAAGTCAAAATAGTCTCCAATCTCGACGTGATCCCCGTCAAAATATCCTTTTGCCATCTTACCGCCGCTGGCTCCCAGGTCTGCCGCAATAGATATCTGCTTCTTCATTGCTTTCCTCCTGTTGTTTTTTCTTTTTCGATAATATTATTCTATCTAATAACAACTTAAATGTCAATATTTAAATTCTATATCGGTTATTTTTAGTATTTTTACCCCATATTATTATTGTTTTCGATACAATTGAATGCTGAAATCCTATTATTTTTCTATAAAAACGCACAAATTATGGGTACAAGGCACTTTTACAGCCAAAAATAAGCGTCATTAAAAAAATAGGAATATGCCGTGAAAAATCACGTGCTGGAAAGCACTCAATTCCACGGCATATTCCTATTCTTTAGTAAAGGACTTAAAACATGTCTGTTCAGTACAAAGTTCCCACATATCCATCTGCTTCCTGCTGCATATAACATTCGCAGTACTGATCTACATCGGGATCATCTCCTTCATTTAACAAATTGTGTATACTAAAATAAATGTACCCCCAGCAGCTCCAGAATTTCATCATGCGGGCGGTCTGCGTCCGCCTGGAACACATCGATATGATTCAGATCCCCACATCTGTCTGTAAACGCAGGGAATAAGAAGCCGCACTCCGGATTCCCGGGATTATATTCCCCAAGAAGCGGGCATACAGCGCAGATAATATATTCAAATACTTCCTCAGACTCCCATAAGCGTTCATGATCAGATGCCTTTGCCGGTATGTCATAGCGGTCATGAAATAATAGAACAGCGTAATCTGATTTGGCATGGTATTGTTCCATCACAGTTTCATAAAATGTGTCCAGCAGGGCATCATTTTTCAACCCGCATTCTTTTATTGCCATAAGCATCTGCCACATACTGCCAGGTTTTTGCTGTTCTTGCGGAAATTCATATTTTCTCAGATTTACATTCGTAGGCGAGTAAGGAATTGCCTTCGCCAGCGCCAGCTTATTTGTCCGCTCCGCTGGGGACAGTTTTAAAAAATTTATATTAAAACTTCCGTCGAATATTCCTTCTCTGTCTGCATAGCACCCGGCAATTCTTGTAACAGAATTACGGGTGAGGGTCATACGTCTGGTTAGTTCCAACATGTCTTCTCTGTTTATAATGTTTTTTGTTTTTATCATTATTATTCTCGCTTTGATTAGTCACTCTATTTCTGTTGAGTCCGGGGGCAGATTTCTTATATGTACTAAAAATGCTCTTGCAGCTTTGCCTTCATCCTGATTGTAATCGTAACCGCTAGGTTCTGCTACCCAAAGAGCTGTGTTTTACGCTTCGCATAGGTATCGTTAGATTTTTCCTTTTTAATTTTTAAATGAAACAAATAAGACAATACCTATTTGTCAATTTTACTCTTCATAGTATAATCCAGTTTTAAAGGATATTCAATAAAATATTGATCCATTCCAGAAGCACTTTTTTGTTTATTGTTGAATCAAGCGAAAATAAAAATGCCTACCCTGTCCGGCCAAAAACGGGGTAGGCGCGTCCTCATGTAGGTCGTAATCCTTAACTGTAAGGCTCGAGAAAATCAAAAAGAAAAGCCTGGAAAACATATCCCCACTGGAAATTTCAATGCCGCTAAGTATTGATTACTTAGGGATACTTTTTGGGTAATCTATTTTTCAGATCCTCCAATCTCTCTTTTATTGATCATACTTTAACAAAGGTTCTCTTGATATTCTTTTATGCATTCATCGAGATACATTTCTATCTCCTGTACGGTATCCATTTGAAAAACTCTTTCTTTAATGGCATCTGCCTTTTTCCCAGTAAGATTGCGTATAATATATTTAATGGCTGCTGTTTGTGAAGAAACCATGCTCAATTCATCAATTCCAAGGCTGACCCATATAGGAACCATTCTTTCATCAGAGGCAGCTTCTCCACAAATTCCGACCTGAATTCCAGCGGCATGTGCATCTTGTACCACCTTGCGTATAGCACGGAGGACAGAAGGGCAGCAGACAGAATATAGGTATTGAGTCTTTTCATTCATACGATCGGAAGCAGTAATATACTGGATTAAATCGTTAGTTCCAATGCTGAAGAAGTCTGCCTCTCTGGCTAGAATATCGCTGATAAGGACTGCAGCAGGAGTTTCGATCATGATTCCTATCCGGATAGAACCATCATAAGGTATGTTTTCTCTGGCCAGTTCCTGCATACATACTTCAGTAAGATGTCTGGCTTGCCGCAGTTCAGTCAAGTTTACAATCATTGGAAACATAATGGACAAATGACCATAAACAGATGCTCTTAAAATAGCACGCAGCTGAGTTTTAAATATGTCTTTTCTGTCCAGACAAATCCGGATAGCACGATATCCGAGAAAAGGATTGGATTCTTCGGGCAGCTGCATATAATCAATGCTCTTATCACCGCCAATATCAAGCGTGCGTATGATGGTTTCTTTCCCCCCAGTTTTTTTGGCCAGATTCTTGTATATCTGAAACTGTGTTTCTTCGGTAGGATAATCTGATTCAGCCATATAAAGAAATTCCGTACGGAATAGTCCTATTCCGTCATAAGCTGATATGTCTATTGAGTTGATATCGTCCTTTTGACCAGCATTTACGCAGATTTTTATGTACTGGCCGTTTAATGTAAAAGCTTTTTCTTTCTCAACCTCACGAAGCAGTGCTTTTCTGTTCTTTTCTGCTTCCATATTTTCTTTATATTTCCGTATAATACTTTGATCCGGTTCAAAGACAACTTCCCCGGTCTCACCATTCATCCATACAGATTTGCCTGAGTCAGCATGGGAAAGTGCGCCTTTGGCACCGACAATGGCTGGAATGCCAAGCGTTTTTGCTAAAATTACAGTGTGGGAAGTTTGTCCGCCCTTTTCTGTGATGAAGCCCCGAAGCCAGGTTTTGTCCAAACGCACAGTATCTGCTGGGGCAAGGTCCTCAGCAATAATGATAAATGGCTGATCCATGTGTGAAAGCTTGTCAATAGGGGATGTGCTGCCCAGCATTTTGTCAATTAAAGCATTACATACATTCTCAATATCACTCCCGCGTTCTTTCATATAAAGGTCATCCAGCCCGAGAAACATCTGCATAGTCTGATTTTTTTCTTCATTTAATGTATACTCAATGTTTATGAGTTCTTCTTTCATCCTTTTAAGCGGATTATCAAAAAATACATCATCGTTTACCATTTCAAGATATGCCCGGAAAATAGCGGCTTCATTTTCACCGATTTCCTGTCGGGTTTTTTCATAAAGCTGGGACAGCTCCGCCTGATAACTTTTTCTGGCATCATTTAATTTTTTCTCTTCGGCTGCAATTTCAGATTCTGATATGTGAATACATTTCAATTCCTGTATCGCATTTTGTATAGTAACAATAATTCCGCAAGCCTGTCCCCGTGTCCCGGTTAGTCCTTTGATTGACTGCATTCTATTCACCTCATTCAAATAATGATTCTGTAACTGTAAAAGGTTATGGACAGCTGCATCAATCTTTTAGCTCTTCAATAAATCGGACAATTTTCTCTCCGGCCTCTTCTTCATCCGGGCCTTCTATTTCTAAAGTGAACCTGGCTCCTTGTGAAAGACCGCTGGCCAGAATACTAATGATACTTTTGGGGTTTACAACAGCGGTTCCTGTAATCAGACGGATATCGCTGCTGATATTGTGGCAAAGTGCGGCAAAATCAGATGCAGGCCTCGCATGAAGCCCTGTTTCATTTTGGATCGTTAATTCTTTTCTGTACATGTTACAATCTCCTTTAATCTTCGCCTTCATTTTGGTATGCTTCTCTTAAAATTACACGAATCTGCTCGGTACATTTTTCGGCATTCATACCGGTTACAAGTGGAAATACATTCAGGCAATATCTGGTTCCTTCCGGAAACTTGTAAGGCATAGTTGTAAACTGTACGTCATAGTTTTGAGACATGGCTGGCAGTTCCATGGAACTGCAGGTTGAGACTTCAGCCGGAATCTTCTCTGACTGTGCCAGTTCACTAATGATGTTTTTGCAAAGCGTTGATGTACAGCATCCACTGCCGCATGCGATGATGATTTTCAGTGTTCTTTTCATAATGTTTGATCTCCTTTTTTTGTTATGCATGAATAAGGATCTGGTATATTTCCATCTCACTTTTTGCATTCATAAGTTGTTCCCATGTTTTTGGATCTTTGGCAATTGAAATTACCTTTGTAAATGTTTCCAGATACTTTTTTGAGTCTCTTTCGGAAACTGTAAACAATAGATGGATTGGGTCATGTTCTTCAAGCCCAAAAGGTACTCCATTTTTATAGATCACCAGACTTAAGCCCGAATTGAGTGCTCCAGATTTTGGCGCTGAATGAGCAAAAACAAGGTGGGGCATGACAGAGTAATAAGGTCCAAATTCTTGTAATGTATTTATCATTGCGGTTATGTATGATTCTGTAATATCACCATGCTCCAAAAGCAGCTGCCCGCCTGTCCGGATTGCTTCTTCCCAGGAACTGGCCGAAGCATTCAGACAAAGCCGGGATGGATCTGTCAGAGAATGCAAGAAATTAACTCCTGTGCTGACTTCATTGGAAGCCGGCTTCATTTGACGGTAGATCTTATTTGTCATAGTAAGTATTTTTTCATAATCATTGATGTTCAGGATTGAATTAACAACTACTGTAGGTATCTGAATATCCGGCAGTTTTTGTGTTGAAATTATGAAATCAATCTGCTCAAATACAAGCTTGTTTATCTTGCTGCGGTCAAATGCACCTTGAACACGCAAATTAAAGCGGGATTCAATTTGTGCTGCAAGCATTTGTGCTGTTGCCATGCTGCCTGGTGCAATAATACAAATATTTAATTTTGGCTTTTTTACCAAATTCCTTTCATACGCAGCACAGATATGCATGGTGATATAAAAGATATCATCTTCACTGTAGGTGTGATGAAAATAGTCTTCTAAATATAAAATGTTTCTTTTTACAGCGTCAAAAATAATGGAATACTGACCGGCAAAATCATGCTTCTTTTGCGGGCTGGAGGTACATAACGCAGAAGTGTTCGTCCGTCCGGAATTCATCATGTTTTCAAAATGATTTACTAAAAATGCAAAAGATTCGGTTTCATTGCAAAGTGGAACGCCTACAACGTTTGATATTTTGTATAAAAAGTCTGCAATGACAGTATATAAGTCAATCATAAAAGCGGAGGGTTTCTCCGTAAATATCTGATGCGTCATGAGGTCTTGCGTCATGGACTGGATCTCTGCAATAGAAATAATACCCAGTTCTTTAAAAATAAAGGACGTAAATTTATACTCAATATTATTTTCAATAAAGTCATCACCTGCTGCAAATTGTGTGAGGCATTTACCGCGTACATAGCGGTTGGCTGCAATAAAAAGGTTCAGACAGACCTTTGTGAACGAATACTCTGTCAATGAGGAAGAAACAGTGAGTTCAGCAATATGAGTAATTTCTGCTATACTTTCAAGAGAAATACTGCGGGCTACTTCATTTAACAGCATCTGCTGAAATGTGGTTAGATTGTTTATCTGCCCGATTGCATGGACTAATACATCTGCGATAAGATTTCTGGTCTGCTTTTCGTCACACAGGATAAAAATTCCAGTATCAGAAGAAAAAGAAATCGTTGCTTCAAATTTACTGATTCTTTCTTTGAGTTGGTTTAAATCATAGTAAATAGTGGTTCTGGATACGAACAGGAGCTGTGTCAATTGATGTACAGTCAACGGCGTATCAGATGATAAAAGTTTTAACAGCAGAAGCAGGCGGCGTTCTTTAGCAGACAGATGATACTCATAGGTATTAATTGTTTTTAGATACTGAAGTATTTTTGCAGTATTTGTAGAAGGATCAATTACTATGCTGCCAGCATTGTCTGTATGTATTTTCTTTAAATCCATACTATAAAGCACTTCATTAATTTCATTAATGTCATTATAGATGCTGCGTTCGGATACACCATATTTCTGTGAAAAATCCCGGATGCTGTACTCTGGATTTTCAGAAAGAAACAGATTCTGCAGAATTTCTACGCTTCGACCTTTCATGAATTCCACCCCTCTCTTTGTTTGGATAAGTTTTCCATAAAAAATTGCAAAAAATCAATGTTTTATTGTGAATTTAATAAAATGCTAACATAATAATTTTACGATTTCAACAAAAACAAAAGTAAAAAACGTCATTTTGTTGTTCAAAAAATTTCAAAAATTTTGAAAAAGACATGACATGCGAAAGTGTTTACATTTTGGTAATGTTAGTATATATTTAACAAAATAAGGGACAAAATTTTGTATGTTAATGTGCACTTTTTAGCAGGGCCCGTCAGAAATGCCCAAGCAAAATTTCCGAAAAATTTTAAAAGAGAAAAGGAGAATTTAAAATGAATGCTATTATTACGGGTATTAAAGATGCTATTTTAGCAGTATATAGTTCTGGGGCATCTGTTTTCCTCCCAGTTATTTTTATCCTGGTTGGTTTGTTTTTTCGAATGAAATTCGCAGATGCATTAAGAGCTGGCCTCCGTGCTGGAATCGGGATCGCTGGTGTGGGTTTGGTTACAAATTATATGATTACGACATTAGGACCTGTCACAGAGTATTATGCGGCAAAGGGTTCCGGATTTACGATTGTGGATATCCCCTGGTCTGTATCCGCAGCGCTGCCGTTTGCGTTACCTTTTGCTGTATTTCTTATTCCGGCATTTGCAATTTTGAGCCTGCTGCTTGTAAAGTTCAAAGTATTTAAGACGCTGCAGGTTAATATTTGGGATTATGGCATTCCTCTTGTAGTATCAGGATTCGCATATGTTATGTTTGACAGTCTTGTGATTGCTGTTATCTGTGCATTTGCTAACTTTATCTGGGGAATCTGGCTAGGAGATTTGTTTGCTAAGAAATGGTCAGGTGCCCTTGGGATGGAGGGAACAACAACCTCTAACACAACCCATATGAGTCTTGCAGGACCAGTATGCTGGCTAATTAATAAAATTCTGGATCACGTCCCGGGAATTAATAAAATCAGCATTACACCAAAGACAATACAGGAAAAACTTGGGATTGTTGGTGAGCCTGCAGTAATCGGCCTTATAGTCGGCATGTTTATGGGAGTGATTACGGGACAGAATCTGACAACAATCTGCGCAATAGGGATGGGAATATCAGGAAGTATGATGTTGATTCCTCAAGTACTGAAAATTTTTCTGGAAGGATTAGGAATGATTACTCAGGCGGCGCAAAAATGGGCTGTAAAACATATTGGGAAAGATGCAGAGTGTTATATCGCATGTGATATGGCTATGTCAATAGGGTCTCCGGTTGTAATTACTATTAACAGCATTATGCTTCCTATTGCTGTTGCATTTGCGCTTATTGTCCCGGGATTCTCTTATTTTCCTACAGGTTTAATGGGTGGGATTATTTATATGGTCGGTTTTTGCACTATGTATTGTAAAGAAGATTTTCTCCGTTCACTGTTGTGTTCAGCGGTTTATGTATGCTTCATAATGGCACTGATGAATTATCTGGCTCCGGAAATTGGAAGTGTATATAAATTCTTAGACCCGTCTTTAGCAGGAGACGTTACTTCCGGACCTGCACTTGACTGGTTTACAATCATTATGTGCGGAATTAAAAGATTCTTTCTAGGAATATAAAAAAGTAACTAATTTAACAATACATCATAAAGAGGAACTATTTCGTGAAAAAAATTATTAATGCAAGAGTAATAACTCCATTTCGCTGTATAGAAAATTGTGAAGTGGCATACGAAAAGGGAAAAATCACAGGAATCGGAGAGAATCTGGGTACGGCAGAAAGAGTAGTGGATGCAGAAGGAATGTATCTTTCGCCTGGGTTTATTGATTTACATATACATGGAGGCGGAGGCTTTAGTTTTTGTGAAGCAGATGAAGGGAAAATCAGGCAGGCTTTATTGCTGAGTGCGGAACATGGTGTGACTTCTGTTTTTGCATCCCATATGTTTCCGCTCCCGGAATTAGGAAAAATATTGTGGAAAGTTATGAACGACAGCTCAGGGCCGGAAATTCTGGGTATGCATTCAGAGTGCCTGGATTGGGATTACATATATGGAGAGCCCTGTAATCAGGGAAAAGAAGCTCCCGCGTATACACCGGATAAATATGTACATTTGATTAAGCAGATTCCTGCATTACGGAAGATCGGCGTGGATCCTTCCCTTAAGGGGGCAGCAGAGTTTACACGATTTTTTACTTCTAGCGGGATTAAGGTTGCGATTTCCCATTGTGGTCCTGCCACATATGAGCAGGTTATGGAGTGTGTGGAAGCGGGAGCTGACTGTGTCACACATTTATATACAGGAATGTCTGGTGTTTACCGGGATCAGCAGACAGGAGAGCGTTTTCCTGGCGTAATTGAGGACTGTTTGATGGAACCGGAACTTATAGCAGAAGTAATCGGAAATGGCAGACATCTGACTGGACAAATGCTGAATCTTATCTATCGTTTCAAAGGCACAGGCGGTATGTATCTTACCACGGACAGTGCGGTTCAAAAAGAGCCTTTTAAAGAAGGGGAGGAAATGGTGGTTCCAAATCATTTGCCAGACAGGATATCAATTAAGACAATGGCTCCTATGGATTATATCGTGAGAGAGACCGTGAAATGTTCGGATATCCCCCTTCTTCAGGCAGTCCGTATGGCGACGTATAATCCTGCTAAAATGGCCGGAGTGTCAGACAGAAAAGGAAAGATTGGCATAGGTTATGACGCGGATCTCATTGTATTTGATGAGGGAGTGAATGTAAAGCTGGTTATCGCCAGAGGAAAGGTTATGAAAAACGAACTGGAATTCATCTGATGGTTATCCGGCTAAGAAGAAAGGACGGGACATAAAGAAAGGACGGGACATGAAGAAAGAAGATATATTAGTTGTGGATGGAACAGCGGATAGCTGGGAGCAGGCTATTCATCTTGCCGGAGGTACATTATATGAAAATGGGTTTGTAAAAGAAGGGTTTGAACAGGCCTGTATAGACAGGGAAAAGACATATCCTACAGGACTTTTAATGGATACCTCGATTGCAATTCCGCATACCGATGACCAATTTGTAATAAAAGCTGGTGTCTGTATACTGCGTCTGAAGGAACCGGTAGATTTTTACCGGATGGATGCGCCAGATGATATTGTATCTACCAGACTCGTGTTTAATCTGGCACTTCCCAGAGGCAGCCAACAGATTTCGATTCTGCAAAAAATAATTGCAGCAGTATCGAACACAGAATTTACACACCAGTGCATGGAACTCGAAACAGAAGACTTACGGAAGATGTTTGTGAAATATTCACTTTGTGAAGAAGTGATCTTAGGCTCGTAGACTTACAGGTTTCCAGGGTTGCCGGCTATTGAAAAATTTATACAGGGCATCATGGTTCAAACGAATCTTGATGCCCTGTATTGTAGTTATCTATTTTCCGGCTCCGCTGTAACAGTATTGGTTATTAATTTAATGGACACATTTTCCTAAACAACAGCATTAACTGTTTCTCCATGTAAATAGGATTCTATATTGAATATTGTAGTGTTCATAATGCGCTGCCTGCATTCTATAGAAGCCCATGAAATATGCGGTGTTATTAAACAATTCTCAATATTTAACAGTGGATTGTCCTCAGTGATTGGCTCTGTTGAAACAACATCCAAACCTGCAGCCCCTACTTTCCCGCTTTTAAGAGCCTCTGCTAAGTCTCTCTCATTCACCAATTGTCCGCGTGAGTTATTAATAAGTATTACACCGTCTTTCATCTTAGCTATTGAATCCTGATTAATCATACCCTCATTATCTCTTGTCAAATTACAGTGTAAACTAATCACATCGCTTTTCTTATACAGTTCATCTAAGTCTGTATATTTCGCCAGTTTCATTCCGCTTTCATTTGGATATGGATCGTATGCAATTACATTCATTCCCAAAGCCTGGGCAATTGCCCCTTCTGCCTGGCCAATCCGTCCAAAACCAATAATGCCGATCGTCTTTCCTGACAATTCAATAAGCGGATAATCCCAGTAACACCAATCTTCACACTTTGTCCATACGCCATTTTGGACGGTATCATTGTGGTGGCCAATATGGCAGCATATTTCCAGTAAAAGAGCAATTGAATATTGAGCAACTGAATAAGTGCCGTAACTTGGAACATTGCATACGGTCACTCCGGCGGCCTTTGCTGCTGCAGTATCGATAACGTTATAGCCTGTAGCTAATACACAAATTAACTTTAGATCTTTGGAGTATTCAATTACCTTCTTTGAAATCGGTGTTTTATTAGTCAGGACAATTTCTGCACCTGCAATCCTCCCTGTAATTACATCGTCTTTATTTTCGGTGCGGTCATAAATCTCAACTTCTCCATATTTATTCAGAGATTCCCAACTCAGATCACCTGGATTTTCTGTATATCCATCTAATACAACAATTTTCATATCATTTATTCCTCCTATTGAATTCTTGCATTGACACCGTGTTCAATAAAAAAATGGGCTATCGGTTCCAGCTCTTCACGATTCATATTTTTCTTATCTCCCATCGGCCATTTCATGCCGAGAGGCTCATATTTTGTTTTCCCAAATGCATGAAAGGGCAGCAGCCATACGTGCGGATTTGCCTCTAATTTATTTATAAACTGAACAGTTTCTTCTAGCATTGGCGCTGAGTCATTGTAGTCTGGAATTATTGGCATCCTTATTTCATATGGTTTACCCACTCTGTCCATATAACGTATGTTGTCTAAAATAATCGAATTAAACACACCTGTCATTTCTTTATGTTTTGAATTAAACACGCACTTTAGGTCAACATACACCAGATCAATATATTCCATTACTTCTTTAAAAGTCTTTAGATTACAATATGCAGTTGTATCCAGCAGCGTATGGATACGTTCTTGTTTACATTGTTTTATGATTTCCAGTAAAAATACCGGCTGTCCTAAAACCTCTCCTCCGCTGAATGTTACTCCACCGCCAGATTCTTTATAAAGCAGCTGGTCTTTTCGTATCTCCTCCATAACTTCATCTGATGTCATTGATTTACCAACCAGCTTTCTGGCATTATAAAAACATTCTTCAACACATTTTCCACATCCAATGCAGCCTTTATTTATAAGCACTGCGCCAGTCGGGCATACTTTAACGCACGCATTGCAATGTACACACTTATCTCTATAATACATAACCTCCGGTTGGATATTTTGTGACTCTGGATTTGCACACCATAAGCACCGCAGCGGACACCCTTTAAAGAACACGGTGGTTCTCAGCCCCGGTCCATCATGCAGGGACAGATTTTGAATGTCAAATATAATTCCTGATTCCATACAACTCTCCTTTTCACTTTTATAATTTCGCCAAAGAACTCGCAGTAAGCTGCAGGACTTTGACTTTCGCGGCAGTCACCAAGTTCAGGCAATTTAGACTTTGGCTCTTTGCGATCAGGAATAAAGCTGCGCAGTCTGAATATTATCTAAGCCTGCACAGCTTTTTTAATTGCTTACATTACGTTAAAGTTAATTTTTTGAGATCAGTTGGCTTTCAGCTGCTTTTTCCAGATATGGTCTTAAAGCTTCTTTCATCTTTTCTTTCCCGCTTATCATATTTACAACAGAGATAACGTCAATATGTGACTTGACGCTGGCAGGAATTCGTTCGCTCAGACCGGATGTAGTAATAATTAAATTACAGGAAACAGATTCTACTTTAGACAATGATGCTTCGTCAATTTCTATATCTTTGATATTATAGCCCAGTTCAGTAATACTATTTGAAACAAGCTTTTTTGCCATTATACTGGTTCCAACTCCGTTTACACAAATTGTCATAATTTTATACATACATTTTCCTCCTGAAATAAAAATATTTCCTCAATTGTTCAAAACCAAGAACACTTATCATACTGCCTTTATTCTATATAAATAGTCTGAAGATCATGAAGATAATACTTGGGATTAAGTTGCTATCAATGGATGGCGCTGCTATACCCTCTGCCAGAATCCCCATCTCATAAGCCAGAACACCTCCAAATATGTGTGAAATTAATCCACAGATAAATCCAACTGCAATAACAGCCTTCCAACCACCTTTACGGTTCGCAAATACGCCGATAGATGCTGAGTCAAAAAAAGCAGAAGGCACAGCGAAAAACAAAAAAATCGGAGTTTTAAATATCAGGCACATTACGGTACACAAAATTCCAGCACTCAGATATGAGATAAACGACAGGATCACTGAAATCGGAGAAAAGCCAAAGTACGCAATACAGTCTACTGCCGGTACGCTTCCTGGAATAACCTTTTCAGAAATTCCCTGAAATGCCGGAATCAGATGATAAGAACATATTTACACCTTGCAGTAAAATTACTGCACCAGCTCCAAATTGGAAACCTTGAATAATCATATAAACAAATGAATTATATTCTCCGGCAGACTCATTCAGAGCACCAATGGCTGTTGGATTTCCAATGAAAGTCACAATGCCCCAGGTCAGCAGGAATGTAATGACCATTGAAATAGTTAAATTCATCGTAGAGTCACTAAAGATGTTCAAAAAACCCGGTAAGTGTAAATTGTTCGTATCATCTTTCTCAGGATCTCCAAAGAAACCACCAATTTTATCTGCAATGAATGCTCCAAACTGGTTTCCATGTCCCAGACAGAATCCTCCATCTGTAATTTCCATTGATGTTTTGTATGTCAGCATTGGTGAAATTGTCCACCATAAAGCAGAAAATGCAACCACGGGGATATATAGCATGATTCCCTCCCAACCCATAACGGAGTAGAAGAAAATCATTAAAATACACATAAACTCCAGTGCTTTGTGAACTGTTAAATAAACTGCTTTAAAAAATTTATTAAATATTTTGACAAGTAAGATGTGTACAAACCATGAAACAATAAATAATGGCATGATTCTCGGAGCCAGATATTTCATTCCCTCAGCAAGATAAATCATAAACGTCCCACTGGTTTGTACGATTCCACTTTCAACCCCCAGAGATGGTGTCAATGTAGTATTGATAACCTGCAGCGCAGAGATTGCCAGATTGCTGCCTGCTGTAAAAATGTAGTAACCTAATATAGTTTTAATAACACCTATGAATGTTTCCCGCGCATTCTTCTTTTGAAGTAGTAGACCACATAATGCAATAAGACCAAGAAAAATAGCGTTTTCTCCAATTATATTGGCAAACAGCCAGTCTATTACAGTATTCATATTATACACCTCTTATTGTGTTTTTTAATTGTGTATCATCATTGGCATTAAAAATATTTTTAATATTGCTTTCATCGCTCAGAAAATCTGCAATAAATGCCAACAAATTAACATGTTCATCATCGCCGGATGCCGCCAGCACTATCATGAGCCTTACCGGATCGTTTTCTGTACCAAATATTATTGACGGGGCAAGCGTTGCTATAGCAATCCCTGTTTTTAGCACTCCATCGTCCGGCCGGGCATGAGCGAGGGCAATCCCTTGATCTATAACAATATAAGGACCATATTTCAACACAGAATTAATCATACTGTCAATGTATCGTTCCTCGATGCAATTTTCTTGTAACAGTAGATTTGCTGCTTTTCGTATTGAATCCTGCCAGGAATCCGCTTGCAAATTCGTTTTACAATAAATATTATCTAACAAAATAGATTTCACCTGCTTTCACCTAATTAATACCTTCAAATTCGACTCTTGCAATCAAATCATCCTGCAGATCCCGTGAAATTTCAGTGAAGAATGCTGTATATCCAGCCACTCGGATTATCAAGTCTTTATAGTTTTCCGGATTCTTCTGAGCATCTCTTAGTGTCTCTGCCGAAACAACATTTATTTGTACATGGGCAGCGCCATCGTTGTGTTGTCCCATTTGAGACAGGAATACTTTTACTAAAGTGGACAGCTTTGCTATGTCATCCGGATTTTCAAATGTGCGTGGGTGAAATTTCTGATTATATACAACAGAATTAATCTCTTCATAATCCCATTTTGAAGCACTTCTCATCGAAGCAGAAGGGCCTTTGAGCTCCAGTCCCTGCATTGGAGAAATCCCCCCTCAGCCAAAGGCATTCCTGCCATTCTTCCATCTGGTGTTGCGCCGATCATACTGCCATACAATACTCCTGCAGATAGATGGATATATACCGGATTTTTTCTCAGCCGTCCAAAACGCATGGGATAATTGAGATATGTATGGTCTAAAACCCTCTGGATTTTCGGAATCCACCGATCCGCATATTCGTCATCATTTCCATACTTTGGAGCTTTGAGCAGCCTGGCCTGCAAATGTTCATGGCCGTTGAAGTTATCGTCTAAAGCTTGAATTAATTCAGTCATTGTAGCCTTTTCATCATCAAAAATAACTTTCTCGATTGCTGACAGTGAGTCAATGACGTTAACCAGACCTACGGAAACCTGTGTAGCACTCATGTGTCCAAGTGAACCGCCTTTGGTAATATCCTGTCCGTCAGTCAGGCAGGTCCCCTGAAACATTGACGTATACGGTGCCGGAAACATTTCCTCCCAAACCTTATAGATTGTGCTGGCATGCATGCACGCCATTTGAATCCCATATTCAATCTGTTTCACTAACGCATGAAATATTTCTTCTACTGACTTAAATTTCGCGGGATCTCCTGTCATTGGACCTATCTGCCTGCCTGTTTTTCGGTCTTTTCCATTTGTAAACACATACTCCAAAGCAACTCCCGGATTAATATCGGCACAATGATCCATATTGGGAAGATAAGGATTCCACATAAATGAACAGCAAACAGAATCATATTTTCTGGCAGCTTCTTCCGGTAATCCGCATAAATTTTTGAAATGTCGAATTCTGGATTCGGCACCCAGAAACATTGGCTTTCCGCCGCCGGTTCCAACAACTTTCAATGCTGTCTCAATAAAATCCTTCGTAGTGGATTTGTCGATCCAGATGCCCGTATTAGGCTGATCTAAGTGAACAAACTCCTCTACTTTCAAACACAGGTAGCTCAACTCGTTAATTGCACAGTTTCCTTCCACATCTTCTCCGCCAAGACTTATGTTTTGGAACATTGGATTTCCCGTTCTGAACCGGGATTCTGCTTCTGTGTAAACTTTATTCGTTTCTGCAATCTTCATCCAGTAGCTGCAGAGTATCTCTTTTGCCAGTTCCAGCGGCAGACTCTTTTCATCAATGACATCTTTCTTGAAGTAATTATAAAATTTTTGATCGATACGTCCCGGCGATTGTGCAACTGAATTATTCTCGTAATAGTAGATCAATTGCATAAACCATGCAGACTGAACTGCCTCATAGAATGTGTCTGGTTTTTGCCATGGCACTTTTTTCAATGTATCAGAAATCAATAACAGTTCATCCTTCCGCTTTTCGTCCCCGGTCTCATCAGCCAATCGTTTCGCCTCATCAGAATAGCGAAGGGCGAATGTCCGAATCGCGTCACAGATTATAATGATTGATTTCCAATAGTGATATTTATCAATATATTTTGGATCCGATTTGTCAGACGTATCAATTAATTCCTGCGCTCTCGCCTTATACCAGCCAATCCCTCTCTCCAGTCTGTGCTTATCTAACGACAGGATATGACCCACATGCTGCTGCATGCCAATTCCGCAGCTCCACAGGCCACAGTTTTGTTTTTCTCTCACTTCATCAGGAAGCTGTTTCTGAATACTTGCAAAACTACACCTGTCTTTCCAGTAGGGATGAACTTCATTCAAATAGTATTCCTTGTCTTCTTCTGAGATAAAGGTCGGATTATACTCACGGGTACAGATAGTATCAATCTCATCAATCAGCCAGTCAGATACTTCTGGAAACCACAGACAGCCTCTCATCGTCGGAGTGACGGATCCTACAATCAATTCATCCTCACGGATGGTAACTGGATAGTTCTCTAACACACTTGCCAGGGCCTTTGCGCATCTGATATTCACATCTTCTCCAAGTGTCTGCTTGTAACTTTTATGAATGAGCATGCACCGTTCCTTAATATAAATTTGCTGTCTGGAGTTCAGATATGTCTGTCTCATCCGCTCAAGGCGGTCACTCTTTTTAAGTTCTTTAATATCACAAATCAGAGAATCACTGACCTTCCAATTCTTAGCTCCAATAGGATCCGGATATTCCTCCATGCAGCGTCGAATATTTTCCCGCTCTGTATCTTTTACCGTCTTAACTGTTATTGCTGCCATTTTTCCTCCCTTTTCAAAATTCATTGTATTTCATTGTTCCAAAATATTTGATATGCTCACGGATAATTGCTTTTTGTCCTTCCATACCTGCCTTCAATAGTGTATTGAATTCCGCCGGTTTATCCTGATTCTTTTCGATCGCTTCTTTCATGTATTTTCCGCCTTCCATGAACATATATGTAGCAAAATTAATCTTAGTAATTCCGCGTTTTGCACATTCGGTATAGTCATCTGGAGTTAAGCCGCTCCCGCCATGCATAACCAGGGGAATTGGAATATATTCCTTTAATTCACTGATTCTGTCGAAGTTCAGCTTTGGCTTTGTAAGATATAGGCCGTGTGTTGTGCCTATGGATACGGCAAGCATATCAACACCAGTCTGTTCATAAAAATATTTTGCTTCTTCCACAGTCGTATAAACATCTTCCTTCACTACATCATCCCCGCGACCGCCGACATGTCCGATTTCCGCTTCCACAGAAACACCACAGGCATGGGCTGTATCAACAACTGATTTCGACAATTTAATGTTTTCTTCCAGCGGTAACTCAGACCCGTCAATCATAACAGACGTACATCCCCATTTGATAGCACGCATACACCCTTCGTACGTTTTACAGTGATCCAGGTTTATCGCTGTGGGAACGGTAGACGCTTTGCACCGGTTGACCAGATAGTCCATAAAAGTATCTGCCTCAAACTGAGATTTGCGGCGGGCAGCTGCCAGGTTTGGATCAACCCAGTCGTTAATCTGAACGATCACAGGCGTATTTGTTTCTTCTGCGACACTTAAAATAGCTTCTACGGTAGGATGCGATAACAAATTAAATGCTCCTACTGCATAACCCCCTTTTTTTGCTTCCTGTAAGATATTCTTTGTATTTACTAACATTTGTCTGCCTCACTCTTTTTAATTTTCTTCCGGTTCTTCATTTACTTTTACATTAGCTAAAGCTTCATAATACTTAACAACTGCAATGCTATGCTCCTGTCCAAATCCCATTGCGCGCGTAGCACCAAAGGCATGCAGTGCAGCCGGTCCGATTGATACAGGCAGTTTCAGTTCGTCAGCCGTCTGTAAAGCAATGTTAATGTCCTTGTAAAACAAGTCTGTCGCAAAGCCCGGTTTAAAGTTTCTGTTCTTCAGGAAACCTGGAATTGCATTTTCTGATGCAAAATTACGTCCTGTACTTTTGTTTATTATTGAGAATAGTTTTTCTAAATCCATATCTAACTGTTTGGCCATAACCATAACTTCACAGCATGCCACTAAATCCGCTCCGCCCAGGTAGTTATTAAACATCTTTACAGCCGAACCGCTGCCGAGAGGCCCTGCATGCATGATATTCTTCCCCATAGGAGATACAATCTCTTTAACTTTCTCAAATTCCGCCTCTTCGCATCCTATCATAATAGAGAGAGTGCCAGCCTCTGCGCCTGCAACTCCTCCGGCAATAGGGCAGTCATAATAAGCGTATCCCTTTGCCTCCCCCTCTCTCCCCTGTCTTTTAGAAAAGCTAGGCCCGACAGTGCTAAAATCATAGATTTCTTTAACAATTGATCCCGGGACTTCCATAATTTCACTGACTACCTCTTCTACGATATTTCCATTAGGCAGACACAAGAACACACGCTCCGCATTTTTACCTATTTCGGCATTAGAATCAGTTTTGACAGCCCCCTCATTTACCATTTCATCTAATTCTTTTTGATATACTGTATTTGATGACACAATCATTTCATACCCAGCATCGATACAATGTCTGGCCATAAAGTGTCCCATGTTTCCCAATCCAATAAAACCGTATTTCATATCCGATTCCTCCTTTATACTACTTTGTACATAAGATTCTCATTTTTAAAGTAACGTAAGATCTCTTCCATCATGATCCGTACTGACAGCAGCATAACATCTCCGGCATTTCCTGCCATATGTGGCGTAATAATCACATTGTCTAACTGATGCAGGATATGATCATCCGGCAAAGGCTCTTCCCTGAAGACGTCCAGAGCAGCCGCCTTGATCTTATGTTTACTTAAAGCTTCGATCAATGCCTCCTCATCTACAAGTCCTGCTCTCGCGGTGTTCACTATAATTGCATTCGGCTTCATTAATGCTATTTCGTGTGCACCGATCAAATTTTCAGTAGAGGGTAATAATCTGGCATGCACAGAAATGATATCTGCCTGCTGCATGAGTGTATCCAGATTTACTAATCTCACTCCATATGTATCTGCATCTTCTTGTTTAGCAAAAGGATCATAAACGAGTACGTTGAAATCAAATCCACTTAATTTTTTTACTACTTTCCTGCCAATAATGCCAAAGCCTACAATGCCCAAGGTAGTCTCATATGACAACTTACTGCTTTCGACAGCCTGAAAACCTGCTCCCGGCTTCCAGTTACTATTCATTAAGGTAATTCCCCGCAGCGCATCAAGAATCATCGCACATGCCATTTCAGAAACAGGTTCTGAAACTTTCCCCGGGCAATTACTTACTGTGATTCCGCGCTTTTTACATTCTTCTATGTCTATGTTTTCTAAACCGCTGCGCATGACAGCAATAAATTTTAATTTAGGAGAATGCTCTAATAAGGTTTTGTTTACCCCATTGTACATAATGACCAATGCATCTGCATCTTCCATAATTTTTAAATACTCGTCAGAATATTTCACCCAGTCAGGACCTTCATCTTCAATACGCTTTGCTACTGAACGATAATCTCCTCCTTCACAGAACAGACCGTCATCATATGTGCGAACAACTTCATATCCATATGCTGAACATTGTTCGATTAAATTTGAGATATCCTCTCTGCCCTGATATGGATCAGGAAGTCGTCTGCCATCAAAAGCAAACACTATTTTTTTCATATTTAATGCCTTCTTTCTTTGAATTTAAAATTCAGTTTTGTGTACACGCTCTCTGAATATATTTTTATAATAGCAACAATGATCCGAAATGATTAGTCCAACTTTTTGTCACCAAAAAAAAATATTTTGAACTGTTCTATAAGGAACTGATCTACTACTATAAAAATTGAAAGTCTCTATGCTTAGAGGGTGTATTTTTAATAAACTGGATTTTATATATAATTTAGCAATGGGGAGGAAGACTATGATAAAAGCAATCGTTTTGGAAACAAACATCTTCCTGAAGATTATCCATTAATAGGGGGACCCTGGGGATGGATTACTGATTTGAAACGCCCCTATCCTATAATTGTAAACATCATCTCAACAGATCAGATTGAGCTTCCAATCAATAAGCTTCAGGTATTACAGACTGAAGACAAAATCGAAGAAATTTTTTATATTTTGAGAAGGAAATATTATAAGAAGTATGAAATCTTCAGGACAGCCCCCAGACAGTTAGAAATCCTACCCTGCGGGATTTCTAAAGGAAGGGCTCTTTTACAATTAATGAAATTGCATAACTGGTCGTCTAAAGATGTGATTGCCTTTGGAAATGGAGAAAATGATGTCAGTCTCTTTGAGATTGTTGAATCTAGTTACGCTATGGGACAGTCTTGTGATTATGTAAAAGAAAAGGCGGCTTATATTACAAAAACAAATGATGAAGAAGGAATCTACTATGCCCTCCTCCATCATGTTATTAACAGGTCTTTAAAATAAACGTATAAATTTCTTCAGGGGTATCTGCACTGTCAAGTATCTCCAGAAAATCTGGTTTTCCAAGGATATTGTGCAGTTGAAACAATCCATTTAAATGTGCTTGTTTGTCCACAGCTGAGAGTGTAAATATATATTTCACTAACGTCGAATCATCCTCTCCAAAACGGACACCACATTTCAGCCGCGTAAAACTAATCCCCGGCCTAAAACAGTTTTTTAGTGGGTTAGCATGTGCAATTGCGATGCCAGGTGCAACAATATAATAGGGACCGTATTCTTTAGTAACTTCGATAATGGAATCTGCATAGCCTGGAGTAACATACTCATTTGCTTCTAAAAGCTTTGTGGATTGTCTGATGGCGTCCTGCCATGTACTGCAGTTTATCCCTAATTGAATTAACTGGGGTATGCACAACTGACTCAAAGACAGAGCTTCCCCATTAAGATGGAATCCGGGCTTTGAGTGTTCACGTAAGGCTTTGTACACTGTTTCCGATATTCTGGAAACTGCCTCCTCGCAACGATTTTCGACATACTGGTATACAACAGGCCTGATTTTGTTACGTATCATAAACAAATCAGTTTCCTGCCTGACAGGTGGAATATTATTTGCCATCATGTCAAGTAATACGCCCGATATTGCCTGTATATCTTGTTCCGTAATCAGAGCCGAGACTCGAACCGTTCTGATAGAATTATTAACAACCGGCTCCGTTGAGATCAATATATCCTCATTGAATGTATCTATATCCTGCAATTCATGCGAATTTAACACACGTGCTATATGAAGATTTTTTAATATATGCAATTTAACACGGATCAATTCTAATGCCCCTGCCCCTGCATTTGATACCAGTACAGCATCATAGAAATAAGTGTCCAATTTGTACTGCTCAATAGCGGCACAGAAATGAACTGCTATATATAATATTTCAATTTCGGTTAAACTTCTTAAAAAATAAGATTCTATCGCTCCCAGATGATCTTTTACTTCTTTTACAACGTTACCGTATGTTTCTTTTATCTCTTCCAATATCAGACCTGGTCTGTCATCCATCTGCTGAGCCGAATACAGCGCAATCAGATGATTTGACAAATTTTCAAAAAGTGTATAGTTGCTGTTAAAGTCAATACTTAATGAAGCAGAAACATCCTCGATCAGCTTTCTTGCCAAAAACTGAATTCGCAGCGATTGTTTATAATTAATCTTCGGTGATTTATACGACAATACACTATAATAAAGGTTACACACAAATTGGGTTTCCTGATCCGGAATTTCTATCTCAAGTGCATGGCTAAGCCGTTTTATAATTTGATCAGCAATAATATAATTTTCAGAATATGTATCTTTTATAATGCCATCTACATATTTACCCGCTTTCATTTTTTCTACAGAAAATGCAAGATAGTACTCCAGTAATTTATACGATGAGTCATTTAACTCGATCATGTATTCTTTTTTTATCTCATTTAATATTCTCTTGATAACGGGTCTGTAATCTTTCTGAAAAAACATCGTATTTTTCACAATTATAAGCAGTAAAAAACGGTTTTCTTTTATATACTGCCTCAACATTTTTACCAGCGCTTCTCTTCTGGCCAATTCACTGTCAACAATTTTAATCCCCTTATTTGAAGAACTAATAAAATGAAGACCTAACGCTTTTAGATAATCCTTTAGCGTGGCCAGATTATTAATAAAAGTGGATCGGCTGACTAAGAGACGTTCAGAAATCTCATCAATTGTAATATAGTCTTCTTCATAAAGAAGTGCCACAGAACTTAAAAAAACCAGCTCTTCTTTCGAAAATTTATAGGAGTATAGATTATTCTTTATATATGTATTGATAAACTTTTTACCGTATATCAGGCTTTCCCCTTTATCAATCTGACCATTTATTATTTTAATTTCACTTAAATTATAGCTTCTTAAAAATTGATTGATGCTGTTAATATCATTGCGGATGGTCTGTTTTGAGACTGCATATTTATCTGCAAAATTATCAATGGTATAATTTCCGTCCTCAGTCAGATCTTGAATTATAGATATAAATCTTCTGTACATATCTCCTCCTAACCGCACTGTATGCAATTTGTTCAAAAGTAAGAAACACTATAACCATCATCTGCTGCTGGGGCTGCACCCACATACATCACGGAACGGAAGGTTGTCAGTCCCAATGCGCAAACCGCTTTTTGATTTCTCTCAGTTTCATAGCTTTTCCTCTTTTTCCTTTATGCTGCCTTATATTCTATAAATATTCTAAAATATAATATACTTATTAATAATTATAGTAGAACTCACCATAGTTTACAAGTAATTTACAGTAGTGTCAAGGGTTGCTTCCTGTCGTATTTTATCTTTTTCCCGGAGTCATATCGTTTCCCTAGGCATCTCTTTCCACCGGTATCCTTACCTGGCCCACAGTTTATAAGAAAGGCTATCTTTCTTCATATGGTAGTATTCCCTGCCAGGAGTCCTGCCGCAAGGCATACCAGAATTTCCGCATGGTCATTCTTTGTTTCCCGTCCGCCTCTTAGGCCATGCCCCCTCCTCATATACGCAGTCAGGGGCTTGGACTGGTGCACCTTTCATGAAGGCGGTTCAGTTTTTCCATGCAAGTGGATTACTTACATCGGAAAGTAAATCACCTCTAAACGCAGAAAAGACAGGCTCTTCAACCTATCTTTCCTATGAGTTACTTTATTCTGGTACATCTGAAACCCCCAATATTGCCTTCAAGATTCTGCCTGCAAGTCCAATATCATCAAACTCTGCAATGATAGAAACCTTTATATTCTTCAGGTCTTGTCTGGATTTCGGTGAATAATTAATCTTCACTAGATTAATCCCAAATCTCTTTCCAGATCGTCAACAGGTATCCAGCCCTGCTCCCTCGCTGACTGCTCTCCTTCTTCTAATTTTGACAACAGCTTAAGTGCTGCCTACATCCGATCGTATTCTTTCATATCCAATATCACATATTCTCCATGTCCATTCTTTGTCAAAAATACCGGAGCACCATCTGTAGTTTCTTTTAAAACGTCTGTATAGTTTCTCAAATCTGAAATCGGTCTGACTTCACAAAGCACTTCTATCTGTTTATGATATTGATTATGCACGCACAAGTTGAATTTGGGATTTTATGTGAATGGATTTTTACAGACAGCAAAAGAAATTACACCCATGCCAGAAATATTACTGACTATAGGGCACGACTTTGCAAAGAGCAAAAAATAAGTAGCGGCAGTATCACCTAACTAGAAAAAATAACCAAATTCTTACTCCTATAAAAAGACAATACCCGCATAAAATGCGGGTTAAATCGGAGTGACGTGATTCGAACACGCGACCTCTACGTCCCGAACGTAGCGCTCTACCAAGCTGAGCCACACTCCGATATGTATAAAACTTGAGCTTCTCTTAAAGAGAAAATTAAGAATCTGCTCTCGCAGATTCTCAACTACGGATGAAGGACTCGAACCTTCACAAACAGAGTCAGAGTCTGTTGTGCTGCCATTACACCAATCCGCATCAACTTGTCTTATCCTTGTCAGACGCAACATGGTTATTATAGCAGACTCCCCGGAAAAATCAAGCCCTTTTTGTAATTTCCATCAAAAAAATTTTAGAGGCGCTTTTTTCTGAATATTCTGAATATGGTGTGCAAAGGGGTCAGACCCCTTTGCGACTCCTTTGCACGTTTACAATGCTTTTATTCTTTCTATTGCCTCCACCGTTTTCTCATGACTGCCGAACGCAGTCAGACGGAAGTATCCTTCTCCGCTTGGACCAAATCCTGCCCCCGGGGTCCCTACTACACCAGCCTTCTCCAGCAGATAATCAAAGAAATCCCAGGAGGTCATTCCTTTGGGGGTCTGCAGCCATATATATGGCGCGTTTACTCCTCCGGAGACGGTGTATCCTGCATCCTTCAGGCCCTGGTATATGACTTTTGCATTGTTCATATAATATGCGACCTGTTTTTTCAGCTGTTCTTTGCCTGCTTCGGAGTATACGGCTTCCCCGGCACGCTGTACAATGTAAGGTGCCCCATTGTATTTTGTGCCGTGGCGTCTGGCCCACAGTGAATGCAGGGTTACCCCATCGGATTTTATGTCTTTCGGTATGATCGCCGCCCCGAGACGCACGCCTGTGAAGCCCGCGTTTTTGGAGAAGCTTCTTAGTTCGATTGCACAGGTTCTGGCCCCTTCACATTCATAGATTGTATGTGGTACGTCCTCCTCTGAGATATAAGCCTCATAAGCTGCATCGTAAATGATGACTGCCCCAGCCTTGTTTGCATAGTCTACCCAATCCTGGAGCTGCGCCCTGGTAATGGTTGAACCGGTTGGGTTGTTGGGGAAACATAGATAGATGATATCCGGCGTCTCTTTTGGAAGCTCCGGTGCAAAGTTTGTTTCTGCTGTGCAGGGCATGTAGATCACATCGCTCCAGGTTTCTGTCTTCGTATCGTAAGTTCCCGTCCTGCCGGCCATAACATTGGTGTCTACATAGACAGGATATACAGGGTCACATACAGCGATTTTATTGTCTGTGCTAAAGATCTCCTGGATATTTCCGGAATCGCATTTTGCACCATCTGAAATGAAGACTTCATCCGCGGAAATATCGCAGCCGCGGGCCTGATAGTCGTTTTCCGCCATGGCTTTCCGCAGGAATTCATAGCCCAGGTCCGGTGCATACCCGTGAAATGTCTCTGCGCTTCCCATCTCATCCACAGCGCTGTGCAGGGATTCGATGATGGCCGGAGCCAGGGGCTGTGTGACATCCCCGATCCCAAGGCGTATGATCGTTTTTTCCGGGTGCTCCCCGGTATAGGCATTTACCTTTTTCCCAATCGTAGAAAATAAATAGCTTCCCGGCAGTTTTAAATAATTATCGTTTATTTTGAACATGCTAGTTCTCCTTTGCTGATGATTGATTCCATTCCCCGTCAAATACAACTTCTGCGGGGCCTGTCATATATACGGTATCCTTTTCCCTGTCCCATTTAATCAGCAGGTCGCCTCCCAGCAGCCTGACTGTCACTTCGTCTTCTGTCAGGCCGTTTAAGATGCTGGAAACAGCTACTGCGCATGCTCCCGTACCACAGGCAAGCGTCTCCCCGGAACCCCGTTCCCACACACGCATGCTGACCGTATGCCTGTCGAGGACAGTCGCAAACTCTGTATTGATACGTTTGGGGAAACGCTCATGGTGTTCAAATTTGGGACCTGTCTTCTCTATATCCAGATGTTCGATGTCATCCATGTAGACAACTGTATGGGGATTGCCCATGGACACCCCCGTCATCTTATATTCTGTTCCATCTACTATAATAGGTTCATTGATTACAAGCTCTTCCTCTGAGATGATCGGGATCAACGCGGCCTTAAGTTCCGGTTTTCCCATGTCTACCTTCACCTGCGCTACTTTTCCGTTCTCCACGGACAGCTCCAGATATTTGATACCGCCCAGCGTCTCGACCGATATCGCAGTCTTTTCCGTGAGACCGTAATCGTAAACATATTTTCCCACGCATCGGATACCATTCCCGCACATTTCCCCCCTGGAGCCGTCCGCATTGTACATTTCCATCTCAAAATCAGCCACTGCAGACGGATTGATCAGAATCAGACCGTCAGAACCGATTCCAAAATGCCTGTCGCTGACCCGTGCGGCCAATTCGGACGGATTTTCTATTTTCTCGGTAAAACCATTTACATAAACATAATCATTCCCCAGTCCCTGCATCTTTGTAAACTTCATTCTTGTCTCTCCTTTTCGCATCTTTTATTCTGACATGATCGTCAATACCATCTGCGCAGTCTCCAGCATATTGGTTCCGCTGTCCATGCTGCACTTCTGCAGATAGCGGTGCGCCTCTTCTTCTGTCATATGGTTGCGCTCCATCAGCAGCGCTTTTGCCTGCCCTATGAGCGCCCGCTGCCCGGGATCCCTGTTCCTGGCTGCCTCTCTTCTCTTCCTGCGCCTTCTCTGCATGGTCTGCAGCATCATTTGCAATGTGTTCAGCAGATCATAGCCTTTGACCGGCGTCGGAAGTCCTATCACGCCCTTCACCAGATCCTGGCCCCACTTATCAGGCGAGGCAATCAGGAGCATTTCGAAGGATTCGGGCAGGCATTCCCTTAGTTCCGAATATAACATATCCTGCATTTTATATCCACAGATCATAATTCCTTCCCCAAAATTATCTGCATATTGAAGCGCCTGGGCCCCGGTGGTACAGATGCCGGATATGTCAATGCCGCCCCGCACTAACAGGTTGCGAATACTTGCCGCAGTCTCTTTTTTGGGAAATACAACCACAATACTGCTCATACCCGCTTACACCTCCTGCCCATTTTCATTCCTAGCCACACTTTTATCGTTCCCCACACAAGACGTTTACATTTTATGAAGATAATTCGCAAGTTCCCAGTCCGTAACCTGCATACAATAATCATGGTATTCCTTTTTATGTGAGGCAATCGTTTTAGCTGTCAGGTCCGCTCCCAGCACTTCGCGGATCAGTGCGTCTCCCTCCAGTTCGCGAACCGCCTCCATCAGGTTCCATGGAAGAGCTTCAATATGAAGCTCACGGCGCTGTTCCTCTGACATTGCCTGAATGTCTTCATCCACACTGTCTGGCGGAAGAATCTGATTTTTAATGCCGTCCAGCCCGGCGGCAAGCAGAACTGCCAGTGCCAGGTACGGATTCGCAGAAGGATCGGGGCTTCGCAGTTCTATCCGCGTCTTTTCCCCGCGGACAGACGGAATACGGATCAGCGGCCCCCTTGTTCTTGCTGACCAGGACATATATACCGGCGCCTCATATCCCGGCACAAACCGTTTGTAGGAATTCACAGTCGGGTTCGTGATGCAGGTGATGGCTTTCATATGTTTCAGCAGGCCGCCCATAAAATAGTACCCCTCCCGGCTCAGGCCGTTTTTGTCACTGCTATCCTGGAATATATTCGTGCCGTCTTTTGAAAGTGACAGGTTCAGATGCATTCCGGATCCATAGGTTTCGGATTTGGGTTTAGGCATAAATGTAGCATGCAGTCCGTGGCGTTTTGCAATGGTTTTCACAACCAGCTTAAATGTCATAATATTATCCGCCGTGGCCAGGGCTTCATCATACCGGAAATCAATTTCATGCTGCGCGGGGGCGATTTCGTGGTGGGATGTCTCAATCTCAAATCCCATTTCCTCCAGGGTAAGCACCATATCCCTCCGCGCATTTTCACCGTAGTCCAGCGGCCCGACATCAAAATAACTTCCTCTTTCATGTGTGATCGTAGTCGGAAGTCCGTCATCATCCGTGTGAAAAAGGAAAAACTCGCACTCCGGCCCGGCATTCATAGTGTATCCCATTTCGCGGGCTTCACGTATGACTTTTTTCAGCACGCAGCGGGGATCACTTTCATAGGGTGTACCGTCCGGACGGTGCACGTCGCATATGAACCGTGCCACCTTTCCCTGCTGCGGCCTCCAGGGGAAGATCTCAAACGTATTTAAATCCGGATATAAGTACATATCCGATTCTTCTGTCCTGGAAAATCCCTCGATAGAAGAGCCGTCAAACATGCACTCGTTATTCAGCACCTTCTCCAGCTGGCTCACCGTGACGGCCATATTTTTCATAGTGCCGTAGATGTCTGTAAACTGAAGGCGGATAAAGCGACATCCTCTTCCTCTACCATTTCTAAAATATCTTCTCTCGTGTAATCATTCATAGAATACCCTCCTGACTGTTATCTGACATATTAGTATGTTTTATACTTCTCACGTGCTTATTTTGTTCCTGTTTACAGGCTTGCCTGGGGTAGGAACCTAATTTTCTGCAAAACAACTTACTCAGACCATTTGTAAAATCTCCTGAAAAGTTTTCTGGAATCTAAAAATGGGCGTTCTCTCCCCTGAAGAAAACGCCCTTGTTTCGTCTTATTATAACGACCCAGTGAAAAAATGTCAAACTTTCTTATCCCACTTTTTTCATTTTTTTATTTTATGAATTTGCGGATTTTGGTTTTGAGTTTTTCAAACTCTCCGCTGTGTACCTGGAGTTCCATTTCGTCATGCATATTAAGGCTGCAGATTCCTAAAATTGACTTGGCATCCACGGTCATTCTTCCCTGCGCCATATCAAGATCTCCTTTATATTCCTTGATAAGCTGTACAAATTCCTGAATCTCGTTAACAGTTGCAAATCCCACTCTTACTGCGTTCGCTGTTAATATTTCCCCCGCCATGGTTCTTACCTCCTGATTGCTATAGAGTACCCCCATCCATTGACATTTGATGGAACCGCTTGTTACGTGGCAATATTTCATCACCGATTCAATATTGTACACTATCCTGTGCAAAAAGGAAAGTCCTAATGTTAAATTTTTATCTGCTTTTAATCTGCCTTCCGGATGCATCCATATGATAGTCTTCCTTATAGATCAGCTCCGAAACAGGTACAATCTTGTATCCCCTTTCCTGAAGTCCTGTAATCACCTTTTCCAACGCGTCCTCCGTATACTTCGCCCCATTATGGCAGAGGATAATGGAGCCGTTCTGCAGGGATTTGTTTTCCAGAACAGTATCAATGATGTTCTGTTCGCCATAATCCTTCCAGTCCAGACTGTCCACATCCCACTGAATCGCATAATAGCCGCATTTCACGGCGGTCCGGATCACCGTATCATTGTACTCCCCGTAGGCGCCCTGAACAGCTGCATATCATAACCTGTAAGTTTCTTTACTTTATCGTGCACGCCCATGATTTCGGCCTCCTGCTCCGATTCGGAAAGCTGGCTCATATTCGGATGGGTTTCACTGTGGTTTCCCAAATCATGTCCCGCCGCCAGTATGGCTTTGACATCTTCCGGGTACTTCTCCACCCATCCGCCCGTCATAAAGAAAGTCGCATGGACCTTGTATTTTGCCAGAATGTCTAAAAGCTTCTGCGTAGACTCATTGCCCCATGCGGCATCAAAGGTGAGCGCGGCCTTCTTCTCAGGTGTGTCCACGGAATAGATGGGAAGTTCCCGGCCGGTTACATTCCCCGCCACCTTAGCATGACCCGCCATATACTTCACCGAACACCCTATAATCATAATGCCCAGAAACGCACTAAAACTGACCTTGAATAGCCTTTGTCTCATAAATAACTCCAGAGTATATTTGCTTAGAATAAGTATATGCAGCGGGGGAACGAAAATAGAAGCAAAGGGGTCAGACCCCTGTTGCAGAGGGGTCTGACCCCTTTGCAACATTCTCCCCCGTTTGCATCCCCTGTACACAGCTCCGGAACATCTGGGCCATGAACGCTGCGATCTCTTCCGGCTCTGACTCAAACCCGTTCAACGCCCAATTCCGTATGATTCCCTCGCAGCCATTGACGATAAATTCATACAGCCACTCCAGCCGTTCCTCTTCCATGTCCGGATACAGCCTTTTCCAGGCGCCAAGAGAATCTTCCTTTGCAAAATACATCATCCTGGCAAGAAATTCTTTATCTCCATATTTGCTGAACATCGCTTTGCACAGTTCTTCATTCTCTCTAATTTTTTTTAATATTTCAGCCGGCAAAATTCCCGTATAATTTTCCTGCCCCATATCCCCCGCAAATGAAAGTACCTCCTGATAGAATTCCTCCTCAATCTTGCAGAGAAGATCATACACATCCTCATAATGAGCATAAAAAGTGGCCCTGTTGATGTCGGCCTTTTCGCAGATTTCCTTTACTGTGATTTTTCCCAACGGTTTTTCCTCCAGCAGCTGTAGAAAACTGTGCCTGATCATTTTTCTCGTATATTTGATCCTGCGGTCTAATTTTGAATTTTTCATAAACAATCAACACTTCTTTCTTTTTTGTTGTCTTACTTACAGATACACCGAATCTGGCGGTTGCCAATTCCCGGTACCTTTATTATATTTAAAATAAGGACAGAAAGCAACGCTGTGTCGTATATCTATCACTGGATTTATCTCCACGGCAGATTATCTCTGCCCCTGGAGGCATGTATTTTACTGCTGCCCATCAAGGATGTTCCATCATTATCGGGAGGTGTTGATTATGAAAAATACAATATATATCGTTACCGGAGCCGCCGGTCATCTTGGCAGCCATATTGTTTCGGAACTGGTCAGAGAAGGGAATAAAGTGCGGGCATTTATACTGCCCTCCGAAGCTGGACTGTTCCGTGCTTCTTCCCCAAACCTCACTTACATCACCGGGGACGTCTGCCTCCCGGATACGCTGGAACCTCTTTTTCTGCATGAAAATTCCGGCCCGGCAGAGAATATCATCCTGATCCACTGTGCCGGCCTGATCTCCATCTACGGTGGTAAAACACCGGGTGTATACGCAGTCAATGTGGAGGGCACGAAACATGTGGTGGACGCCTGTATCCGGCACCATATTAAGCGCCTGGTATATGTAAGCAGTGTTCATGCAATCCCAGAAGCGCCGCAGCATAGAGTCATTTCTGAGATCCGGACTTTTTCCCCCGGACACGTCACGGGATATTACGCCAAAACCAAGGCGGAGGCCACCCAGTATGTTCTGGACAGCGCCGCACGCGGGCTGGATGCAGTCGTCATACATCCGTCCGGGATTATAGGCCCCGCAGAGCGCCCGGCGGGAAGCCTGATGCATATGATATTAAATTTTACGGAAAAGGGCATGCCGGTGGCCGTGCGCGGCGGATATGACTTCGTGGATGTAAGAGATGTGGCTTCCGGGGCCATTAAGGCCGCCCAAAAAGGCAGAAGCGGGGAATGCTATATTCTCTCCAACCGCTTTATCCCGCTGAAAGAATTATTCACAGAACTGTCAAAAGCATCCGGACAGAAAAAGCCCCGCCTCTTCCTGCCCGCCTGGACCGCCAAATGTGCGGCCCCCTTTGCGCAACTCCATTATAAATGCTGGAAGAAAACTCCCGTATTCACCCCCTATGCAATGTATACCCTGACTTCCAACGGAAACTTTTCAAATGATAAGGCCAGCCGTGAGCTGGATTATCACCCCAGGCCTCTGCATCAGACCATTGCTGATATGATACGGCAGCTCCGGGAACATTCCGTCAAAAAATAGAATCGGCCGGATGCGGCGGTGTAATCAGCACTCTGCATCCGTTCGGTTCTTCTTATTATATGACTATACTTTATTCTGCAGCTCTGCTGCAGACCCGCCCGCAGGGCATGAATTAGGGGGGCTGTGGATATAATATTCTGTAGGGTCTATGGAACAACGTTATTTCGTGATAAACGAATGGAGATTATATATTCCTCCAAGCGAATTAATACGCTGCCCCCGTTACGGCGCCTCCTCAGTTGACGAGCTTTACTGCCGATTGGATGAATCCTGCGAAATAAAGGGATAGCTGAAAGCCTGCCAAATGTACATATGCCGTTGCGAAGTGCTAAAGCGGGGCTTAGAAATTCTTGGAAGATGACAGCCGAAAAAGTGGGGAAATTTTGTGATTACCGAATCACAAAATTAGGCGACCCAGCGCGAGAAATCTTTAGATTTCTCGTGATGTGTCGCTTCCTAGAATTTCTT
The DNA here is from genome assembly GCA_000509105.1 of Clostridiales bacterium VE202-21. Lineage (GTDB taxonomy): Bacteria > Bacillota > Clostridia > Lachnospirales > Lachnospiraceae > Faecalicatena > Faecalicatena contorta. Next base: position 11,438 of record BAIF02000033.1, on the reverse strand, counting down.
AGATTCGTGTCCGCACTTCGCAACGGCATATGTGCATTTGGCAGGCTTTCAGCTATCTCTTCATTTTGCGTCCCCATCCGTCTTAGGCTGGCTGGGGTGTTAATGGTAAAGAATTTGCGTTCCGTTTTTTTAGATCCTTCAGAATATAGGACAATCCCTGGTGATTATAATATATGTAAGAAGCAAATACAGCGGTGTACAATGGCAGAAAATCGCAGAGACAGCAGATATAGGAGGCGGCGGCTCAGAATCATACTGATCGGATGCATTGCGGCTGCCAGCATTTTGTATACGAAGGCAGGGCAAAGGGGCACGGCTGCTGCAGAAAATGAAGAAACGGCAATCGAAGAGAGCCGGGCGGGGGAAGGCGATAAGCAGAATCCGTCCGGCTCTTTAGAAACGCAGCCAGAGAAAAAGATCCTTCCAGTTCCGTTTCTGAGCCAGAACGATTATCCAACGGGCTGTGAGAGCGTGACTGCTGTCATGGCGCTTCAATATGCCGGGGTTGATGTTTCTGTGGATGATTTTATTGACCAGTACCTGAGAATCGGGACTTATTATGAAAAAGACGGAGAGTATTACGGCAACAGCCCTTACTATTATTTTATCGGAGATCCAAGGACCGGAAGCGGATTTGGCTGTTTTGCACCGGTGATTTATGACGCGCTTGCAGCGGCAGCAGGAGAGGACCGGGTGAAAGATCTGACCGGAACGCGCCTTAAGCAGATCACGGAGGAATACATCGGCCAGGGGATACCGGTGATCGTCTGGGCGACCATTGATATGCAGCCAACCTATGAAGGAAATGGGTGGACCATACTGGAGACTGGAAAATATTTTACCTGGCCGGCGGAGGAGCATTGTCTGCTGCTGGTGGGATGGGATGAGGAGTACTACTATTTTAATGATCCAAACCAGGACGGAGGCGTGACGGGATATGAGAAGACGGTGGCAGAACAGCGGTATCTTGAGATGGGAAGCCAGGCGCTGGCTGTTCTACCTGCGGACAACGGCAGCCCGGAAAAGTAATCCTGCTCTGCGAGTGGAACCTCGCGTGGAATTAACTATACCCAAAGAGCATCCCGTAATACATGCCCCTTCGGGGCGGGTCTGCAGCACAGCTGCAGAATAAGGTATACCCAAAGGGCACCCCGTAATGCATGCCCTTCGGGCGGACCTGCAGCCTAGCTGCAGAATAATGTATAACTCTCTTTTTCTATGTACCGGGGTTATTCTATAACACCAAACGACTCAATACGCTGCCCCCGTTACGAAGCCTCTCCAGTTGCCAAGCTTAGCTGCCGATTGGATGCACCCAGCAAAATGAAGGGATAGCCGCCATCCACCGGCAAACCAAAAGCTCGCCAACTGCCACTTTACTGTCCTATTACTTCCAGAACTTCCTCTTTTTCAGGCATGGAACGAATAGCGCCCTTCCGCGTCGTGATCAAAGCTGCCGCTGCATTTGCAAAGGTCATCATCTCACCCAGCTGCTCTTCTGTCAAATTCTCTATGCCATGCTCCAGCAGGTAGTTCAGTGAACTTCCGCAGAACGTATCGCCTGCCCCTGTGGTCTCGATCGTATCCATCTTAAACCCGCTTCTCTCTACACGCATGTCTTTATAGTAGGCGCGGCTTCCGTCTTTGCCGAGCGTCAGCAGGATCAACGGAATATGATATTTCTCCTGCAGATACTGGATTCCCTCATCATAATCCTCTTTGCCGGACACGAACTGAATCTCATTGTCAGAGATCTTCAGGATATCGCAGAACTGGAAACCATATTCCATCTGTTCCTTTGCAAGCTCTAGGGAACTCCAGAGCGGCGGGCGCAGATTCGGGTCAAATGAAATCAAAAGCCCGTTCTCTTTCGCGATATTCAGCGCCTTTTTCGTGGCCTCACGGACGCCTTCATGTGTCATGGACAGGGTGCCAAAATGGAAAAGCTTTGCTTTCTTTAAAAATTCTGCATCAATCTCGTCCGCTGTCAGCCTCATATCTGCACCCGGATTACGGTAGAAAGAAAACTCCCGGTCCCCGTCAGGAAAGGTATGTACAAAAGCAAGCGTTGTATTCACATCTGCATCCATCTTTAAATTAGAAGTATCGATCCCCGACTCATCCAGCGTATTTTTCAGCAGAACCCCAAACTGGTCCTGCCCCACTTTTCCAAGAAATGCCGTCTTCTTCCCCAATTTATTCAACATGGCAAGCACATTGCAGGGAGCGCCGCCTGGACATGCTTCGAACATGTTGTTTCCCTGTTCGCTCTTACCATTCATTGTAAAATCAATCAGCAGTTCTCCCATTGCGATTACATCAAATTGCTTTTCCATAGACCTATCTCCTTATTCCTATATTTGTTATAAGTTTAACGCAAATCAAATCTTTCTGCAATCTTTTTATAAAACTCCAGAGGGGATTTAATTAAAGTAAACCAGTTCCTCAATTGCCTCATCGTCTTCTATGTGCTCTGCCTCCAGAACCGGCCCCACACCGCCGTAGACAGACACTCTTGCGAACCCGATCTTAGCCCGGATCTTCACCCACTGTCCTTTCTTAAGCTTAGGGGCATAGGGGCTTTTACACACATATCCGAGAAATGTCGTATCATCTGCGCAGCAGGTCATTGCCATACGCCCCGGCATGAATACTTTTGACGGAAATCCTTTCGGCTTGAGTACACGCGCCGTGAATTCCACGGTCTTCCCCTTGTAACGTTCCGGATGCTCCATCACATCCACATACCAAATCCCGTAGTCTTCCCGGCGCACCTCGATAACCGGGGCGTCCAGATCATAGGGGACATCGTCCAGGAAAATATTTTCCACTTCCCCGTTCTCATCCTCGAATATCACTTCCGCCCGGGGACTCACGACCTTGACGCTTCGCCGGTACCCAGCCAGCGGCTTTCTGTCCGTGCACCGGTTAAATACCACCATCTCAGAATCCCGCACCATCTCCACAAACAGCGGCTTCAGGTTCGTCAGATACATCTGGAAGGTGCTGGCATCCACAGTTGTCAACTTCTGCTCAATCCCCCAGCCTTCGGGAAGTTTCATCTGCTCAAAGTCACTGACCTTCCACATCCCGTTATACTCAATCACAACACGCTCCGGATGATACTTACCGTCCATTTCCTCCAGCCATGCTTCCGTCAGGTCTGTCTGTTCCTGTACACGCTCAATTTTCACGTTGTACTCCAGCATTTCCTGCGGATCGTACTCCACCTCGCCCTCCTCGCATAGAATCAGAAGTGTGGTTCCCTCGATCTGGAAATAATCCTGTGAAAGTGTAAACTTTAAAAATTCCGTTTTGCCGCTGTCCAGAAATCCGGTCATCAAATATACCATTACATCAGGTTCGTTCATTTTTTAATCTCTCCAATCTTTACAGCAGCCTGTTCCTTCACAGGCCGCCGTCAGGCTGCTGCTTATTTTATTCCAAACAGATCCGCCAGTTTTTCTTCATTCAGGTTCGAACCGATCACACAGAGTCTGCCGGTATACTCGGCAGCACCGCTGCGCACCTCGTGCTCTTCGGGAACCATATCAAAATAGATCCAGTCATTTTCCCCGGCAACCATCCCCTTTGCCCTCAGAATAACTCCGAATGATTCATCGGATTCGAGAGCCTTCAGAATATGCTCAATTTCCTCTTTTGTGTAGGTCTTAATCGTCTCTCTTCCCCAGCTTGAGAACACATCATCCGCATGATGGTGCCCGTGATCATGGTGATGGTGGTCATGGCCGCACCCGCAGGAATCTGCATGCTCCTCATGACTGTGCTCATGCTCTTCATAATGATGGCCGCAGCCTTCTCCATGGCTATGCCCATGTTCCTCATGATGATGGCCGCAGCCTTCTCCATGACTATGCCCCTCTTCTTCATGATGGTGCCCGTCCCCTTCATGGCAGCACCCCTGTCCTTCATGGTGATGGTCGTGCCCGCAGCTTTCCCCATGCTCATGATGTCCTCCGCATTCGGGACACATGATCTCCGCCAGCAGTTCTTCCTCCAACGTTTTACTGTGTTCCATTGTCTCCAGCAGCTTATCCCCCGGCAGTTCTGCAATCGGTGTGGTAATAATCGGAGCCTTCTCATTCAATTCCCGAAGGATCTGATAACTCTCCTCCACTTTCTCCGGTTTAGCCTTATCTGTACGGCTCAAAATAATAGCCCCGGCATATTCCACCTGATTGCTGAAAAATTCCCCGAAATTATTTCTGTACAGCCGGCACTTCATGGCATCAACCACAGTCGTAAAACTGTTCAGCTCCGCGTCGATCTCCTCCTGGACATCCTGCACGGCTTTGATCACGTCCGAAAGCTTCCCAACGCCGGACGGCTCAATCAGAATACGGTCCGGGTGATAAGTTCCCACCACTTCCTTCAGGGATTTTCCGAAATCACCGACCAGTGAACAGCAGATACATCCCGAATTCATCTCCCGGATCTCAATCCCGGATTCCTTCAAAAAACCTCCGTCAATCCCGATCTCGCCGAATTCATTTTCAATCAGCACGACCTGTTCACCGCGAAACGCCTCTTTCAGCATCTTCTTGATAAATGTAGTCTTTCCGGCGCCCAAAAAGCCGGATATAATGTCTATTTTCGTCACAATAACTGCCTCCTAATCTCTCAGTGATTACTTTTCGTTCATTTCCAGCATGACAGGGCAGTGATCCGACCCCATAATGTCTGTCAGTATCCCCGCATCTACCAGCCTGTCTTTCAGGCACTCGGACACACAGAAATAGTCGATGCGCCACCCCGCATTCTTCTCGCGGGCACGGAAACGGTAGGACCACCAGGAGTATACCCCCTCCTGCTCCGGATAAAAATACCGGTACGTATCAATAAACCCCGCCTCCAAAAGCTCCGTGAACTTCTGCCGCTCCTCATCCGTAAAACCGGCATTCTTTCGGTTCGTTTTGGGATTCTTCAGATCGATTTCTTTGTGCGCCACATTCATATCGCCCGTCACGACAACCGGTTTCTTCTCTTCCAGCTTTTTCAGCCAGGCGCGGAAGTCGTCTTCCCATTTCATCCGGTAATCCAGGCGTGCAAGCTCATTCTGGGAGTTTGGCGTATAAACCGTAACAAAGTAGAAATCATCATACTCCAGAGTGATCACGCGCCCCTCCTGATCGTGTTCCTCAATTCCGATACCATTTACCACGGAAAGCGGCTCTATCTTTGAAAATACTGCCGTCCCCGAATATCCTTTCTTCACCGCATAGTTCCAGTATTGGTGGTAGCCGTCCAGTTCCAGCTCAAGCTGCCCTTCCTGCATTTTAGTCTCCTGTATGCAGAAGATGTCCGCGTCCGCCTGGCTGAAGAATTCCAGAAACCCTTTCTGCACACATGCACGGATTCCATTCACATTCCACGAAACAAACTTCATATAAACCTCCTTATCTCTTATGGAGCAGACTTATTGTAAATATACAAAAAGCCGAACCACCGGAACAAAGAACTCTCTCCTTCCCCGTAATCCGACTCCATCCAAATTAATACACATTTTTATCTGCCCTTGTTATAGTAAACTTCCTTCAGAAACAGTCCCCTGGCCGGAGCCAGAAATCCCGCATACTCCCGGTTTCCCGCTTCCAGCGCCGCGGCAGCCTCCTCGGGTCTTTTCTCACCCGTGCCAACCTCCAGCAGCGTTCCTGTTAAAATACGGACCATATGGTATAAAAAGCCTGTCCCATAATATTCCATCCTTATTTTGGTGTCCTGTTTCTCAATGATTATATCATAAATTGTCCGTATTGTGGTTATTTCATCTTTTTTATCTGTAAATCCCGCAAAATCATGGGTGCCGATCAGGTACCCCGCAGCTTCCTCCATTGCTGGAATATTCAGCTCATACGGATAATGAAAACAGTATTTTCTGGTAAAAACATCAGGTTTTTCCCTGGTATCAATAAAATATTCATAACGTTTCCCTTTCGCGTTGAACCGCGCATGGAACCCGTTTTTTACGAGCGTCATCTCCTTCACACGGATATCCTCGGGCAGCGCTTCGTTCAGACTCGCGCAGAATCCAGTTTCTTCCACTTTGCCGGGCAGCACCATACTGGCGGTCTGCCCTTTCGCATGCACGCCCCCGTCGGTTCTGCCGGAGCCGTTAATCTCCGTTTCACGTCCTGTGACCTCAGAGACTGCCCTTTCCAGAATTCCCTGAATGGTTCTCTCCGTGCTTTTCTGCCTCTGCCAGCCCTGGTACCGGCTGCCGTCATATACTACCGTCAATTTATATGTCCGCATATTCCTCCACTTTCCGGTCTTTTAAAAAGAGCACCCTGCTGCACAGCATGCTGACCACATCCAAATCATGAGATACAAACAAGTAACATATCTTTTCTTTTTTCTGCAGTTCTTTCAACAGCTCTATGATCTGCGCCTGTACCGTCACGTCCAGCGCAGACAGAGGCTCATCGGCAAGAATGAATCTGGTTCCGGTAATGAGTGCCAGCGCAATGCTTACCCGCTGGCGCTGCCCTCCGCTCAATTCCCGCGGATAGCGCCGGTAAAACTCCTGCGGAAGGTGCACCTGCATCAGTATTTCCTCCGCCCTTTTTCTGCGCTCTTCTTTGGTATATCCCCCTCTGCATTTAAGCGGCTCTTCCAGAATCCAGCCGATGGTCTTCTTCGGATTCAGGGAACCAAACGGATCCTGAAATATCATCTGGGGGTGTTCGGTATAATGAATGATCTCGCCCTCGTATTCCCTGAGCAGTCCCAGAACACATTTGCACAATGTAGACTTGCCGCTGCCGCTTTCGCCGACCAGTCCGACAATCTCTCCTTCATACAGTGTAAATGTTATGTCTTCCAGTACCTGTTTTTTTCGTTTTCCTTCTTTATAAAATGCATTTACAGCTTTCAGCTCCAGTACCTTCTCCGCCATTTCACTCACCTGCCTTTGCTCTCAGGAGTTTATAAAAAGCAGTGCTCTTTGTCCTGCCCGGAATCGCTGCAACCAGTTCTTTTGTATAAGGCGTTCCGGGATGTTCAAAGATATCTCCGGCTGCCCCCTCCTCCACGATCACCCCGTCTTTCATGACCAGCACACGGCGGCACAGCTCGTTGACCACCCGGAGATTATGTGAGATGAACAGGATCCCCATATGATATTTCTGATTCAGCTTTTTCAGCAATTTTAAAATGCTGTCCTGTGTCCCCACATCCAGCGCCGTTGTCGGCTCATCCGCGATCAGCACCCTGGGCCTGCATACAATAGCAGCTGCAATCATAACCCTCTGCCGCATGCCCCCGGACAGTTCGTGGGGATACTTCCCGTACAGGGCCTCCGGATCTTCCAGCTCCACATCCCGAAGCGCCCGCACCGCCTTTTGCCTGCGCTCTTCCTTTGAAAGCTTCGTGTGCAGCACAAGCGCTTCCTCTACCTGTCTGCCGATCTTCATCGTAGGATCCAGGGCTGTCATCGGCTCCTGGAATATCATACTGATGTCCCTGCCCTGAATCTCCCGCATCTCCCGTGCTGAGAGTTTCAGCAGATCCGTATCATCCAGGTAAATACTGCCGCTGTCCAGTACTGCCTGTTCCTTCAAAAGTCCCGCAATTGTCAGCGCTGTCATAGTTTTTCCGGATCCGGATTCCCCCACAATCCCGAGGATTTCCCCGTCCTGGAGACAGAAAGAAATGTCCCGCACAACCTCCTGTGTTTCACCGCCCTCCCCAAAATGGATGGACAGATTCTCTACTCTCATCATGATCTACCACCTCCGAACCTGTCCAGAATCCCTTCTCCGAGCATCCCCGCCCCCAGCACCATAAGTACCAGGAACAGCCCCGGGAATACAGCGCACCACGGGCCGCTTGCCAGATATGTCTGGGATTCCGACAACATTCTTCCCAGGCTGGCGTCCGGCGGCTGCACGCCGATTCCCAGATAGCTTAAGCCCGCCTCCGCAAGCACTGCATTGTTAAATCCGATCATCAGTGCGGAAAGCAGTGCCGGCAGAATATTCGGAAGGATGTGCACAAATAGGATTCTTGGGGCAGATACTCCGATCAGCCTGGCGCTGGTTACATAGTCCGCCTCCCGGCAGCGCATGAACTCCCCCCGCACAATTCTGGCAAAGCTGGGGATAAATGCGATTCCAAGCGCCAGCATAACCTTATATTTTCCGGTTCCCCACACGGTAATGATGACCAGTGCAAGCAGCACGCTTGGAAAAGCCGCCACGGCATCATTGACCCGCATCAGCGCCTCGTCCAGCCAGCCCCCGAAATATCCGGTCACTGCTCCCACGATAATCCCGATCCCTCCGCCGATCAATATCGTGCCGGCTGCAATCGAAAAAGTACTGCCTGCTCCCGCAAGTACACGGCTGAATATGTCACGCCCGAATTGATCTGTTCCGAAAATGTGCAAAAGCGACGGCGCATTCAGTTTCACAGACCCCTGCATTGCTTCTGTATCATAAGGGGTCCAGAAAAAGCCAAGCACAATCAGCGCTGCCATGATGATGGTAAGCACCATGCCAAATGTAAAGTTATATCCAGTTTTTCCCATTTTCCCATTATTTATTCGCTGTTTCTTCACTTTCATACCCCTATAGCGTAACAGTTCAGATAAGTCTGGACTGTTACGCATCCAGCCCATTGAAATTTGCCTGCGGCGAAGGGCTGGATGCCTGCAACCACTATGTTTTCGTACGGTCTGCGCAGTAAATGCGCAGGCCTGTCTGAACTGTTACCCTATATCTCAATCCGTTTGTCCAGTTTCCGGTACAGCAGATCCACAATCACATTAACTACCAATATAATAACTGCTATCAGGACAATGACCGCTTCCACCACCGGATAGTCCCGTTTTGAGATAGAGGAAATCAGAGTCCGGCCGAGCCCCGGTATCCCAAATACCTGCTCAATCACAATGCTGTTGGCTATCATATCTGCAATTGCCATCCCCAGAAACGTAATAACGGGAAGTATCCCGTTACGGAACGCATGCCTGACCAGCATTCTCCACAGACTGTTGCCCCGGCTCATAGCCGTACGTATATAGTCCTTGTGCATTTCCTCCAACAGAGAATTCCTCAGCATCTTGGTTGTCATTGCCGCCTTTGGAAGCGCTATTGCAATGGACGGCAGAACCAGATACCCCAGAAAGCCGCCCACACTCTCCGTATAAGGCACATATTCCCCAGGTGTAAAGAGCCGAAACGTAAGCCCGAATAATACAGTAAAGATAATGCCAACAAAAAATGGCGGAACCGACATAGTAATCTGGTTTAAAACCAAAAACAGCCTGTCCACAAATTTATCCGCATATCTCACACTCAGCAGGCTGACCGGTATGGAAAACAACAGGATAAAGACAAATGCCATCAACGTCATCGCCGCTGTGACGGGTACTTTATCCCCAATCATTTCTCTGACCGGAACCTGGTAAGAATAAGAGGTTCCCATATCCCCTGTGACAAAATCCTTCACCCACTGTCCATAACGCTGCGGCAGGGGACGGTTCAGTCCCATCTCCTCCCGCAGAGCCTGGACTTTGCTCTCCGTAGCTTCCGTACCCAGTATCGACCTGGCCGGGTCCCCGGGAATCACTTCAAACGCGAGGAAGGCAAGTACACTGACAATTAATAATGCGATTATAAGACCTGCTATTTTTTTTAAAACAAATTTCATACTTACCTCCCCGGAGCTTAAATGACTTTCATCCTATTATGCCCCATTTGCATCTGAATGTGTATTTTCCGTAACAATTCGGACCTGCTTGAACTATTACTCTTTTCTTCGCAGACCGGCTTCCATGCTATTCTACCATATAAATTGACGCCATATCCTGCACATACAGCGGATAGAATGTATATCCATCGTATTTGTCACTTATAGCCACCAGATTGGCCAGATCCTGGATATATACATTGGCCGCCTTCTCAGCCAGAATCCCTTCCAGCTCCTTATAAAGCGTCGTCTGTTTTGCTTCATCAACGGCAGAGATGGCTTCTTTGAATTTGCTGTCATACTCCGCATCCTTAAAGTTAATAAAGTTGCCGCTGTTGTCGGATGTAAATCTTTCCAACATTGCGCGGGCGGACAGATTGGATGCGTCGACCCCCACTACGGTGGACTGGAAATTGCGGTTTGCATAGACATCTTCCAGCCATGTCTCCCACTCAATCGGCTTAATCGTCACATTGACACCGATATTCTTCAATTCTTCCGCAATAATCTGAGCCGTATCCACATGCGGCTGGTCCGCAGAGCTGACTGTAATCTCCAGATCAAATCCATCCGGATATCCCGCCTCTTTGAGCAGTTCTTTCGCCTTCTCATAATCCTGCTCATAATAGTGCGCGTATTCTTCATCATAATACTTCTTCAATCCGGGATACATGCTCGTACCGATGCGCACGCCTTTTCCGTCGGCCATAATATCCATGATTTCATCCGGATTAACAGCATAGCACAGCGCCTGCCTCACCTTCTCATTGTCCAGGGGTTTAGCATCGTTATTCAGATACAGTGCCTGCACCAGGTTCATGGTGCCCTCTTCAATATGAAAACCATCCGTCAGCTCTGCCGCCTGGCCGGAAGTTAGACGCATTGCCATATCAATAGAGCCGCCCTTGAGATTGGTCACCAGCATGTCCGCATCCGCCACAATCTTAAATTCCACCTTGTCCAGATGCGCCTTCTCTCCCCAATAATCCTCATTTTTTTCCAGCACCACATTTTCCTGAGGGCTGCGTGACACATACTTAAACGGCCCGGTTCCCACCGGAGCTGTCTCCAGAGCATCATAATCCTTCGGGATCACCGCAGTCGTCATATAGGCAAGAAATTCCGTATTCGGTTCGGTGAGGCGGATCTCCACGGTTTTTTCATCCAGAATATTCACACTCTCAATAATAGAATACGCCGATACCAATGGATCACCATTTGACGTATCAGCGCATCTATCTATCGAATATTTTACATCTTCCGCCGTCACGTCATTCCCATTATGGAACTTCACCCCATCACGCAAAGTAAATGTATACACCTTTGCATCATCCGAAATTGCATAATCGCTCGCCACGGCCTCAATTAAATTACCATCTTTGTCCGGCTTAACCAAGCCTTCATAAATGTTAAATAAAACCTCTTTCGTTCCTGCCGCAACTGCTTTATGTGGGTCAAGACTGTCTAAATCCTGGGATATACCTACCTTGATACTCCCGCCCTCGACTGGGTTTCCTGAAAGTTTATTCTCCGTCGTTGACTTCTGCTTCTCCTTGTCACCTGAACATCCGCTCAGTGCAACAGTTACAGCCATAGTGAGCACTAAAAGAATCCCTGTTACTCTTCTCTTCATGTTTGTCTCCTTCTTCAAATAACCTTCATTATTAAATTGTCGTATTAATTGTAGCGGATTTGGTGCGTTTTGGCAAGCATTTAAATCGGGAGTT
>BAIF02000034.1 GCA_000509105.1 Clostridiales bacterium VE202-21 | reverse complement strand
TGCCGAGACTAAAGCTCGTCACTAAATCCCGATTTACTGATAATTCCCGGGGTGTGAAATGTAACCCTAAGTCAATTCAAAAGCCCCGGTATACAACTGATAGTATTTACCATGCTTTTGTATGAGTTCCTGATGGCTTCCTCTTTCTATGATTTCTCCCAGTTCCAGTACCATGATTACGTCTGAGTTCTGCACGGTGGAAAGTCTGTGTGCGATGACGAATACGGTGCGTCCTTTCATGAGCGCATCCATGCCGCGCTGTACGATGGCTTCGGTTCTGGTGTCTATGGAGGAGGTGGCCTCATCCAGGATCATGACCGGCGGGTCTGCTACGGCCGCCCTTGCGATGGAGATCAGCTGGCGCTGGCCCTGTGACAGGCCGCTTCCATCCCCGGAAAGTACGGTGTCGTATCCTTCCGGCAGCATACGGATAAATCCATCCGCGTTGGCGCGTTTTGCAGCCGCGATGCACTCTTCATCCGTTGCATCTAATTTGCCGTACCTTAGGTTCTCCATGACGGTTCCGGTGAACAGGTTGACATCCTGGAGTACGATACCCAGGGAGCGTCGCAGATCGGACTTACGGATTTTGTTGATATTGATGCCGTCATAACGGATCTTACCGTCTGCAATATCATAAAACCGGTTGATCAGATTTGTGATTGTGGTCTTGCCTGCGCCGGTCGCGCCGACAAATGCGACTTTCTGGCCTGGTTCGGCATACAGGGTTATATTGTGGAGAACCATCTTATTCTCTTCGTAGCCAAAGTCCACGTCAAACATCCGCACCTCCCCTTTGAGTTCGGTATAAGTCAGCGTGCCGTCCTCGTGCGGGTGCTTCCATGCCCAGAGTCCGGTGCGCCCGGGCGTCTCTGTAAGAACGCCATTCTCGTATTTTGCATTTACCAGTGTTACGTACCCATTGTCTGTTTCACCCTCCTCATCAATCAGCTGGAAGATACGCCTTGCACCCGCCAGCGCCATGATAATCGCGCTCAGCTGCTGTGACACCTGCCCCAGCGGCTGTATAAAACTTCTGGAGAGCTGTAAAAAGGAGGCGATCATTCCCAGCGTAATGACGCCCACGCCGGCCAGGCTGATATTTGTCACTCCCCATATTCCCAGGGCGCCGCCGACAATCGCTATCAGAACATACAGAATATAACCCAGGTTGTTCATGATCGGCATAAGGATATTGGCATAGGTATTGGCCTGAGATGCCTCTCCAAAAAGTTTTTCGTTCTTTTCATCAAACATTTCCTTTGCCTTCTCTTCATGACAGAATACCTTTACAACCTTTTGCCCGTTAATCATTTCCTCGATATAACCATTGACATCTCCAATGGATTCCTGCTGTCTCACAAAATACTTACCGCTGTTTCCGGCCACCTTCTTAACCACCTGAAGAATAATCACCACAAATACCAGCACAAACAGTGTCATCCATATACTGATGGAAAGCATGGCAATAAATACGGCTGCGATGGTAATGACAGAGGAAAAAAGCTGCGGGACGCTCTGCGACATCATCTGGCGCAGTGTGTCTGTATCATTTGTATAATGGCTCATCACATCCCCATGGGAATGCGTGTCAAAATATTTGATCGGCAGGGTCTGCATATGGGAAAACATTTCATCCCGGATATCCTTTAATATGCTCTGAGATATCACTGCCATCAGCCGGTTATAAAACAGCGTGGCGAGCACACCGATCAGGTAGATGCCGCCCATCATAATCATCACCCTGAGCAGCCCGCTGAAATCCGGCACTGCCTGCACAAGCAGAGGGGTAATATAATCATCGATTAAGGTCTCTAAAAACAGGGCGGCCAGTACGCTTGCCCCGGCGCTCACCAATATACAGATCAGTACAAAGATAAACCTGGCCTTATATTGTTTCAGATAAGAGAGTAGACGTTTTAGCGTCTGCATATCCAGCTGTTGTTTTTTCTTGCTCTTATTCATCTTCACTACCTCCCTTCTGCTGAGATTCGAAGACTTCTTTATAGATTGCATTGCTTCGGAGCAGCTCCTCGTGGCTGCCGAATCCGTCGATTTTCCCGTCATCCAATACGATGATCTTATCCGCATCCTGGACAGAGGAAATTCTCTGCGCAATGATGACCTTTGTAGTGTCCGGTATCTCTTCCCTAAAGGCCTTCCGGATCAATGCGTCCGTCTTTGTATCCACTGCGCTGGTGGAATCATCCAGAATCAATATCTTGGGCTTTTTCAAAAGTGCCCTTGCAATACAAAGCCTCTGCTTCTGGCCGCCGGATACATTGGAGCCGCCCTGTTCAATATGCGTGTCATATCCATCCGGAAACCTTCGTACAAAATCATCGGCCTGAGCAAGCTGACAGGCATGGATCAGTTCCTCATCCGACGCATGTTCATTTCCCCAGCGCAGGTTTTCCTTAATCGTACCGGAAAACAATTCATTCTTCTGCAGCACCATAGCCACCTGATTCCGCAATACTTCAATGTCATAATCCCTGACATCAACGCCTCCGACTCTCAGCACGCCCTCTGTCACATCATATAGTCTCGGGATGAGCTGAACCAGCGTGGACTTGGATGCCCCGGTGCCGCCGATAATACCGATGGTCTCTCCCGAGGCTATCTTCAGGTTAATGTCACTCAGGCACAGCTTATTAGCCTTCCTGGAATAACTGAAGGAAACGTCTTCATATTCAATGGAACCGTCCGGCACTTCCATAACCGGATTTTCCCCATTGTGAAGGTCACTTGTTTCCGTCAGAATTTCTGCAATTCGTTCTGCCGATGCTTTAGACATCGTGATCATAACAAATACCATAGAAAGCATCATCAGGCTCATTAATACTTGTGTTGTATAAGTAAACAGACTCATCAGGCCGCCCGTACTCAGGCCTGCATCTGGATTGCCGCCGCTTGCTATGATCAGTCTGGCGCCAAACCAGGAAAAGACCAGCATACAGGCATACATGCAGAACTGCATCAGAGGCATATTAAAAGCAAGTGTTTTCTCAGCTTTTGAAAAATCCTTGTATATCTTCTCGGAAATATTACGGAATTTCCCATTTTCATAATCCTCTCGCACAAAGGATTTTACAACTCGGATCCCCCGCACGTTTTCCTGTACCACATTATTCAATTTGTCGTATGTCTTAAATACCCTTCTGAAAATGGGATGCACTCTCGTCATAATCAGATACAGCCCGATTCCCAATACCGGAACACAGATGAGAAATACGACAGACAGCTTTGCACTTACCCGGATTGCACAGAACAGGGAAAAAACCAGCATAACCGGCGCCCTCATGGCCATACGTATGGTCATCTGATAGGCGTTCTGCACGTTTGTGACATCCGTTGTCAATCTTGTTACAATACTAGATGTGGAAAATTTATCAATATTAGAAAACGAAAAATTTTGAACATTATAGTACATATCCTTCCGGAGGTTCTTTGCCAGCCCCGCAGAAGCATGTGCCGCCGTTTTTCCGGCCGCCGCCCCGAAAAACAAGGAAAGAAATGCTGCAATCAGAAGAAAAACCCCCGTTTTTCCAATGTAGCCCATGTCCCCTTTGTCAATCCCATAGTCAATCAGATTTGCCATCATCAGCGGAATAATAACTTCCAGTAAGACTTCCAGCGAAACCAAAATGGGTGTCAGAATGGAATCTCTTTTATACTCTCTGATACTTTTTGCCAATATTTTTACCATGTCTAAACCTCCTCGTCCCAATTTGTCAGACATCAAACAATTGGTGGTTAGAATAAGCCGGCACAGGCCGGCTTAGATATCAGTTACATTTTTTCTTATTCGTTCAATATAGGAGTAGAACTGCTGTAGTTCTTTTTCAGAAAAGCCTTTTGTAATCTGACGCTCTATGGCATCCCTGTCTGCTTCCATCCCTTTCGAGATTTCGATTGCTTCCGGCGTCAGAACCAACTTTTTCAGTCTGGCATCTTCGGGTACGCTCTCCCTGACAATGAACCCCTTTTCCTCCATGAGGTTCAATACCTTGGAGGCCGTGGATCGGGTGATATTGAACTCAGCCTCCAGATCTTTCTGGTAGACTGGCTTCGGAGACTTCTTCCGAATATAATCAATAATCCAGCCGTTCGAACCCGTAAGACGGCAAAAAGCCGACTTCTGTATCTTGCTGTCAATCAGTCTTTTGATCTGATTATCCAGTGCCCGTATCTCGATTCCGATATATCTTTTTGTTCTCATTATAACCCCTGCTCATACATTATTCTGCAGCTAAGCTGCAGACCCGCCCGAAGGGCATACATTACGGGATGCTCTTCGGGTATACTTTATTCCGCAGTTTACTGCGGATCCGCCCGCAGGGCATATGTTACGGGGTGCCCTTTAGGTATAGTTCTATCATCAACTGTCCTACCTGCAACTGTTTGACATAGAACATAATACTGCTTTGTAATTGAGATGTCAATAGTTGATCCAAAATTAACCAAAATTTCAAACGAAAGACATGGTTTATCCTGCGGAAAGAACTATGATACATCAGAGAGCCTGTGTTATAATGAAAGCTGTTATCTAATAAGTTTCAACATCAAAATACAGAGGAAAAAGTAGAATGATTCATAATAATAAGCAGTTTAATATGTTCCCCGCTCATGCGGTACTGAGAGAATACATACTGAATTACAACATTGTATTTCCGGAGAATGATACGTTCACAACACGGTATACGCTTATGCCCAACGCCTGCGGGACGTTGTCGCTTACTTTCGATGGAACCGATGTCATAGCCGAACTATGGGGAGCATCCGTGGCTCCTGTATCATTAGGGACGGAGCCAAATCGGTACCGTGTCATGCTGCTTGTTCAGCTGTCCCCCTGTGGTTTGTATCAGATCACCCGCCAAAGCCAGGCTGAGTTTGCCGGCAAACGGATGCCGCTTGCAGACATCGACTGTGAACTGTTCCATTCGCTGCATCAGGCGTTTGTCATGTCAAAGACTATCATAGATCTGGTAAATGCCTGTGATAATATTTTTTATAGGCGCATGGATAAGTGCGTTATATCTGATGCTTTGTTGTTAGCAGCATCAGTAATTTCCGGCAGCCATGGACAAGTACAGGTGAATGAAACTGCCCGGCAGTCCGGCTATAGTGAACGTCAGCTGAACCGCTTATTTCTTGCACAAATCGGAATGAGTATCAAAAACTATGCGCGATTAACCCGTTTCAACTATGTGCTAAAGCACATACATAAATCTCACTGTATTCTGGCGGAATTATCACAGAAAGCAGGATATTTCGACCAGGCCCACTTTGATAAAGATTTCAAAGCGATCAGTGGACTTCCCCCGCAATCTTATATAAAAACTATGTCTGATTTTTACTATGACGGAATGGAGATGTATCATACAATGTCCTCAAAGGAGGAATAAATCATGAAATATCAAGGTTGTTTATTAGCAGTCAGGGACATTTCCGTCTCTAAAAACTTCTATGAAAAGGTACTTCATCAAAACGCCATAATGGATATTGGCGTACATGTAACCTATGAAGGTTTTTCGCTGCAGCAAGGGTATGCCGAACTCGTTGGTATCGATACCGAAAGCGTGAAAGAAAGATCTCACAACTTTCAAGTCTATTTTGAAGTGGAAGACTTAGACAAAGTGTACGCCGAGACGAGAGACATCCCCGGCCTGCAGTGGGTCCATGAGATTAAAGAATACCCGTGGGGACAGCGCAACATCCGGATCTATGATCCGGACCTGCACATCGTGGAGATTGCAGAGGACATGAATACAGTTTTCAAACGCTTTTTCAGCCAGGGAATGTCTGCAGAAGAAATTGCCGAGCGGACCATGTTCCCTCTTGAGGCCGTAAAACAGTATGCTCTTTGTGATGCGGTATAACGCAAGGGGCTAGGAAACCAGCCTGGCAAATATAAGCCGCAGGTCATCTCGCCGGTAAGATCGGATTTTAGCCGCCTTACCGCAGGATGCCTACGGCCTATTTTCTTAATAGACTCTCTATCAGCTATCAGACTGTAAACTTTTGTTAATTGCTCCCGATATCAGAGAATCAAGATTTATATCAATGCTTTCTATATGCCCCAATCCCCAGTGCTCCAGGACCGGTATGACACCCAATGCTGAGCATCAGCGGACTGTGAGTAATCTCCTCTCCCGGAAACTCCTCCTGCATCTGAGCGATCCAATGTTGCAGTACTTCCGGCTCCATAGCCGTATTAGCAATTCCAAACATTAGCTGATGGCTGTCGTGCAGTCCTTTCAACCTGGTAGATACATCGTTATGTAACGCCTTGCACATGGTGCGAAATGCCGTCTTCATGCCCCTTACCTTTGCATATGCATCCAATTTGTCCCCCTGGATAGTAAGCACCGGTTTGATATTGAGCACGCTTCCGATCGCTGCTCCCGCTGCCGTTACTCTTCCGCCCTTTTTCAGATATTCCAAGGTATCCACGGCAATATAAATCGTTGCATCCATGGCTTCGGCCTCTAAAATCTCTTTAATCTGTATCCCGCTCATCCCCTGCTCTGCCATACACATCGCATCTTTCACTGACTGAATCTGTGTAATAGAAATCCGGCGGTTATTCACAACATGTACCCGGCCTTCAAATTCCTGTGCGAATATACTTGCACTCTGGCAGGAATTACTAAGGCCGCTGGACATCGGAATATAGACAATCTCCTCATGTTCTTTCAGAAGCTGGTACCACATCTCCATCACTTCTCCGGGCGCGGGCTGGGAGGATGTCACAGACGCGCCCTTCGCCTGGAGATCGTAAAATGTGTCCGCTGTAATATCCACCCCCTCCAGATATGTCTTTCCGTCAATCTGGATGGGCATCGGAACAACCGTAATTCCCATCTCCCTACCCTCTTCTGGCAGAATTCCGCAATTGCTGTCTGTCATAATTGCAATATCCGGCATAATCTTCATCCTTTCAAATCTTTTCACAACTATAAGCCAGCCCATACACCAAATCAAGATATCTGTTGCATTACCTAAATTACTGTGCACACCCGCAGGGTGAACAGTAACAGCGAGTAACAGATACACTGATATACGGTAAGCTGACACGTTGACCATTATTTTAACACGTGTTAAAATTATAGCAAATGCGGAATTTGATAACAACTTACAGTATTTTATTTTTGTTAGTTATTTATACAGATCGGAGAAATTGTAAATTATTATGGAAGACAGACGAATCAGAAAAACCAAAAAGAATCTGAAAACCACCCTTATTTCCATGCTGTCAGACATGCCCTTTGAGCAGGTGTCCATCACAGAGCTGTGCGGCCGGGCGGACACAAGCCGGATCACCTTTTATACCCACTACAGCGATAAGTACGCCCTGGTTGACGATATTTTCCAGGATATGATCCGGGAGGGAACCGCTGTTTATGAAGAAATGCAGGCGGCCAACAACCCTTCAGCCAGTCCGGTCATCAGCTACTGCAATGTATTGGACAGCATTATGAAGCTATACTACAAGAACCATAACTTTTTCCGCCATACCATCCCGGATGAGAACCCCTATCTGGCATTTGCCTTTTACAACTATGTACTGGAAACCGTAGAAACGCACACAAATAAAGAAAGCCGGGTCCTCAGCCTCCGGTATTCCCCGAAGAAAATCGCAGGATTCTTATGCTATGGCATTGTAGGTTTTATTAACGAAGGGCATGCGGAAAATATCTCCAGGGAGAAAAATATTGAAGAAGCCCGGGAACTGCTTACCCGAATTCTGGAATCCGATATTTTGACCACCGATTCAATCTAAACCGGAAGCCCACTTTTATTTCACTTTAAACCGATCAGGTCAGAACGGCCGTTTCCGGATTCCCGGTTAGATTTTACATCCTCTTCTCCGCCACCTTAAACAAAGCATTTATCCCCACAGCCAGCCCCGCGGAAAGAATACTGCCTATGACGATCTTATAGACATTCAACGTCCGCAGCCCGTCAAACAGTATGGTGCCAAGGCCGCCCGCATTGATCATTGCGGCAATCGTAGCAATACCAATCGTGGAAACCACTGCCAGCTGAATCCCGGTAAAAAGCGCCCTTTTTGCCAGCGGGATCCGGATCTGACACAGCACCTGCATACGCCGCATTCCCAGACCCTCAGCGGCTTCAACCACAGCCGGTTCGACACCGTAAAGTCCGGAAATAAAGTTCCGCAGAAGCAGATATTGGTTATACACTACAAGAACGATCACTGCCGTTGTCTTTCCCAGTCCTGTAACCGGGATCAAAAATGCAAACATGGCGAGGCTCGGCACGGAATACAGTACGGAAAAGATGTGAACCAGAATCTCACCGGTTTTTTTTGAGTATATGGCAAGTATCGTCAGCGCAGAGGCAATAAGCAGGGAAAACAGCAGCGTGACCGCAGTAATCTGCAGGTGTTCCAGTAAAGCCTCCAAAAGATCATCATAATGTCTGGCCAGATACACCGTCAATTTGCTCATATGTATCCCTCCCACATTTTCTCCTGCTCCTTTGCGGATCGGATCAGTGCTGCAGTGAAATCGTCAGCAGGGTTCGCGATGATGTTTTGAGGCTGATCGAACTGGCTGATTTTACCTTCGTTCATAATCATGACTCTTGTTCCCAGTTTAAACGCTTCATGGATATCGTGGGTTACCAGCAGAAAGGTCTTGCCCAGTCCCCGGTGCAGGCCAAGCAGTTCTTCCTGCAGGCCGGTGCGCGTAATGGCATCAACGGCGCCGAAGGGCTCGTCCAGCAGCATGACCTCCGGCTCCACTGCCAGCGCCCTCGCCAGCCCGACCCTCTGCTGCTGCCCGCCGGACAGCTGGGAGGGGTAGCGTCCCTGGAACTCATCCGGGTCCAGCTTAACAAGCTCCAGAAGTTCCCTGACACGTTTTTGTATCCGCTCCTTATCCCACTTTAAAAGTTTCGGAACAGTCGCAACATTATCTGCTATTGTCATATGAGGAAACAGCCCCGTCTGCTGTATGACATACCCAATTCCACGCCTCAGCTGAACAACATCTATTTCTGCCGTATTTTCACCAAACAGATAGATGTTTCCTTCATCCGGCTCATACAGCCGGTTAATCATTTTCAGCAATGTTGTCTTACCGCACCCGGATGACCCCAGGATGGTCACAAATTCCCCTTCCACCACGGAAAAGGACAGTTGATCCACCGCATAATAACTGGTTCCTGGAAACTGTTTACTTACATTACTGAAGGTGATTGCTGCTGACATAACTGTTGCCCCTTTCTGGCTGACTTATTTAATAGATTCATAATACTCCAGTGCCACATCCTCGATCTCTTCTTTGTCCATATCTACCCTGGCATTCAATGCTGTCAGAGATTCTGTATCCATTGCCGCACTGATTTTGTTCAGGACATCCGCAATATCCGGATGTGCCTCCAGCACGGAATCATGGATTACCGGCCCCAGATTATAAGGAGGCCATACATTTTTATCATCCTCCAGAAGTGTAAACTTTTCCTTATCTGCCAGCTGTCCCTCTGTCGTATACACAGGTGTTACGTCTGCCTCATCATTTGACAGAACTTCATACTTGAGGCCATTGTCATATACTTTGGAAGATTTCCAGTCCATCTTTCCATAGGCTTTTTCCAGCGCCGGAATTCCGTCCTCGCGTTCGTCAAATTCTCCCTGTGACGCAAAACGCAGCTCACTGGCATGCTTCTGCAGATCGGATATTGTCTTAATCCCCAGTTTTTCTGCAACCGAAGTACGGATTGCCAGCCCCTGTCCGTCATTGGCCTGAGAGTAGTCAAGCCAGGTAAGCTGAAACTGCTTCTCATACTCCTCCTTTACAGTGTCATACACTTCCTGAGGATCTGTGATCACATCCATGCCAAGTATTGAGAGAAGCGCAGTTCCGGTATATTCCGGATACATATCGATCTCATCATTGATCAGAGATGTATGGATAATAGATCCCGCAATGTCAAATATACGCTCCACCTCATACCCCGCATCTTCCAGTGCCAGGGAATATACCTCTGATACAATCATCCCTTCGGTGAAATCTTTCGATCCTACCCGGATTACCGCATCTTTTTTCTTTCCTTCGTCTCCTGCTTTTTTGTTCTCTTTGCTGCCGCAGGTGCCAACGATGTCATCATCGCCAGGCACACTGCCGCGATTACTGCTTTTTTCACCTTCAATTTCATAATACTTTTCTCCCTTGTTTTTAAGATTTGTGTTTCTTTTGTCTGCCAGGCAGCCGCCATGGTATAAATATTTTCTCCAGCCCGCTGAAAATCATTCCTGCCGTCAGTGAAAGAAGCGCTACCGAAACGCCGCCAATCAGCAGCAGATCTGTCCTGTTCAGGCCCAATCCGGTAAAGATGATCCCGCCCAGCCCTCCGGCTCCGATTTTCGCTGCGATTGATGCACTGGCAACGATCTCAATGATTGCTGTCCTTGTGCCCGTCAGCATATAGGGTACGGCAAGCGGTACCTGCACCTTCCAGAATATCTGCCATTCCTTCATCCCCTGACCGGCTGCTGTCTCCAGCATAAATTCCGGCACCTCCTCAAAACCGTCCGCCGTATTCATGAGAATCGGGGGCACAGCCATCAGCACAAGCGCTGTCATCGCCGGTTTTATCCCTGTCCCCATGATTGGAATCAGAAGAATCAGTATAGCAAGGCTGGGGATAATACGCAGTATCTGAAATATCCCAACCAGCCACTTTTTACATTTTACATATCTGATACATAAATAACCGCATGGGATTCCTATGAGTGCGGCAGCCAGAAGCGCAAGGATGCTGATACTGATGTGCTGCCACAGACAGATCAGATATTCATCCAGACGGCTGGTAAAATATGCTTGTATGTTCATCCATAATTCGGACATCTTGTTGTTCTTCCTGCCTTTCTTTTCTTCCTGTATGTTGCCTGTACATCCTGCGCCCATGAAGTTCTACGCTATCCATGAATCCTTTCGCTATCTGTGAAGCTTCTTCACCGCATCCGCCGGGCACGTCTCCATGCACGCCCCGCAGTGCAGGCAGTGCACCGGATCGATCCGATACGGGCTTCCTTCTGTGATGCAGTTCTGGGGACAGACATATGTACATGCACCGCAGCCAATACACGTCTCCTCTATGAAAAATCCCGCTTTCTCCACCTCTCTCCCATAGGCAAAAGATTCTCTGCTGACCGGGTGGTGAAGAAGGTCAAACCATTCTCCGCATCCCTCATAGATCAGAAAAACATCCAATATATTTCTCGTATCCCCCGGATATACCTCGTTCATTCCCGGATTATCCTCAAACACCTTAGGGAGCCATGCCTTATCTGCCAGCTTCACTTTGCCCGTAAACTTCAGAGACTGGCAGTCCGGACACATCGCGCTCAGCGCAATCTCTCCGCTTTGGATCAGCTGTTCGTAAAAAGGTTTCCCTTTGGATGTTACAATATACATTCCCTCATCTGACGCTATCATAATATTGATAATCCGGCTGTGTGGATGTCGTTCTTTATCAACGGTTGCAGCTGACGCAACCTTTACTTCCCGGAACATATCGACGTACTTTCGCGCTTTTTCATTCATGCTTTTCCCATCCCTTTCCAAATATGACAACCCTCGTTTCTTTATACAGTCATAATAAGCGGTTGGAGTCACAATGTAAAGTACGCACCTCAAAGTTCTTTAGTATTAAAATGATACTAAGTTACATTTTTGTCAGTACTTGCTTTTCCTCATCTTAACAGTATATAATAAATACTAAGAAGGACGTATCTGTTCGTGATACCGAACAATATAGAGGATATTCAATACTGTACACCTATTCACAAACTGGGGAAAGTAAATTTTGCATATATTTTTTTATTCAAGTACGCCTTGACGTACATGAGGCGGACGCGCGTCATACTCTGCATCATGATTTTCTTTCGGGATAAAGCCATGTTGATATCACTACTATTTTAACCTATTTTATAATAGAAGGAAAACATATTTATTAAATATTTTTTTAATAGGAGGTCCTGCTATGGATGCTGAAAAGAAACTTCCGGAATGCCCTGTGGAAATAACCCTGCAGCTGATCGGAGATAAATGGAAAGTGCTGATTATAAGAGATCTGCTGGAAGGAACCAAACGTTTTAATGAGCTGATGCGCTCCGTGGAAGGAATTACCCAGAAGGTACTCACAAGCCATCTCCGCGCCATGGAGGCCGCAGGCCTTGTGAACAGGAAGGTGTACCCCGAGGTGCCGCCCAAGGTGGAATATTCCCTTACCGAGACGGGTCTGAGTTTAAAGCCGGTTCTGGATGCTATGGTCGCATGGGGAACGGATTATAAAAAAACACTGTAAATCAAAACAGCTCAATTCATTAAGACAGCAGGCGGCTCCTGGTAAGAGCCGCCTGCTGCTTTTTTCCTTGTATCATGTTACGACCAACTTGAAATCTATATGTTAGTCAATCGATATTTCAAAATCATACTTCGCGTCCGGATTGGTTACTTTGGATACACTCTTCCAGTCTACCGGAGCGTCACCAGACATGAATTTTTCTTCAAACTGTGCAATGTTTTCCTGTGAAACTGCCGGCAGTTCCAACTGAACTTTTTTCTCTCCGTTGTATGTATTGCCGTTCACAACATCGAAAGCTACCACAGCACCGAATGCTGCCTGGAGATAATGGCCTCCGGTAGAGAACCACAGTTCCCCTGCCTGCATGGATTCGATTGCGGGATTTAAGAGGTCCATACCTCCTACTTTGACATCATCTATCTTGCCTTCTTCCTTGAGCACATTTACGGTAGCCAGAGCCAGGGAATCGTTGTAGCACCATACGCCTTCCACCTCCGGATGTGACTGGTAGAGATTGCGGAATGCCTTATCTCCGTCATCCCAATTCTCACCTGCATATTCAAACTGAAGCAGTTCAACGTCAGGATTCTCTTCCAGTGCTTTATCCAGTCCTTCTTTTCTGCCCTCAGCAACAGAAGTTCCCTGAAATCCGCCGATTCCCAGAAGTTTCTTGCTGCCGCCATTAATCAGTGACATTGCAATCTGATATCCGGCCTCTTTATCATCCGGCCCGATAAAGCATACATAGTCTTCTCCTGCCTTCAGATCGTCTCCCGGCCAGCGGTCAATAATAACAAGCGGAATGCCTTTTTCTTTGCATGCTGCGGAGATCCCCGCGCATACGGAAGCATCCTGAGGCCCCAGAACCAGAGCGTCGATACCGCCTGAAATCATGCTGTCCACATCTTTGATCTGTTCTGACTGATCGTTGTTGCAGTCGTCTGCCGTAACATTAAAGCCGAGTTCGTCTGCTGCCTGTTTCACATAAGTTAATGCATTTCCCCAAAACTCATTGTTGGCCGTTGGATAAGAATAGCCGATTGTTATTTTTTCTTTACTTTCTGTCTTCTCTGCTGTATCCGTGGTTTCCTCTTTTTTCGTCTCCCCTTCTGCCTTCTTATCCGTACCGCATGCTGCCAGCCCAAAAATCATACATCCTGTTAACAGTATTGCAATTACCTTTTTCATATTTTTTCCTCCCGATTCTCGGTTTACATTACACAAATGTCTTCCAACTACTTGATGACCGGTGCATCATAGTGAGGCACAATATATTCCTCCGTAAGCGGCAGATCCACCCATGCATTCGTCTCCATGGACTTATAAGCCCCGACAAGCACATCCGTGACAATTGCGCTGTCCTCCGGTGTCAATGACGGCGGCACATCCTTTTCTATGCAGTCAAGGAAGTGCTCAAGCATGGATTTGTAAGCCCACCCCCGCTTCGGATAAATCGGCACCCAGCGCTTTGGAACGTTTCCGTCAGGCTGCATAATATCTTCTGACCAGAATAACTGCGGATAGCGATACTCTTTCACAATCTCCGGAAGCTCACTCTGCTTAAAGTCTTTGCTTGTATAGACTGCAAGGGGAGCCGTCTGATATGGATTGGTTGCCTCAGACCCCGTAAAAATGGTTCCCTCGGTTCCATATACTTCAGAAATATTGGATACACATGGTGAATACCTGTCACCGCTGATCACGCCGGTTGCTCCGTTTTCAAATTCGATGGTAATCCAGAAGGAGTCGTCCAGCTGTGTGTACTCTTCCGGGGTTCCCAGTCTTTTTATAATACCCATTACGCGTTTCGGCCTGCTTCCCATCAGGAACATCAGAAGGTCGGCTCTGTGTGCCCCCAGATCGAATAAAGCGCCGGCTCCTGCCAGCTTCGGGTCGGAACGGAACGGAGTGTAAGACAGCTGTTCGTGATAAAGGTTCCAGCCCTCATGCAGTGAAGAACGGCCCATCATCGGTTTCCCGATAAAGCCCTCGTCCATCAGCTGTCTGGCAATCCTGTTCTGCTCCCAGAAGCGCTGATTCGTACCCGCCATAAGAAAGACGCCTTCTTTTTTGGATACTTCCACCATCTTCCACGCCTCATTGTGTGTGCAGGCAAACGGCTTCTCAACAATGACATGTTTCTTCGCTCTCATGGCGTCAATCGCCTGCTGTGCATGGAAGCGGTTCGGCGTACCTACGATTACAACTTCTACATTCTTGTCTTCGAGCATCTGGCCATAATCAGTATAAGTTTTTTCAGGTTCCCACTTCTTTGCCATTGATTCCAGTATCCCGGTATTCGTGTCGCACAGTGCTGCCAGCTTTGCATTTGGAAGTGCCGCAATTGACGGGCAGTGTCCAATCTCAGCGATGGAACCGGCTCCTACAATACCAACTCCAATTTGTCTCATAATTGTTACCTCCTTATTTGTAATATGGCAGTTAAAGTTCAAGTTAACGTTGTATGTTTTGCTTAAAAAAAAGAGTAATCCCTCCGGATGCTTGTCAACTTTTCCCTTAACCTTAAGCTTAGCTCCATTATACTGTTATTTTTATCCAAATTCCCATAAAATCGATCCATATATTAGCACAATATGCCCAATTTCGTTCAGTATCCGCTGTTGTCTGCGTCCTCCTTTTTTTTCCGAAGCTCCCTGGGCGTAATCCCATAAGTCTTTTTAAAAATTCTGGTGAAATAACTGCTGTTATCAAAGCCTGCGGCAACTGCTATATGTAGAATGGAATCCTCCGTTGTCTCCAGTTCAAACCTTGCCTGACAGAGGCGGTACTGGTTAAGATATTCTACCGGCGATATCTGCATTCCCATTTGAAAACAGCGTATCGCCTCGCTTTTACTGATATTTGCAGCCTGGGCAATGTCTTCAAGATATAGCTTTTGTGAATAATTTGCTTCTATGTATCTCATCATTTTACGCAGACGGGACTGGGATCTCAGTGAAATTCCCAGCTTCTCCATTTTTACCAGTTCCTCCCGGTGTCCGCAGAACAGCAGCCATAGGTTACAGACTCTGATGTGCATATCCAGCTCGCAAAACGATGCATGGCTGCATATTTCAAAGATTTCCTCCAGCTTCTTAAGTATTTTCTCCTGCCAGGCCGAAGCATCCCGAAGAACAATATGGGAACATTCGGATTCGATAAAATCCCTGATGCAGTTTTCATATATGACCGACGTTTCCGCCGCAATCAGATCCGAGGAAAATAAGATATTGGCAATGGCCCCGTCCTTACAGTTTTCTATACTGTGAACTACCCTTGCATTGATGAATAACCCTTCCCCCGCTTCCAGCTGGATCTGCTGATTTCCGATCAGGCAGAAGACCGAACCATACATGACTTTTACAAATTCAAATTCCCGGTGCCAGTGCCATTCTATCTTTTCTTCATCAAACTGCTGCATTTCCTCCCGATTGTACTGGAAAGGAAATTTTTCCGTCCCGTGTGCTCTCAGCTCCTTCAGAGTCTCGTCGGTTACTATTTTTGTAATCTGCACAAATCTCAGCCCCTTAATTCGGTATACCTCTCCAGAAAAGGCTTGAGCCTTTCTGCCATTACATCCACGCCTCCCTCTCTGTCGGCCTCGAAATTCAGCGGGAGGATCGGGTCATGAAGCGACATCCTGATCAGCATCCATCCCTTCACTTCATCATCCTGGAAATTGATGCGTATGCCCTCGTAGTTCGGTTCTGCAATGTGGAATTTCTCTTCCTGCTCCGCAAAAATACGGAAGTCCTCCAGAATCTTTCTTCCATATTCTTTATAATCCGGAGCCAGTATCCGCAGACGCACTTCCCTGCTCTCCGCCGGTTTTTTAAGCTCCGCCGTCAGATCCTCCAGTCTCCGTCCCTCCCGCAGGCAGACGGCCAGACGGCTGATGATAACCACGCTCATATAAGCCCCGTCATCCAGAAAGTAATTTTCCTTAACCGCACCGTGCCCGGAAGTCTCGATTGCAAGATGGGTTTCTATCCCCTCCTGGTTTAAACGTATGGCTTCATTGATTACGTTCTTATATCCCCGCTTGAATCTGTGATGTTTCATTTTCAGCCGGTTCTCCAGGAATTCCGTCAGACAGTCTGAGGTTACGGAATCCGTCACCACCGTTGTATGGGGGTATTTCTCAGACAGTGCTGCGGCCATAAGAGCAATGACCCCGTCTTTATTTACTTCTTCTCCATCCGCAAATACGAAGGCTGCCCGATCTCCGTCTGTGTCAAATATAACGCCAAGGTCCGCTTTTGCAGCCAGCACCGCTCTCTTTAACGCTTCCATGGCCTTTTCATTTTCCGGATTGGGCACATGTACCGGAAAAGTCCCGTCAGGATTCATGCAGATGCTGCCCCTTGTCGAGGCTCCCAGCGGTTCCAGTACGTTTTTAAAATAACCACTCACCCCGTTGGATGCGTCGATCACAATATGCAGGCCTTCCAGCGGGTGATCATAATCGCCGGCATTTACTTCCTTACAAATAAGATTTCTCAGATATTCCGTATATGCGCCTGTCAGATCCGCGTCCTCTGCTCTGTGATATTCCGTCTCATAATTCATTCTCGATATGAGCGCCGCCCGCTCCAGCACAGCCTTGATATCACTGCTTTCCAGCCCCCCGTCTCTGGTAAAGAATTTAAGGCCGTTCCGGTTGGGCGGCAGATGGCTCGCCGTGATCATAACGGCCCCGTCATACTCAAACCCTTCCAATACCGTAGACATAAACATGGAGGGGGTAGAGGTCAGCCCGCAGTCATATACACGGCATCCTCTTCGTCCCAGCCCGTTGATGACCCCTCTTTTTAATTCCTGCGCAGACAGCCTGGAATCATGCCCCACACCAACTCTCAGGACTCCGTCCTCTTTCTTATCCATCAGATATTCGGCAAATGCCATGGCAATATCGCGCACGATATTCTCGGTCAGGTTCACCTCCTCTCCCACAGCGCTTTCCAACGCAACTCCACGTACATCGCTTCCATTCTGCAGCTTTAAATAAGCCTCTTTCCATGTCTCCATTTTTTCGAACCCTACCTTTCATAAAATTCTATTTTTATCCCCATGGGATCCCAGCAAAAACCGTACTTCTTTCCGGTTAACCGATCTATTTTTACTTCCGTTACAGGCACTCCGTTTTCCGACATCTTCTCCAGCATCAGTTCCACATCTTCCGTCAGAAAAGAAAGATGGTTGAATCCCGGTACAGGTAAATCTGCATCTGTCTGCCCGTCTGTGCCTGCAGATCCTTCTTTTATAAACAGTTCGGCAATATACCTTCCACCGCTGTACAGTTCCAGCTTTCTTGCATTTTTATTACTGGAAAACGACTCTCTGTACAGGTCAAATCCCATATAATCTACGTAAAACCTTACCGCTTCCTCATAGTCCGGCGCAAGCAGGCATATATGGTGAAATTCCAGTGCAGTCTTTCTATTCTTCTCAGAGCTTCCAGACTCTGGTTGGCAGTCTTTCCCACGCGTCATTTGTTCTTCCATGCGATCCTCCTGTAAAATAGAGTGGACAAGCCCACTTCAACGTTCCCCCCCCCACTCATAAGGGGCCTGCACACTTTGGCGCCGCCGCGATGCCGCCTTGCGGCTATATCCCCCATTACAGGGTGTGCATCCCCCGGAGGTTTTATATAATAGGAAAGTGCCAGGCACTTTCCTATTATATAAAACAACTCTCCGGCCCTTACAAAGCCGGAGAGTTGTTATCCCGGATACCGCGTATCCGAATCAGGCTTTTCCTGATGAGCCTAACACACACTGTATTTTATGTTTTACAAGTTCCTTTACGTTGTCCCTGCCCGGACGCAGATACTGCCTGGGGTCAAAATGGGACGGGTTCTCCATGATGTCTTTCCTTACTGCCGCTGTCATAGCCAGGCGTACATCGGAATCTATGTTGATTTTACATACCGCCGATTTCGCTGCCTGCCTGAGCATCTCCTCGGGTATTCCGATGGCGTCATCCAATACTCCATGGTATCTGCGTATCATATCTACATATTCCTGGTTTACGGATGAAGAGCCATGCAGCACGATGGGGTAATCCGGAAGCCGTTTTTCAATCTCTGCCAGGATATCAAACCGAAGCTGTGGTTTTTGTCCCGGCTTAAACTTAAAAGCCCCGTGGCTTGTTCCGATTGCAATCGCCAGAGAATCGACACCGGTCCTGGACACAAATTCTTCTACTTCATCGGGATTTGTGTAAGATGCGTCTTCTGCCTTTACATTCACATCGTCCTCTATCCCTGCCAGCTTTCCCAGCTCGCCCTCTACAACAACGCCCTTACTGTGTGCATATTCCACGACCTTTTTAGTCAGCGCTATATTATCCTCGAAACTGTGTTTTGATCCGTCAATCATAACGGAGGTAAATCCCCCGTCAATACAGGATTTACATATCTCAAAATCCTCCCCGTGATCCAGATGAAGCGCAATCGGGATGTCCACATCCAGTACCGCGGCTTCCACCAGCTTCATAAGGTAAATATGCTTTGCATATTTCCTTGCCCCAGCCGATACCTGCAGAATAACCGGTGACTGTTCCTCCTGGGCTGCCTCTGTAATGCCCTGTATAATCTCCATGTTATTCACATTAAATGCCCCGACTGCATAGCCGCCGGCATATGCCTTTTTGAACATTTCCGCTGTTGTTACCAATGCCATGATGCTTCCTCCTTCTACTGTTTCCTTTCAATCTCCGCTATTTTATCAATCCGCGTTTGATGCCTTCCGCCTTCAAATTCCGTGTTCAGAAACAGGTCGGTCATCATGAGCGCAAGTCCCGCGCCCACAACACGGCCCCCCATACAGAGGATGTTGGCGTCATTGTGCTGTCTTGTCAGCTTTGCACTGAAGCAGTCAGAGCAGCAGGCTGCGCGGATTCCCTTTACCTTGTTGGCTGCTATGGAGATTCCGATCCCTGTACCGCAGCACAGAATTCCCTTCCCGCATTCTCCTGCCGCTACCGCTTTTGCCAGCGGATACGCAATATCCGCGTAATCCACGGCCTGGGGGCTGAAGCTTCCAAAATCCCGGACCTCGATGCCCTGCTCCGCCAGATATGCTTTGATTTCTTCTTTTAGTGCAAAACCGCCATGGTCACTGCCTAAAGCTATCATTTTTTCTTCCTCCAGTCTCTCACTATCTGACGATCATATTCGGTTTTCTCTCGGTCGATACCGCAACAGCAAAGATTACAACCAGACCCTTGATCAGCAGCTGTACTTCTGACGGCATTCCCCAGAGTACCAGGCCATTGGCGAGTATCCCGATCGTCAATACACCGATCAGTGTGCCTCTTACCCCGCCGACACCTCCGGTCTGTGATGTGCCGCCGAGTACGACTGCCGTGATGACATCCAGCTCATAACCAACTCCAACAGAGGGAGAGCCGGAACCAATACGTGCCGCCATTACAATACCACCGAGCGCTGTCAGAACTCCTGCAAATAAAAATACCAGTACCTTCTGTTTCTTTACATTAATTCCACTTAATCTGGCTACATTTTCTTCCCCGCCTACCAGTCTGGTGTAGCGCCCGAAAAGCGTGAAACGTTCGATCAGAAATACAACTGCAAACGCTGCAATTGCAATAATCAGTATCCAGGGCCTCAGGCCAAATACCTGCTTGATGGCCCCATTGTAATCCACCATTGTGATGGAACCGCCGCTGATCATCGTAACAAGCGCCCTGGCAATGGAGAGCATACCCAGAGTTACAATGAATGTGGGGACCTTCAGCTGCACGTGTATCACACCCATGAAGAGATAGCACACAAGTGACACTGCTATCGTAGCAAGAAGTGCCGCAATCAGGCTGTTTGTCGACAGGTAGATCTTCGCCACAATAACACCGCAGAGACTGATCATGGAACCTACGGAAAGGTCGATGCTTCCCATCAGGATAATAAATGTTCCGCCCAGCGCACAGATCAACAGGTCTGTGGAGGAGGTCAATACGCTCAAAAGATTGTTGATTTTCAAAAACTTGCCGGCTGTCGTAAATGAAAAGAGAATAAATAAAATCACAAACGCTGCCAAGGAAATATTCTTTTTAATAAAGCTAACTACTACATTTTTATTTTCCATTTTTCAATATTCCTTTCTTTATAGGATCAGACCATCTGTACTGCCAGCCGTTCTTCTGTAAAAGTATCTCTCGAGAATTCTCCGGACACTTTCCCCCGCCTGAAACAGTACACCCGGTCACTCATTCCGATCAGCTCCGGAAGCTCATCCGATATCAGCAGGATTCCCTTGCCCTGATTCTTCAGATCCTCCAGGATTTTATATATCTCATACTTAGCGCCCACATCAACACCTCTTGTCGGCGAGTTCACGATCAGAAACTCCGATTCATTTACAACCCACTTGGAAATAGCTACCTTCTGCCTGTTGCCTCCGCTCAGGTCAGATACGGGTGTCGCCTCCGACGGCGTCTTGATCAGGAATCTCTTTATAGAGTCTACCGCAATCTTTTTTTCTTTTTTATGGTTGATAATCGCGCGCCTGCTGACATTTTTCATGTTGCCAGAAGAAATATTCATAGTAGAATCGTATATCAGAAACAGGCCTTCTTTATCCCGGTCCTTTGGTATATAGCCAATGCCATTTCTCATCGCTTCCAGAGGAGAATTGATTTTCACCGGCTGGCCCTTAAAAAGAATCACGCCCCTGTCCACCTGGTCGTATCCAAACAGTGCCTTGCCAAAGCTTTCCGAACCGCATCCGCCGATGCCCGCGATCCCTACGATCTCTCCGGCATGGATCTGTATACTGATATCTTCAAATTCACCCGTTCTCGTCAATTCCTTAGTCTCCAGCATGACGTCCCCTATAGAACTGCTGTCATCGCTTCTGTAAACCGCATCCGAGACGTCACGGCCAACCATATTCTGTATAATCATGTCCGGAGAGACCGTTTCGTTGACCTCCATCTTTGTGATCAGTTTCCCGTCCCTCAGAATGCTGACCCTGTCGCAGAGGTCATACACTTCTTCTATAAAATGGGATATGTATATAATCGCGCATCCTTTGTCCCGCTGCTCCCGAAGCAGCTGATACAGATTTTCTACGGAACTTTTGGAAATGGCTGCCGAAGTCTCATCCACAAGCAGTACCTTTGGATTCGTTGACAGTGCACGGGCGATCTCAACTTGTTTTGTCTCCTCAAATCCCAGATCCGATAATAAATCCGTAGGCTTAATGTGGTCATATTTAAATCTGTGCAGGATCTCTCCTGCGGCTGCAAACTGTTTTTTCCAGTCGATCAGGCCGGCTTTATTTGTAAACCTTTTATCCTGTCCCAAAAATATATTTTCGGCAACCGTCAGGTTATTGGCAAAATTGGGCTGCTGCATTATGATTGCTACGCCTGCCTCTTCCGCATCATGTACGTTTCTTGGCTTGTATGGTTTTCCAAAAAGCTCCATCTCACCGTCCGTCTTATCATATATCCCCATCAGGATCTGAAAGGTCGTTGATTTGCCTGCGCCATTCTCACCTACCAGACCGTGAATCTCGCCCTCTTTGATCTCAATCGCATCATCAGCGCCCCAATCCAGTGCCTTTGTCCCTGGGAAATACTTCTTGAGCCCGCGCAGAACAACCGCATTTCTTTTTTCAGCCAATGTTTTTCCTCCTTCCATTTTAGAAATATCGTCCTCCGGCCCAATACCGGAGGAGAAATGATCCGCTGTTACTCGAGTATCAGATTGAAGTTATATTCTGCATCGGGATCCTCTGCCCTGCTGGCTCCTGCCCAGTCATAGGACTGTTCTTTATCAAGAAATTGTTCTTTAAAGTCTCCCACATTGTTCTGATCCACACACAGCAGGCTCATCTGGACCTTGGCCGGGCCGTTATACTCCACGCCCTTCGCAACATCATAGGCTACAACTGCACCAAATCCAGCTTCCATATAATGTCCGCCTGTTGAGAACCAAAGCTCTTTGGCTTCCATGGACTCCACCGAATTGCTGAGCAGATCCATGCCGCCGACTTTGACCGTATCCAGCTTTCCTTCTTCTTTCAGTATGTTTACGGACGCGAGAGCCATGGAATCGTTAAAGCACCATACTCCGTCCACTTCCGGGTGTGCCTGATACAGGTTCCGGAACGCTTTATCTCCGTCATCCCATGTGTCACCTGCATATTCATACTGTAAAAGTTTCACGTCCGGGTTCTCTTTCAGCGCCTTGTCAAGTCCGGCTTTCCTGCCTTCACCAACGGATGTTCCCTGAACACCGCCAACGCCGAGTAGGTTTTTGCATCCGGAGTCAATTAGTGACATTGCGATGTCATATCCGGCCTGTTCGTCATCCGGCCCGATAAAGCATACATAATCTTCGCCGGCCTTCAGGTCGTCTCCCGGCCATCTGTCTATGATGACTACCGGGATATCCGCCGCTTTGCATGCTGCTGTGATCCCTGCACATACAGAGGCGTCCTGGGGCGCCAAAACAAGAGCATCGATACCGGAAGATATCATACTGTCGACATCCGATACCTGTTCCGCCTGATCATAATTACAATCATCTGCAATCAGCTTGAATCCCAGTGCTTCTGCAGCCTGCTTCGCAGAGTTTAAAGCATTGGTACCCCAGAATTCATTATTGGAACCAGGGAAAGAATATCCTATCGTGATCTCTGCATCTGATTTGCCACTTTCGTTATCTGCATTGTCTGCAGCAGATGTAGCTTTTTCTTTCTCACATCCCGCTAATCCGAACACCATGCAGCCTGCCAATACTAATGTTAAAACCTTTTTCATATTCATCATCTTATTTCCTCCTTCATGTCTGTTTCGCATCGATAAAGTTAACGTTAAAGTTTTCCTTTAAAAAAATATAACGTTTACTTTAACGTTAACTTGTTCTCTAACCTAAATTTTACGCGCAAAGTCGAAAAAAGTCAATTGTCATATTTCCACAAATAGCTGATTATAAATTTATCTATTTTTTCCAATTAGAAAGAACTCAAAACAAATTGGAATTCTCCGCACTGCGGCTGCTGATTTTCCCCTTTGCCTCTTAATCAGCAGGGTAGTTCATAAGCGGCCCCC
Organism: Clostridiales bacterium VE202-21; assembly: GCA_000509105.1. Lineage (GTDB taxonomy): Bacteria > Bacillota > Clostridia > Lachnospirales > Lachnospiraceae > Faecalicatena > Faecalicatena contorta. The sequence continues at coordinate 3,858 of BAIF02000034.1, read as the reverse complement.
CTGACTCCAGCACGGCTTTCGCCTCGGATAGCGAAGGAACCACGCAGAGAGCCATATTTCTGTATTTTTCCTCCGGCTGTTTCATGTCCGGGACACAGATCACAGCAATCCCTGCCCTGTGTGCCGCCAGTATTCCCATCTCAGAATCCTCGATTACATAAGCTTCCTCCGGGCGTACCCCCAGCTTATTGCAGCCATTCAGGAAAATATCCGGGCTAGGTTTGCCATGTACCACCTCATCGCCGCAGATGATGTCATCAAAATACGCCTCTATCTCCGCATAGCGCAGGATACGTTCCACCCTTGCCCTGTCACTGGATGTCGCCACCATCGTCAGATACCTGTTCTCCTTTGTAAAGCGTAAAATCTCCATCAGGCCAGGCTTCTTCGGAACCCCCTCCGCCGAAAACAGAAATTCCATCCTGTCATGGACGCAGTGTATAATCTCTTCCATGGGAAATGAATCCCCGAAATGTTCCCGCATCATCTTTCTCACCGCTGCCATGGGGTGTCCCAGCATGAGCATGTAAAAATCCAGCGTCATCTCATACCCCCTGCTGCGGCACTCTTTCTGATACCCTTCCCAGGTCAGTCTTTCACTGTCAATCATCAGTCCGTCCATATCAAATATTACTGCTTTTTTCATTGCCATTCAGCCTCCTTAACCACTGCGCTTTTAAACAAAAACGACCCTCTGGCCCGATCAAATGCCAAAGGATCATTTTTTGAATCAGGTTTTCCTGACGAGCCCGGTGTATTATATTACTTCCCTATTTTCTCATGATATTCCCTGATCAGCTGCTGGCCCAATGCACCGCCCGGATGGCTGAGCGCAAAATTCTCCCGCTTAAATTCCTTAATCTCAGAGACTACGGTAGCAAGCGCATCTCCGGCCGCCAATGCCGCTGTTGAACTCGAAGTCGGAGCGAGCCCCATATGGTCTACTTCCTTTCCCGCATCTACCAGTATTGCGATGTCAGTCTGCTGTGCCAGAGGAGACTGTTTATCCTTTGTAATAGATACTGTCTTAGCCCCTATGATCTTCAGCGGCGGAAGCATATTCAGGATCTCCTGTGATTTTCCGCTGTTCGATATCATAATCACTACATCGTCTTTCGTTATCATCCCCATATCCCCGTGCAGGGATTCGCAGCTATGCACGAAAAAAGCCGGCACGCCCAGGCTCGCAAATGATGCTGCGATCTTCTTCCCGATATGGCCCGTCTTACCGAGTCCCGTAATAATCACCCGGCCTTTGCACTCCAGAATTGCTTTAATCGTCTTGGCATAGGCTTCGTCCACCTCAGCAGAAACTGCCTTTAAAGCCTCTGCTTCGGCCAATATTTTTTCTTTTGCTTTACTTACTAGTTCCGCATCTGTATAATTCTTCATTGCATAATCCTCCTGCTTTCTGTGCAGAGGGGTCTGACCCCTTTGCAATCGGGGTCTGACCCCTTTTGTTTGTATTCGTGTTTTCCTAACTAATATGTCACTGCCCTTTAAGCGCCTGTCGCGATGCGCAACTGTACTTTCTCCTTTGACGGCATGCGTCCGTATGTACAGCCGCCAGACCGCTGTATTACCAGGGATGCCGTCGCATTTCCGTTAAGTGCAGCCTTATACATATCCTGTTCCTTTACATAAGATGCCATAAATCCTGCGCCGAATGAGTCGCCTGCACCGGTAAAATCCAGGCTTCCGTCTTCTACTTCGCTCTTCGCAGAAAACGGTTTAATATGGACGATCTCTTTTTTGCCTTCTTTAAACATTACACCGTTGCCGCCAAGCGTTACCACTACATTTGAAGCCCCCGCGTCTGCCAGATACCTGACCGCCTCCTCCGCTGTTCTTCCCGGTATGATAGACTGCAGGTCCTCCTCGCTTGCCTTGATAATGGTACTGTTTTTACATAAGGTGTCAATCACCATTCTCCCATACGTCTCTTCTACAGAGTGACGGATGTCACTCGTTGCGCCTCCGTATCCTCCCAGGTCTACAAAGACTGTTTTATTTCTCTCATAGAGTTTTTTTACAAGATCCAGCTCAACTTCATAGTTCATCGGACAGATTTTAAAATAATCCGCCTCCAGATAGTCCTTATGAATATCTCCAAATCCGATATTCGGCGCCGCCTTCTGATACTCTACATATTTGGTGCCGTCATTTCTGTACACCAGCAGGTTTGTTGTCGTATATTCATATGGCAGAATGCCTCTTTTGTCCAGAACATCTATTTCTGAAATAATGTCCTCCATATCATTGCCATAATAAGTGACAATTCCAACATTTCTTCCCTGAGCCGCCATAACAAGGCTTGAATATGCAGCCGGGCTTCCCAGGACAGGACCAATGGTCCTGTTTGGGAACTGTATGGTTTCTTTGATAATTGTGCCAATTACAACGATATCTAAATTATTTTCCATTTTTCTTCCCGCCTATCTGTCAGTTTAATTTATTTACCATCGATAAATTCTTCCAGCATCGCACGGCACTGGTCGTCCGGATGCTGTACCGGTGGGTGTTTCATAAAGTAGGAGCTTGGCTCTTCGATTGCACCTGCCATTCCCCTGTCTTTTGCCAGCATGCAGCATCTTACGGCATCAACACTGATCCCGCCGGAGTTCGGGCTGTCAATCACGTCCAGTTTCAGGTTCAGGCTTACAGGAGCCCCGCCAAACTTCTGTCCTTCGATACAGATAATCGCGGTCTTCTGGTCACCCTGGTTGTCGACAAAAGCAAATCCGGGAGCAATCGGCACGTCATGCTTCAGAATACTTGCAATCGCATCATGCTTTGTGACATGTTTTGTCTCACCACGCATAACCAGGTTAATAAAGTCTGTATTACCCGCATAATTGAGCTGATAGGACTTTGTGATCTTGATTCCTCTGTCCTCGAACAATTTTGCTAGCGCTCTGTGTACGATGGTTGCTCCTAACTGGCTCTTCCAGTCATCTCCAATCACCGGAATACCGGCTTTCTTACACTTGTCAGCAATCTCCGGTGTGCTGGCAATCAGTTCCGGGATTCCGTTGACAACGCCGCATCCTGCTTCACAAGCCGCGTTTACGTAAAATCTTGCCGCATCGTGGGAACCTGTCGGAAGATTGATAAGTATCACATCAACTTTGTAATCTTTCAAAGCTTTCACAACATCTACCGGCTCCTGGGCATCATCGATTGTAAAGTAGTCCTTGCCGTAATAGTGCCGCAGATGATCCGGCGCTCCGTCCAGGACTGGCCCTTTTAATACCGGTGCCCCAAGTTTCGGAACATCGCAGATCTTGTATGTACAGTTCGGCCATTCCAGAATTGCTTCGCTGACATCCCTGCCAACCTTTTTGGAATCAATATCAAATCCTACAACAACTTCGATATCGGAAGGAACATATCCCCCCAGGTTATAATGCATAAGCCCGCCGGCCTCTTCCGCAATCTCCGGAGTCTTATAGAACTCAATTCCCTGAACAAGAGAACATGCACAGTTCCCCACTCCCACAAGCGCCAGTCTGATCTTTTTCCCTGCCATAGTCTTTTCCTCCTAAATGTAATGTTAAATTTAAGCAACCGATAAAGTTAACGTTAAAGTTAAACCATAAAAAATAAAACGTTTACTTTAACGTTAACTTCTTATCTGCTTCAAATTGTACCCGTAAAAATACTAAATGTCAATTGTCACTTTTCAACAAAGACATCCCCCACAATTTATCCAAAACTACCAAATCGGGATTTAGTGGCGAGCTTTAGTCTCGGCGCGGATGGGGACGCTCCATAAAGGGATAGCCGAAAGCCTCCCTTCATGGAGCTGGCGCATCCAACCGGCAGGTAAAGGCTCGTTTCTAATGAGGAGCCTCAAAC
>BAIF02000035.1 GCA_000509105.1 Clostridiales bacterium VE202-21 | reverse complement strand
TTAGATTAAGCGGTGAATGTGTTCGGTTCCGGCTGGCTCTGCGGATTTCCTCTTACTGCTGCCTGGCGCAGCGGGCTGTATTTCCAACAGGGCAGACACTTGCCGCAGCATCTCCCGGCTCACGGTAAGCGTCCCCCTCAATCCGCCCCGGGACTAAAGCCCGTCGCTAAATCCCGATTTTCTCTTGACAAAGTGTAATGCTGGCGTTATGATCAATATGACCAAATAATTTTAATTAGTCATATTGATCGGAGGATTAATTATGCCAAAGTTCAGCGATACTGAAAGAAAAATGATTAAGCAAAAATTACTGCAGGAAGGTGAACGTTTATTTACTTCATATGGTATCAAAAAAGTATCCATTGATGAGATTGTACAGGCCGCCGGTATTGCGAAAGGTTCCTTTTATTCTTTTTACTCGAATAAAGAACACCTCTACATGGATATTTCTGCAAATCTGCAGTTAAAAATGTGGGGTGACATGGATGCATTTTTGAATAATCACCGTTCCTTGCCGCCAAGGGATCTTTGTAAACAGTGCTTTCTCTGGATGTTTGGGGAACTGGAGCGCTATCCTATGCTGAGCCAGACGAACAGTGAAATCGCCGAATATCTGTTCCGCAAACTTCCTCCGGAAGTGATTGAAGCGCATACCCGGGACGACAGTCATGAACTTATTAAGCTGCAGGAATATGGGGTGCATTTTACATGCGGCATTGAAATTGCAACAAAAACACTGCAGACACTGGCGATTAGTTTTCTCAGCCTGCAGCAGGATCAGACAGATGATCAGCAGACTATTATGGGAATCATCCTGGATGGTGTCTTAAAGGAGATTGTAAGCGATGAAAGTAATTGATGTCCAGAATGTTTATCTAAAATATCCTGCCTCAAAGGATGATACTATACGGGGGATTAGTTTTGATGTGAAGCAGGGCGAAATATTTGGCTTTCTCGGCCCGTCCGGGGCTGGAAAAAGTACCGTACAGAAAATATTAACAGGAACTCTCCGCGATTATCGCGGGAGTGTCCGTGTTTTTGGTGACGAAATCAGGCACAGAACCAGCGATTATTATGAAAATATCGGTGTGGATTTTGAGTTTCCCAACTTTTATGAAAAATTTACTGCGCTCGAAAATTTAAAGTATTTTGCTTCGATTTATTCCGGCAGAACAACCGATCCATTGGAACTTTTAGAAAAGGTTGGCCTTCGCCCTGATGCCGGCAAAAAAGTCTCCAGCTATTCAAAAGGTATGAAAATGCGGCTAGGTTTTGTACGTTCATTGCTGCATGATCCCAAACTGCTCTTTCTGGACGAGCCCACCAGCGGCCTTGATCCTGCAAATGCAAGGGTGTTGAAGGATATGATATTGGAACAGAAAAAGAAGGGGAAAACCATCATATTAACGACCCATAACATGCATGATGCGGCGGAACTCTGCGACCGTGTTGCTTTTATTGTTGACGGTACGGTGAAAACGATAGATTCGCCGCATGCTTTGCGTAAAAGCAGATCTGATACAGAGGTTGAATATTGTTTTTTCGATCATGGAAAAGAAAGACAAAGTGTTTGTACTCTTTCCAGTCTGGCCGATGCCCGGGACTTTCAAACCGCAATGAAAAATGGGACACTGACCAGTATTCATTCAAAAGAACCGACGCTTGAGGATATCTTTATTTCATTGACAGGGAGGGGCTTACAATGAGATTTTTTCACGCCTTAAAGAATGATATCCGGTTTCAAATAAAATATGGTTTTTATTTTCTGTACGCATTCTTCAGTGGGGTTTATATTGCAGTGCTGCTTTTAATCCCCTCCCAATACAAGATAATGGCAGCTTCCCTTATCATATTGACGGATCCTGCCATGCTTGGTGTATTCTTCACAGGCGGCATCTGGCTGCTGGAAAAGGGAGAGGGCTTACATCGTTTTTGGAGTGTTTCCCCTCTTCGTCCCTGCGAGTATATATTGTCAAAATCTATATCACTGGCAATTCTGTCAACGATATCGGCTGATCTTATTGTGTTGATCAGTATGAGAAGTATCGTCCGCTTCGTATCCTTGTCTTTCAGTGTATTCATTGGAGCCGTAGCGTTTAATCTCATTGGGCTGATTGCGGCTTCCTATGCACGTTCCGTAAACCATTATATGATCATTGCCGCCCTCCCCACAGTATTATTATCAATTCCTCCTGTTCTGACTGCATTCGGAATGACTCATCCACTTTTAAAGATATTTCCGGGGACAGCGCTGTGGCATATGATCGTCAGTTCAATTGATGCAGCAGGACATATAAATGTACTGCCGGGAATTGTTCTGGTTCTATGGCTTGTAGTGCTTTTAGTACTAGCATATAAACGGATTCGTAATGCATTACAATCAGAAGGAGGCAAGAATTTATGAAACATACCGTGAAGCTCTTCCAAATTGGCCTGAAACAAATATCAAAAGACGGAATGCTAATTGTCCTGATACCAGCGCCATTTTTAGCAGGCATATTTTTTAAGCTTGCTATTCCTTTTTTCAACACAGTTCTGACATCTGAATTCTCGTTCCCCTTAACAGCCTGGTATGGCCTTGCCGACGGTATGCTGATTTGTCTGGCCCCCTTGTTTACGGCAATGATATCCGCATTTTTATTGCTAGAAGAGAGAGATGAAGGATTAAATGCATTTTATCAGATTACCCCGGCAGAAGGATATTCTTATTTAGTGGCGCGTATTGGTTTACCAATGACAGGGGCATTCATAATCACGATACTCGTCGCTGCAGCTTTCAATCTTTCCTCCCTATCTTTTGGAGTCATTCTCTCAAGCTCTCTGATCAGCAGTTTTACAAGTATATTTTTAGCAATGATGATTGTATCGGTTGCCGGAAACCGTGTTGAGGGACTTGCGCTTTCAAAACTAATGGGGATCAGCTTCCTAGGGCTTATCTTAATATGGTTTATTCCTGCTCCCTATTCTTACTTCATGGCTTTTCTGCCTTCGTTCTGGATTGGAAAAATATTGATGGACGGAGTAAATGTATTTACCTTTGCATTTGGCGTAATATCCTGCTTCTTATGGATTGCTTTTTTCACCCGGAAATTTTTGAAAAGAGTGCAGTAATAAGATGTATGTGCTAAACTATTTTCCTATTTTACGAAAAGTGGTATACTTGATTTTGTAGACACCCAGGAATTACATAAAAAAGGAGTACGATTATGACCGAAACATTTGAAACATTAAAAGTAGACAATGACCGGCAGATTCAGGAAGTTGCTGAACTGGCAGAAATGATCTGGCACGAACATTTTACCCCTATCATCGGAACCAGCCAGGTAGAATATATGATAGACAAGTTCCAGTCTGTTCCCGCACTGAAGACACAGCTGAAAGATGGCTACGAATACTATCAGCTTTTTGACAAGGGGGAATTCTGCGGATATTGCGGCATTCACCCCGAGAATGGCCGGTTATTTCTGAGTAAAATCTATATTAGAAAAGACTGCCGCGGACGCCATCTGGCCACAAAGGCATTCGAATTTCTGAAGAACCTTTGCCGCCAGAGGGGCCTCTCCTCAATCTGGCTGACCTGTAATAAACACAACGATGGCTCTCTGGCCGTATACAGCCATTTCGGGTTTAAAACCATTGATACGCAGGTAGCAGATATCGGCAATGGATTTGTGATGGATGACTATATTATGGAGTATACTCTCTGAGTGGATGGCGGGGAGTCTGGCTTTTGCTTTACCATTTACTGCGGATATTGCTAAATTCCCAACTCCTTGCTAATTCATCCGCTGCCTCACCATGTGGTACTGCTATTCATTTTCAAATCTTGTCTTAAGCATTTTATAAAAATTACTAAGACTTTTATCGCCTTCATTATCAGGGAAGAGACAGTAAGGTAAGCTATCTGTTTCTTTATGCTTAATTACGCAGGCACAACATTTTCCATTATTCGGGCAGGTCTTTTTTGGGCAGGCACATTTTTTGACGTTTGGACACTTCACTTTATATTACCTCCTTTTTGAAGAATTATCCTCTACTCATTTTCAGAATTTTTATTATTTCGTCAACTTTTAGTACCTTTCCATAAGATACCACTTTTCCGTCAATAACGAGGGCAGGTGTAGTCATTACGCCATAAGCTGCAATCTGTGTAAAATCGGATACATGGTCGATAGCTGTATCCATATAGAGCTGTTCTAATGCCGCTTTTGTAGCGGCTTCAAGCTGATTGCATTTTGCGCAGCCGCTTCCCAATATTTTAACGCTTGCCCCCTCTTTTTTTGCTTGTTCGGCTTTGGCCATACTTTCTTCATTGCAGTTACCTCCACAGCAGGCGGCAGTTCCTTCTCTTTTATTTTTTCTTCCAAATAATGCCATTATGATAATCTCCTTTTAATGTAATTTTTTTATTTGCTAACAACATATTTTCTAAAACACCCTATATGAGAAAAGAATGGAATATATTAAACAGATAACCAACAATGATAATGCCGCCTGTACAAATACCTATAAACAAGGCAAGCAATCTGGGCTTTACTGCTTTTCGGAGCATAATCATTGAGGGAAGGGATAAAGTAGTAACCGCCATCATAAAAGATAAAATTGCACCAAGTTGGGCCCCTTTGGCAAATAGTGCTTCGGCAACAGGAATTGTTCCGAAAATATCCGCGTACATGGGCACACCTACAAGAGTAGCTAAGATTACAGAGAACGGGTTATTGCTTCCGAGCGCAGTTTCAATCCATGTTTGTGGTATCCAATTATGAATGAAAGCACCTATCCCGACACCTATCAGAATATAAGGAAATACTTTTTTGAAAGTAGCTGCTACTTGTTCCCACGCATATTTGAACCTATCACGTTTTGTCAAATCCGGGGCTTCAATATCTACACTTCCTGCTGTTTTGATATACTGTTCGACGTATTTTTCCATATGTAGTTTTTCAATAATTGTGCCGCCCACAACCGCGATAACCAAACCAACAAGAACATAGACAATCGCAATTTTCAAACCAAATATACTCATTAGCAGAACAAGAGAGCCGAGATCAACCATTGGAGACGATATAAGAAATGAAAATGTTACACCCAAAGGCAGCCCTGCACTAGTAAAGCCGATAAACAGAGGGATAGAGGAACATGAACAAAATGGGGTGACTGTTCCAAGCAGTGCCGCAGCGATATTTGCGCCCACACCATGAAAACGCCCTAAAATCCTCTTGCTTCTTTCGGGTGGAAAATAGCTTTGAATATAGGAAATCAGATAGATTAAAACACAAAGCAGAACTGTGATTTTAATTGTATCGTAAAGGAAAAACTGAATACTGGCACCTATTCTGCTTTCAATGTTAAGCCCTACGGCAGATAAGCCGCCGCCTATTAATTCATTAAGCCACCTCATGCCCAAAATCTGATTTTGAAAAAAGTCCCAAATCATTCGAGTAACTTCCAATAAACTCTCCCCTTTCCATTTATATATTGCAATTTATCGATGTGTTATTTGATATATAAGCCGCCATCTGTTCTGGCGGCTCATTAGTCTGTGCAGCTAGATTTTTTTGTATTGCCCGTTACTGTTGTAATCTGATTCAGAAGTTCCCGTGCCCGGATGACGCCCTCTGGATTGAAAGAATAGTACGTCCATTTCCCTTCTTTACGTCCAACAACAATTTCCGCATCGCATAATATTTTCATATGATGTGATAAAGTCGGCTGGCCAATATTAAGTTCTTCCAGCAACTTACACGCACACTTTTCACCACTTTGCAGCAAACCTAAAATTGTCAGTCTATTTGCATCGCAAAAAGCTTTGAATATCCTTGCGTTTTTTTCATTCTCGTTCACTCATCAACACCCCTTTTTATTGCTCAATTTATACTATACATAACACATCGATTAATGTCAATATGTATTTTAAATTTTCCAGCACTACCCATTCATTTGGCATATCTATCCTAAAAAACCGCAAAGCCATCTCCCATCCGTCTCCCCCGTCAGTTGCCCCACCGATCTTATACTTCCGATCGGATGAACGCAACCTGCCCGGGATATCGTGTACGGCACCTGCAGACATTCCCGCCGCTGCCGTACACGATATCCCGGGCAGGCGCCCCCCATCTAATCTAAACTCCCCCTCAACAACTCATGAATCAAACCCGGATCAGCCTTCCCCTTCATAGCTTTCATTGTCTGCCCGACCAGAAACCCAATTGCTTTTTCTTTCCCGTTCTTATAATCTTCCGCAGATTTCGGATTTGCTTCTATTACTTTATCTATCACTGCTTTTAATGCGCCCTCATCATTAACTGTTTTTAAACCATTTTCCTCCACATAGACCTCAGGATCGATGTTTTCCTCAAATATTTTCCCAAAAACTTCTTTCGCCACAGAACTGTTGATTGTCCCGGCTTCTGTCAGATTTACCAGCTTTGCAAGGTTTTCGGGGGAGAATCTGATATCCTCCGGCTCCATATTATTTTCTTTGAGCAGGCGGAGCGTCTCCACCATCAGCCAGTTGGAAACTTTTTTAGGCTTTCCACAGACTGCAGCTGCTGCTTCAAAAATATCCGCCATTTTCTTGGACTCTGTGATAATTTCCGCATCATACTGCGGAATATCGAATTCTTTTTGATAGCGTTCCAGCTTTTCTGTGCGAAGCTCTGGCTGCTTCGCTTTAATCCCGGCAATCCACTCATCGCTGATGACGATCGGTACCAGATCCGGCTCCGGAAAATACCTGTAATCCTGTGCATCTTCTTTGGAGCGCATTGCATAAGAATGTTCTTTGTTATCATCCCAGCGCCGGGTCTCCTGAACCACCTGTTTTCCTGCCTCCAGGAGCTCGATCTGGCGTGCCCGTTCTCCCTCTATTGCTCTTGCAATGGCCTTGAAGGAGTTCAGGTTTTTCATCTCGGTTCTGGTTCCCAGCTTATCCGAGCCCGCTTCCCTCACAGACAGGTTCACATCCGCCCTCATAGAGCCTTCCTGCAGCTTACAGTCGGAAGCACCCAGGTACTGAATGATCATACGCAGCTTTTCCAGGTAACTGATCACCTCGTCTGCTGAACGCATATCCGGCTCAGATACAATTTCCACCAGAGGGACGCCGCTTCTGTTATAGTCTACCAGTGAGGTGTCGTCCCATTCATCGTGAATTAGTTTACCGGCATCCTCCTCCATATGCATCTCGTGAATACGGACCTTCTTTTTTCCGCCGCCGCTTTCAATCTCGATACAGCCGTTTCTTGCGATTGGAAGATAAAGCTGGGAGATCTGGTAGTTCTGCGGATTATCGGGATAGAAATAATTTTTACGGTCAAACTTACACAGCCTTGTTATTTCACAGTTTAAAGCCAGTCCGATTGCCATGGCATACTCCACGACCTGCTTATTTAACACGGGGAGGGAGCCTGGCATTCCGGTACAGACGGGACAGGTGTGCGTATTGGGGGCGCCTCCAAATTCTGTGCTGCAGCCGCAAAAGATTTTTGTCTTTGTCGCCAGCTCTACGTGGACTTCAAGTCCGATTACGGTCTCATACTGCTTTGCCATCCCTTACGCCTCCTTTCCTGCCACAGCCGGCGCTTCATGCCGTTTGTTTGTTGCACATTCATATGTGTATGCGGTACGCAGCAGTGTTTTCTCCTGAAAACAGCTTCCAATGAGCTGCATTCCGATTGGGAGGCCTCTGCTGTCTTTGCCCACCGGTACGGACATCCCCGGCAGGCCGGCCAGATTGACTGCAACCGTATAAATATCGCCCAGATACATTTTCATCGGATCGCGTAAGGATTTACCAAGTTCCGGCGCCGTCGTGGGTGCAGCCGGCCCAAGTATCACATCGTATGATTCAAAGGCACGGTCAAAGGCCTGTTTTATTAATGCTTTTGTGCGCAGTGCCTTCAGATAATAGGCATCGTAATAACCTGAACTCAAAACGAAAGCCCCCAACATGATTCTGCGTTTTACTTCTGCGCCAAAACCTTCGGACCTCGTCTTTTTATACATGTTGTGAAGCCCGTCATAATCCGGCGTGCGGTACCCGTATTTTACGCCGTCGAAGCGTTCCAGGTTAGAGCTGGCTTCTGCAGAAGCTATCACGTAATAAGTGGGGATTGTATACTGTACAAGACTCAGATCAAAGGTTTCTACTATGGCGCCTCTTTCTCTCAGAACGCCTGCCGCTTCCATGACAGCATTTTCTACTTCTTTGTCCAGCCCTTCTTTTAAATAATCCGCAGGGATACCAATCCGCAATCCCTTCACATCATTCATAAGAGCACTGGTAAAATCGTAGTCCTGCCGTTTTACTGACGTGCTGTCTTTTGGGTCGTATGAAGAGACAGCCTCCAGTATGGCCGCACAGTCAGATACATCCTTTGCCACCGGCCCAATCTGGTCGAGGGAAGAGCCATACGCAATCAAGCCATAGCGTGACACGGTGCCGTAGGTGGGTTTTAATCCCACTACTCCACAGAATGAGCTGGGCTGGCGGATAGAACCGCCGGTGTCTGTTCCCAGTGAGAACCAGCACTCCTGTGCAGCCACCGCAGCACAGGACCCGCCCGATGACCCGCCCGGTACATGGGCTGGATTATGCGGGTTTTTCGTTGGACCATAATATGAGGTTTCTGTCGTACTGCCCATTGCAAACTCATCCATATTCGTTTTCCCGAGTACCACTGCCCCTGCCTTCTTCAGATTCAACACTGCTTCCGCCGTGTATACCGGTTTAAAATCGGACAGGATTCTGGAACTGCAGGTTGTAAGCTGGCCTTCTATGCACAGATTGTCTTTCACTGCCACCGGCACGCCCGCCAGCGGGCCCGTAAGCGTACCATTCTCAATCTGCTTCTGCACCTCAGCCGCCTGCCTCATTGCCCCTTCTTCATCCAGAGTCACATAACTGTGTATCTCCGGCTCCAGCGCTTTCGCCCGCTCAATTGCCGCTCTCGCCGCCTCACCTGCCGTCACTTTCTTATCTTTTATCATTTTCCCCAGCTCAAGAGCTGTAAGGCTCAATATATCCATTTTCTGCTTCCTCCTATCCGATCGTCTTAGGCACCTCAAAGCTGTCATTTTTCCTCTGGGGAGCATTTGCTAAAATATCTTCTTTATGATCTTCGTTCGTCACAACATCCTCCCGAAACACATTATGCAGAGGAAATGCATGAGACATCGGTTCAATACCGCTCGTATCCAGGTCGTTCAATGTATCTATATAATCCAGCATCTTCTCCATATCCGTCCGGGCCGTTCCCTTCTCCTCCTCAGACAGTTCAAGCTTGGCAAGAATACTGACATACTCAATCGTTTCTTTAGAAATTTTATTAGACATCATATCCTCCTTTTCTGCAAAGGGGTCAGACCCCTCTGCACAGGGGTCTGACCCCTTTAATATCTATACGCATCGTAATATGAATCATAGTCTTCTGATTCAATCAACTTGCTTGGAATCATTCTGGCGTCCCCATCATCCGCACATACGGTTGAGCCTTCGGGCAGCACGACGTTTCGGAAGACAGTATTCATGCATCGCGCGCCAGCCATTTGCTTTTATTCAAATAGTTCAACTCCGGATCCTCATAGTTCGTATTCAGCGGAATACTGTAACTGATCGTCGTCCAGTCTGAAACCGCCTGGAAATCGTATACCCCTGCCGGGAAATCTTCTCCTACGGTCAGTTTTCTTCCCTGAGTGAGCGCAACTTCATCCTTCAGCGGATTGCTCATTCCTTTCATATCAGATGTCTGCCCGTTTTCTGTGACGATTAAAAGCCTGACATCCCCCGATACTTCCAGGACAGCGCCCTCATAAATTCTGACGTCATTCCATTCTTTTAAATCTCCGTTTGACTCTTCATCCCCGAAAAACTGCCATAAATAAATAGAATTTTCATAGTCATCCACGCATGCTTCCCCCTGTCCTTCTTCCAGATATATATCATATCTGCCCTCAGGTACATGGATGCCGCCTATATACAGCCCTGGTTCCAGAACATTCTCAAAATGTTCACCGGTATCAGACAATTCACGGCTTACAAATTCATAGGGATCTGACGGCCCGGGTTCCTCGGTTACCTGGATGCTCCCCGTTTCAACGTCGTTGAATTTATCTTTAGAAAAGTCACCGATAAACGCAATGAAAAGAAAAACAATAATGATAATCACAAAAAATGTTTTACCTTGTTTTTTAGATATTGCGGTTGATTTCCCTGTTCTCGGCCTCATAACAGGCTTTGTATAGCTGTATTTGTACTCATCTGGATGTGCGGTCCTCTGAACGGATGGTCCGGAATCATTTGTCTGATATGCCTTTCTTTCCGGTTTATCTTTCGATTTCTTTGCCGCCCGTTTCATAACTTCCTCATCCCGGTTATCAAAATCCCAGGTATCCTTTACTTCTCCGCGGCTTTTTATCCTGTTTTCCGTCCGGCTGTAGTTCAGCCGGTAGGTCTTCCTCTCACTTCTTGTATTGTCCAGACCACAATCCTGACAACGTCCTTCTACTAATTTTCCTCCACATAGATAACAACTTTTCCTTGACATAGGCCCCTCTCATTTCTCATCCGTAATTTTCGAAAATCAAAGGGGTCTGACCCCTTTGAGGTTTATGGTTCCAGCCTGCTCAGGTCTCTGGGAAATAGTGCTGCCTCACGCACATTATCTTCGCCCAGTATTTTCATGGTCAGACGCTCCAGCCCGATTCCCAGGCCTCCATGGGGCGGCATACCGTGTTTGAATGCACTCAGATATTGTTCCATTCCTTCCTCTGCATATCCCTTGCTTCCATCTTTTTTTTCAGATCATGGTAGTCATGGATCCGCTGGCCCCCTGTTGTGATTTCCATTCCCCGAAACAACAGGTCGAAACTCAGTGTAAAGGTTGGGTCCGCCGGATCATCCATCGCGTAAAACGGCCGCTTTCTGGATGGATAGTGGGTGACAAACACAAAATCTGCATCCCATTCCTCTTTTGCATATTGGCTGATCAGCTGCTCCTCCTCGGGCTCCAGATCATAGGGGTTCTTTATGCCCCGCCCGTACTTTTCAGATACTTTTCTTTTGATATCATCGAATCTGACAGCCGGTATCTTCTCCGCCTCCGGGAGTTCAATTCCAAGAATTTTTAATTCCCCTGCATAGTCATTCTCAAGCAGTTCAAAAGTGTACTGGAGAAATCCTGTTTCCATCGCCATAATATCTTCGAACCCGTCAATGTAGCCCATCTCAAAATCCAGGCTCGTATACTCGTTCAGATGGCGTTTTGTATTGTGCTTCTCGGCCCGAAAGACCGGCGCCGTCTCAAACACCCTGTCAAACACCCCGACCATCATCTGCTTATAGAACTGCGGGCTCTGCTGCAGGATAGCCGGCCTGTGAAAATACTCAAGACGGAAAAGGTTCGCCCCGCCCTCAGCACTCTTAGCGCCGATCTTAGGCGTGTGGATTTCCGTAAACCCCTCTCCATACAGAAAATCACGGAATCCCCGGACAATGCCTTCCTGTATCCTGAACTTCGCCCGCTCCCTGACGTTGCGCAGCGAAATCGGCCGATAGTTCAGTTTTGCTTCCAGCGAAGTATGAAGCTTCCACTTAGAAACAGGCAGAGGCATCGGTTCCGCCGGTTCACTCAGAACTTTTATTTCTTCAATTCTGATCTCAATGCCATGAGGTGCTTTTTCAGACTCTGCAGGTATTCCTGTTACTTCGACTGTATCAGCTTCTTTCAAATCCTTCAAGTTAAATTTTGAAACTCCCTCCTCAAAAACGCACTGGATAAGGCCTTCTCTCTTTCTCAAAATCACAAATGCCACCGTCCCCATATTCCGGATAGCATGGACTGCACCATTCAATCTGACACAATTCCCAGTCATTCCCTCTCTCAGCAATTCGTTCAATTCCAATGTGTCCTTCTGTTTAACTCCTGTTACAAATTCCATGTTTCTTCTCCTTTCTGCTCCTTTATGACTGCATCCCGGATACTAAAACAATTGAAATATACAGGAAATCCCATATAAACAAAAAGCCCCGGGATGCATCTGCATCCCGGGACGGATTCGTAATATAATCCGCGGTACCACCCGCATTGGACAAACGTAATGTATCTATGTCTGCCCCACTTTTGCGCATGTAACGTATGCCATACGTACCAGCCTACTCATAGGTTCAGCTGATCAGCTCCCAAGTGTTCCCTTGATCTTCTCCACTGTCCGGCGCTCTCAGTCGGTGACGCCAACTTCCTGTCAGTTTCTGAAAATCAGAGTCTTGTTCACAGCCTTTCTCCATTTCACAGTTTACTCTGATAAAACTTGTTAACAATCATAGCACAGCTCTTTTTCGATTGCAAGGAGTTTTTTTCAAATAATTTTTATCCAAATAATTTTTATATAGTTCATCAGAATGTATGGTATCTCCATATATGTCAATAGTTAAGTCAACAATAACACAACCACTCCACCGCTTACCGGTACTTATACGTACCCTCAAACGAATTCATACACCGTCCCCGCTTACAGACCCCTCCAGGCAGGCAAGCCTTTCCTTCCGGTCGGATGTACCAGCTGAAAAACCGGGAAGCCAGCCCCACGCCGGGAGCATCTATGCCATTTTAAAGGTCCTAGAGTTGACGTTAGAGGCCCTTAAGAAAAAAACATAGAAAATGGAGGGCAGAATTTGACGTATCACGTCAAATTCTGAAGCGGCATGCAACCCGAAATTATCAGATTTCGGGTTGCATGCCGCTGGACCTTCATTTTCTATGTTTTTTTATTTAGGGCCTCTTACGTAAACGGAGCGGATTTTTAAAATGGCATAGATGCTCCCGTCGTGGGGCTGGCTTCCCGGTTTTTCAGCGTCCCAATATCCCCCAAACCCACAGCTTGCCTTCTAAACTGTTACTACTTCAATTGCCTTATCCAGCTGGTTATCCGCATCTTCATGATCAGGATCCGCCACATACTCGACCTCTACATCCGGCGTGATCCCCTTTTTGTTTATGCTTCTCCCTGCCGCCGTAAAGTATTCGGCTATGGTCACCTTCAGGCAGGTTCCGTCTCCCAGATTCACCAACTGCTGTACAACCCCCTTGCCGTATGTGGTCATGCCGACGATTTTACCCACGCCATAATCCTGCACCGCTCCTGCGAATATCTCAGAAGCGCTGGCGCTGGCCTGATTTACAAGAACTGCCAGGGGCTTCTTGAATTCATGATCTTCTTCGTTTTTTTCCTCTATAACGTTGCCGTCTTTATCTTTGGTAGATACAATCGTCTTCCGGGAGAATCATCCTCAGCATATCTACCACTGTATCCAGATTGCCGCCCGGATTGGAGCGAAGGTCAATAACCAGGCCCTTCATGCCCTGGTTTTCCAGGTCGGTTAGGGCATTCTCAAACTGTTTTAATGTGACTGTATCAAACTCCAGGATCCGCAGATAGCCGATCTGGTCTTCCTTCATCTCATACTCGACAGTCTGTGTCTCGATCTTACGGCGGGTAGCTGTACAGACGACCTCCTCCGCGTTCTCGCCTCTGTAGACGTGCAGAGCCACCTCCGTGCCTTCCTCTCCTTTGATCCAGGACACAATCTCACTCAGATCTTCTTTGTCAATCACATGATCATCTACCTGGTAAAGAGTATCTCCGGTTTTAAGTCCGGCCTCCTCCGCGGGAGAATCTTTATAGATATTGCCGATCGTCACCTGCCTGGTCTGGTAATTCTGCAGCAGCGTGGCGCCGATCCCGCTGTATTCCCCGGTTGTTGACTCCAGCAGATCCCGGGTCTGTTCCTCATTGTAGTAAACCGTATAAGGATCCCCCAGACCACTGGCATAGCCGTTGTATATGCCGTCCTGCATGGCTTTTTCATCTATATCATCTCCATAAAGATAATATTGGTCTATAACATTGCTTAACATATTCAGCTTCTTATCGGTCTCACTCTCCGCAGAGATCTGTGCAGCTTCTGCCTCTCCCCCTGCCATCCTGACTGAGACCGCCTTCCACACTCCGGAACCCAAAATCACAATTAATAGCATAATGAGGGCGCCGGAAAGCGCCCCCTTAATAAAACTCTTTTTATGATCCATATTTCATGTCCAACCTTTGAAATTATTCTGTATGTTTACAGATAGCCCAAGGGATCCACTGCCACGCCGCCGGATTCCACCTGGAAATGCAGGTGCGCGCCGAATGAATTACCGGTATTGCCCACATATCCGATCTGCTGTCCCTTCACAACGGTCTGGCCGGCTGTCACGCAAAGTGCAGAATGATGCATATATTTTGTCGTTAATCCATTGCCGTGGTTGATGACTACCCAGTTCCCGGCACTGTCGCTCCATCCCGCTATCACAACCGTACCGTCGGCCGCTGCGTATGTAGGTGTTCCCTCTCCTGCCGCAAGATCCAGCCCCTTATGGAAGGCACCGTCAAAATCCCGGTATCCAAACGTACTGGATATAACTGCCCCCGGACATGGATTGGTAAACTGGCCGCTTCCACTGACAACAGGCGTGGTGCTTGGCGGTGTATAACTGCCCCCGCCGGATGACTGCTGCTGCTGTTGTGCTGCCTGCTGGGCCGCCTGCTGCTGTTCCTGTTTGATGCGTTCTGCTTCCGCTTCCTCTATCAGCTTCTGCAGGGTCGCCGCATTATCTCCGATCTGCTTCTCCAGATCGGCGAGCTGTATCTTTTTGCTGTCCAGCAGTGCCTGAACTTCATTCTGCTTGGCAACCAGTTCTTCCTGCAGGCCCGAAAGCACTTCATACTCATCCTTGAGAGAAGCCTCTTTCTCTTCTACGTCTTTCACTACGTCCTGGAACTCAATAAGCATATCTCTATCATATGCAGAAATCTGCGAAACATACTCCGCTTTATTTAATAAATCCCCAATACTGTCACTGGAAACCAATATCTCCAATAACTGGGAGTTCCCATTCTCATACATGAATTTAATACGCTTCTTCATGCTTTCATACTGGTCATTCTCATCCACTTTTGCCTGAACGAGCTCGTCTTCCGCTTTCTGGATCTCATCCTGTTTCTTTTCCAGCTTTTCTTTTGTGTCGTTCATATCTGCAATGATCGAGTTAAGCTGAGATGCCAGGGAGTCCTTTTCTTTTTCGGCGGCCTTTTTCTGGTTCTCCAGTTCCTCCGCCTTTTTCTGTGCTTCATCCACAGTAGCCGCGTTTACATTGAGCACCATGCCCAAACTCAAAGCAATGACCAAAACTGTACTTATTATACTCCTCTTTCGTCTTCTCATAGGCGCCACCTATACTTTCAAATGCTTACGTACAGTGAAGTAGCTTCCGACAAAACCAATTCCCACACCTAACAGCAGCCCGATCGGGAGCAGCAGGCGGTATACCGTTGTAACCGGCAGGAAATTAATGATATTGTTCAAAATCTGGAACTTGGTCAATACATACTCGACCGCCTTGCCATAAAGTCCATACAGCAGGGCCAGCGGTATAATCGCGCCCACAAGTCCCATAAGAAGACCTTCAATAACAAACGGTGACCGGACGACAAAGTCCTTGGCCCCAATATATTTCATAATGGCAATCTCTTCCTTACGCACCGTAATACCCATGGTTACCGTATTGCTGATCAGGAAGATCGATACCCCAAACAGTATGATAATAATGGCGATGGATACATACCCTACCAGTACATTTACGCTGGAAAGCGTGTTTGCCACAACATCAGACTTGTTCACCTTCCGTACCCCGTCCAGGCCCTTGGCAAACTTGACAAGATCCTGCTGAGTGGAAGCAAGCGACTTGCTCCTGACAGAGAGGTTCGCATCATTTTTCTCCACTGTTTTCATATATACTTCATAGTTATCGGATCCGGCCAGCGGGTTGTCATTTTTAAATCCGTCCGCCAGATCTGCATTGTCTTTAAAATAGTCGCTCTTAAACTTGTCCCATGCGTCATCCGCTGACACAAAGTTAACTTTCGATACATCGTCCCTGCTTCTTAAGGCTTCCCCGATATCATCGATCTGCTGCTGTGTGGCATCCTCGTCAAAAAATACGGTGATAGCCACCCCTTCCTCCGCTGACTTTATGATATACTGAAAGTTCAGCAGGATAGAAAAGAATAATCCAAACAGGAAAATACAAGCTGACATTGTCGCAACTGATGCGAGCGAAAACATCTTGTTTCTCCCGATATTCTTAACCCCTTGTTTTCCTACGTATCCTAATGTACTAATTCTCATCGAAATACCCACCTTTTTGTTCATCACTGACGATAACGCCCTGTTTCATCGTTATGACGCGCTCGTTCATCTCGTTTACGATCTCCTGGTTGTGAGTAACAACCAATACTGTTGTCCCTCTCTCATTCGCCTCTTTCAGCAGACTCATGATTTCCCATGAGTTTGTTGGATCCAGGTTACCAGTCGGCTCGTCGGCCAACAAAATAGCAGGTTCATTTACAATCGCCCTCGCAATCGCAACACGCTGCTGCTCTCCCCCTGACAGCTCTTTTGGGAATGACTTATACTTCTGGGCCAGTCCCACCAGCGACAGCGCCGCCGGCACCTTCCTCTTGATAACTCTTGTCGGTGTCTCTGTCACACGCAGTGCAAAAGCAATATTTTCATAGATATTTCTGTCTTTCAAAAGCCGGAAATCCTGAAATACAACCCCCAGGCCTTTTCTGTACTTCGCAATGTGACGATGCCTCATTCTGTTTAGGTTCTGCCCGTTCACTATGATCGTCCCTTCCGTCGGATCTAACTCCTTCATAATGAGACGAATCAGAGTAGACTTTCCTGAACCGCTGTCTCCCACGATGAACACAAACTCCCCCTGTTCAATCTTGACGGAAACTCCGTTCAGGGCGGCATTGCCCTTAGAGTACTCCTTCGTTACATTTCTTAATTCAATCATATGCTCCTCCTAATTATTCATACTCATTAGTATTCCAATGACTCCATATACTTCATGTATTTTACCACCATCAGAGCAATCTTGAACGTAATCGCGTCCTCAAAAACGCGCAGATCAAGCCCGGTGCTCTTCTGCAGCTTATCCAGCCGGTATACCAGAGTATTTCTGTGAATGTACAGCTGTCTGGACGTTTCTGATACATTCAGACTATTTTCAAAGAACTTGTTGATAGTCGTCAATGTCTCCTCATCAAAATCGTCCGGAGATTTCCCCTCGAAGATCTCCTTGATAAACATCTTACATAACGGGATCGGCAGCTGATAGATCAGGCGTCCGATACCCAGCGTGCTGTATGCCACAATGTCCTTTTCGTCAAAGAAGATCTTGCCCACATCCAGTGCGAGCTTTGCTTCTTTGTAGGACTTTGAAACTTCCTTGATGTCATTTACGATGGTTCCGTATGCAATATGGATGTGTTCTTCCCCGCATTCATTGCGCAGAATTTCCAGCATATCCTTTGCCATCTTCTCCAGCTCTTTGCCGCCGTCTTTATCAGTAAGTTCCTTGACCACAATGATATTCTTCTCGTCCACAGCCGTAATAAAGTCTTTTGATTTTCCTCCGAGAAGGTTCCTAACATTGTCCAGCGCTACGCTGTCTTTTTCGTGAGATGTTTCAATAATAAAGATAACACGTTTTATCTCTGTGTCAATATGTAATTTCTTGGCCCTGTTGTAAATATCCACTAACAGGAGATTATCCAGCAAAAGATTTTTGATAAAATTATCCTTATCAAACCTCTCTTTATATGCTACCAGCAGGCTCTGAACCTGAAACGCCGCAATCTTGCCGACCATGTATACTTCCTCGTTCTCACCGCCGGCCAGCAGAACATATTCCAGCTGCTGTTCATCGAAAATCTTAAAAAAATGATCCCCCTGAATAACCTGGCTGTCAGCCGGAGATTCCACAAAAGACAGGACTGCACTTTCATAATCCTTTGTATCTTCAAATGTGGCTGCAAGCGCTTTGCCTTCCGTATCCAGAACACTGAAATCAATCCTGGAAATATTCTTAAGGCCCTCAATTGTGTTTTGAAGTATCTGATTTGAAATCATACTTTCTCTCCTCCGCTTTATGACTCTATTCATGTGCATTTTTCACAAATTCCGGCATCAAAAAATGTGAAGAACGTACATATACAAGATATATATTAATGCATAACGTCAAAAAAATAAAGAGGAAATCCACTTTTTTTATGCATTTCCTCATATTTTTTACAAAAAATTCATATTTTCGTCATTATACATTGTTCACAAATCTTATTCTACGGGGAAAAATCCTTCACCCATAACCTCACGGGCATCGCTCACAATAATGAACGCATTTTCATCGATTCTGCCCACCAGTTCCTTCAACTGCACCAGTTCTTTCTTTGTAACCACACAGTAGAGCAGGCATCGGTCCTTCCCTGTATACATGCCTTTTGCATATATACCGGTAAGTCCGCGGTCCACTCCGTGCATGACCGTCTCTGCCACCTCATCGTACCGGTCTGTGATAATAAAAGCAGCCTTTGCGAATTTCACCCCTTCTATCATTGCGTCCGCAATTCGGTTGACCACCACAATGGTAATGATTGCATAAAGCGCGCGTTCAATACCAAACACATATCCACCGGCTATGACAATCACAGCGTCTAGCACCATCATAATCTTCGCCACGGAAAACTGCCGCAGATAATTCTGGATAATTGCCCCGACCATGTCTGTTCCTCCGGTCGTTGCCCTGGCTGAAAATACCAGGCCCATACCGACCCCCTGCAGCGCCCCGCCGAACACGGCGGCCAGCAGGAGGTTGTCCTGAATAAAGGAAAACTCGGGCAGAACTCCCAGCCAGACCGAAACCATGGCGGTTGCAAATAAGGTCCTGCCGATAAATGACCTGCCTTTTACTTTCAGTGCCGCAAGAAATACAGGCACATTGAGGGCGGCATTCGTAAACCAGAGAGGAATACCGCCAGGAAGAATCCCTTCCGTAAGGTTCTTAATGATGATAGCCAGCCCTGAAAATCCGCCGACTACCAGGCTGTTGGGTTCATAAATACATTTGATGGCAAAAGATACGATTCCTGTCCCCACAGCGATGTATGCATACTTTATATACACGGGTTTTTCCCGATATCTATGCATGCTCAATTCTCCTTCTTCTGTTTTCCCACCCGATAACGGAATACCTTTTTCAAAAAGAAACGGCGTACTCCATCTCCGCTTTTCTCGCTGAAGCTCTGTTCCAGAGCCCTGCCGCATCCCAGCCATACACGGGCATTGAGCAGCGCGGCATTTCTGACAATAAAATCCTCCTGCTGCGGTGAGGGCAGTACAGAAAGTATACAATCAATTTCCGCACCGTTGATGTTGTTAATGACATCCTCCTCGGACTTTCCTTCTACGTCCAGGGCGCCATAGCCCGCCACCGTAATTCCTCTGTTGTATGTTTCCACAGCCTCTTTGAGGCTTATCATCTCCTGCTCGGACTGCACCATCAGAAAGATCTTCTTTCGATTTTTCTGGAGGTAGCGCAGGAACATTTTAAGAAACACTTTATTTGCTACATCCTTTAGTAAATATCTATCCTGTACTTCCGCCGCTTCCAGTATCTCTTTCTCTCCCGGAAGCACCATATCCATTGCTTTTGTATCTTCTTTCCATGCAGGATTGTCCTTTTCCTGCATGAGCATATCCAGCGTGATAATTTCAATCGTATTGATGGATTCACTCTGCATATACTGCACAGCCGCCTGCATAGCGGCTTTTGCTGTGAAGCCGTCAATCTCCACATCAAAGATATTAATCTTCTCTTTCATCTACACCACCTGTGCTTCTTCTCCCCAGTCGTACAATTGTATCAAAAATCTGCAGATTTTTCAACTCTTTCGTTTTCTTTTCGTAATCAGACCTCCGATCCGTCCTGTTTCTTTTGAGGATAAAGACTTCCATCCCTCTGCCATAACTTTATCTAAAAGGCCCAGTTCTTCTGCAATTTCATACTTCACCTTCTCTTCAGGCTCCAGATTTTTCAAGTCAATTGGTTTTGATTTCTTTTCAGACATATTGATACCTACCTTTCTTTTTGGTAGGAGTATTGCCTAAAATACGTACGACATTCAAAATGAGTAAGAATTTCACATTCAGATGCACCGTTGTCACATTTCTTAGGTCTCGTGGATCCATACCCGCATTTCCCCTGCCGTCCGGTTTCCCCACAGGAAATATGGCACTGCATAAATCATTGTCCCGCCGGCGCGTGGAGGCGTTTCACTGTATAAAGCTTCGCTGTCCCCTTTCAATCTAAGGCCGGCGGCTTCCAGCCCTATATAATCCCCCAGAAGCTCATCGGACTTCTGTCTTTCTATTATCTCAGATCCTGCCGGAAGCAGAAGCGCGTTCTGCCCCGTTCCATTGTCAGCCTCTTCCAGGCAGTACACCAGAGGCCCCCGCATCAGCGCTGTACATCCCGCGTCTTCCCGCACACAAAGATTCGCGTAGATCCGTTTCACCTCCATACACAGATGCAGGCTGACGGTATCTCCCTTAGTCCATTCCCTTATTATTGAGACATAACCGTCTTTAACCTCATATTCCTCCGTACATTCCCTTCCATTTACCAGCAGGCTGTAGGAGGAACACCACCCTGGTATTCTGACGGCCAGGGCACTCTTCTCCCTTTTTTCATGATCACAGACTTCATACTGGATCCTACCCTCCCAGGGATAGTCCGTGACCGTCTTCCAGCTGATTCCATTCTGCAGGGAATGAAAAACACCTCCCAGATAGAGGTGCGAGTAAACACAGCCCCTTGATTCTCCCCATGCATATTTTCCAAGCGATGCGAGCAGACGCGCTATATTGGGCGGGCAGCAGGCGCATGCATACCACTTTGGCCTTACCGGCCGCACATGCTCATACCCGGGCACCTCACCGGATATGCCGGGTACAACCTCCAGAGGATTCACATAGAAGAAATGTCTGCCGTCCCTTCCCATTCCTCCCAATACTCCATTATACAGCGCGCGCTCCATCACATCCGCATATTTTCCGCTAAGATCCAGCCCCAGCATCTTCCTTGCCCAGAACACAAGTCCCACCGCCGCGCAGGTCTCCGCATATGCCCTGTCGTTGGGAAGGTCATAATCCACAGTAAAGGTCTCGCCCTTAGCGCCAGAACCTACGCCTCCGGTTATATACATCCTTTTTTCCGTCACATTTTTCCACAGCCTTACGCAGGCTGCTTTCAGTTCTTCATCCGCTGTCCATGCCGCCAGATCCGCCATTGCTGTGTAGAGATACATGGCACGGACAGCATGCCCCTCGGCCGTATCCTGCTCCCGGATGGGGCGGTGGTTTTGGGTATAATTGCGCTCCGCGGGGTCCATCCAGGCCTTCCGGCTCTTTTCTTGCGCAAAGTAATTTGGGTCCGTGCCCCGTTCCTCAAGAAAATATCCTGCCAGATCAAAGTACCTCTGCTCCTTTGTCACTCTCCACAAACGCAGAAGCGCCAGTTCGATCTCCTCGTGTCCCGGGATACCGCGCACTTTTCCGGGACCGAAACGAGAATCAATCAGGTCCGCCAGGCGCATGGCCAGGTTTAGGAAGGTGCTCCTGCCGGACATCTCGTAATCAGCCACAGCGGCCTCTATCAAATGTCCTGCACAGTATAATTCATGGCACTCCAGTAGGTTCTGCCATTTATGCTCCGGCTCCTTAAGCTGGAAGTAAGTATTCAGATAGCCATCGTCCTCCTGTGCAAGCTCCATAAGATGAATCACCTGCCGCGCACTTTCTTCCAATCTTCCAGTTCCTTCCATATTAGAGACGTAGCTGACCGCCTCAAGCCATTTCGATACATCGCTGTCCTGGAATACCTGTCCGTAAAACTCCCCCGCCTCCTGACCGGCCGCAATACGAAGATTCCTGATTGCCCCGCTTTTTTCCGCGCCGGGAATCTCGTCCTTCAGGATCTGCTCCTGGTAAGGAAGAACGACATCCCGGATTAGTTCCTGATAAAAAGACCAGAATTTATCCTTTACCTCTATTGCTTTTAACTGTGGTTCTGTCTCGATATAATTCTTCATTCTTTCCTCTCTCTGCCCGCCGCTTCACGGAACTGTTTGGGACTCTGCCCCACATTGTCCTTGAAAAAACGGCTGAAATATGATACATCATGAAACCCGATCATTTCCGCAATATCTTTCAGCAGGTAATCCGTATTTAAAAGCAGTTCCTTCCCTTTCTCCAGCCGGATATTGGTGAGCAGCCTGCTTGGCGAGATGCGCTGCAGGCTGGTAAACTGATTCGACAGATACGTAGGATTATAGCCAAACTGGCCGGCAAACTTTTCCAGAGACAAATTGCTGTTGTAGTGCAGGTAAATATGCTGTTTCAGCAGCTCAACCACGTCCTCGATTTTTTTATTTGCCTTTCCCTCTTTGATCCTGCCAAAAACATCCTGAAACAGCCCACAGATTCCCTCCTCGAACTGCTCAAAAGTCCTGGCCTTCCCAATGACCTCCTCGGCCTGGTAAAATAAATCTTCGACCGCAGCCTCGGCCTCCAGAACCGGATTTCTCTGATAAACTTCCATAAGAATATATTTCACACTGAATTCGCAGCTGATCTGCGGTATCCTCTTTTTCTTCCACTTTGTACATAAAAGCCCAAAAAGGGAGCACAGCCCATCGCCGTCCCCCTGCTCCAGCAAAGAAGCGATCTGGCATTTCTCACTTTCATCCAGCGCCAGTTCACTCTCCTGATTCGATTCTTTCTCCAGAAATACAACATCACTCTTCCCAATCAGCACCTGCCTCGCAAGACTTCTGTGCAGTTTAGCATAAGTCCCGGGAAGCAGCCCGGTATGATCCATTTCATCCGACAAAATCATATGGACCGGCATGGAGAATTTCTTCTCGTAGGAGGAAAGTTTCAGTACCACACGCTGTATGGGGCTGATTTCCCGCTTCTTTACAGAAAGGAGGATCAGTTTTTCGTTCTGCTGTTTCATATCGAACACCAGACAATCCTCCCCCTCCCCAAGCCCCTGGCAGAGCTGTTCCTGCAGTTCTTTTGAAGAAAAGCCGCTGATTCCCACCTGAATCAGGTTTTCCGTCCGATTAGTAAACGGACCGATGGAAAATAGAATCAGGTAATAACAGCAGCCCTCTGTCTCGAGCTGCGCGGTATCTTTCTGTACCCCATTGACCACATAATCGTATACGTTCTGCTTCCTTCCGGCTTTTTTTGAATTCACCATCCTGGTATAGATCTTTTCCAGCGCGCTGCCGACCTCCTCCTTCCTGGGCGGCTTGAGGATATAATCCTGTACGCCGTATCTCATCGCCTGCTTCGCATATTCAAACTCAGAATATCCGCTGAGAATCACGTATTCCGTTCCCGGATACAGCTCCTTTGCCTTTCCGATTAATTCAAGGCCGCTCATCCCCGGCATCCTGATATCCGTAATCAAAACATCCGGCCTCGTGGCTGCCATCAGTTCCAGCGCTTCCATACCGTCCTCTGCGGCGCCTGTAATTTCAACGGACAGCCCCAGGTTTCCGATCAGAGCAATAATCCCCTGTCGGATTGCCGGTTCATCCTCTGCAACCAGTATCTTCATCAACATTGTTTTCTCCTTTTCCACCCCGTAACAGTTCCGTCCCTGTACTCCTTATGAAATGTCACGCTTCGATACTCCCGCGGTCTGTCCGCTGCATCAGGCTTACCCAGGAACCGCCCTCGGGCCTGTTTCCTGCCTCCAGCCCAATCCGGCCCTCTGAATAGATTGCCAGCCGTGCATACGTATTTGCCAGCGCCATTCCACCGATCCCCATCTCAGGAATCGAACTTCCTTCTCTGATATTTGCATCTATTTCTGCGAACTGTTCTTTAAGTTTTGCCAGGGCCTCGCCCGTAAAACCAGTCCCATTATCCAGGATCTGAATCCGCCACTCCTCACTTGTCCCCATACCCAGAACCTGTATTTCGTATTTTTTCTGCCTGCTGTTGGCAAAACTGTGCTGAAAACAGTTCTCTGCGATGGGCTGCAGTATGAATTTTGGAACCCTTATCTCCTCCATCGCCAGATCCACTTTTATGTCCACCTGCAGGCGGTCCAGATAGCGGTATCCCATTAATTTCAGATAGGTCTCAACATGTGCTATTTCTTCTTTCAAAGGTACCGTAGAATTTCCGGTATCTGTCGTGTACTGCAGCATTTTTGTGAGGTCTGAACAGATGTCCATGATCTCCGGCGCATCTTTCTGATACCCCATCAGCCCGATTACCGACAGTATATTATGCATAAAATGAGGATTGATCTGTGCCTGAAGCACTTCATATCTGGCCCGTACAGCCCTTGTCTTCGCCTCTACCAGTTCATTTCTGGACTTTTTCATCTTATCGAGCATGTCATAAAAGGCGGAGGTCAGCATCTGGATCTCGTCGTCCGTATCTTCTATATTCCGGTTTAAGGCCAGTTCCCCATAATTCATGTGCTGAATGCTGTCCCTGAGCTGCCGGATCGGCCGGTAAAGATTCTCTGTCACAAGGGTCACCAGCAGAATCATAATGCAGAGCAGAATCACGCCCAGCACGATAATCCATGCCAGATTCTGATAGATGACGCCCATATAGCTGTTTACATCTACATAGAGGCAGACCTGCATCTCAAAGGCAGTATTGTCCGCACCATATACCAGATATTTGCGGCTGCCGGCTTTTACTTCCTGTATGTGCCCCTCTTCCGTGAATTCCATCTCCCGCCATATGGATTCCAGGTGTTCTTTATTCTTTAGATCTTTCCCGTAAAACAGTTCTCCTCCATGATAAACAGCTACCTGAACAGGATAATTATTCATCTGCAGAGTGAAAATATCATCGAGAAGCTTTTTCTCATACTGGATATCAATATATCCCAATTTCTGGTATTCATCCTGAATCTGCCTGACATAAGAGAAGACCTCCTCTTTCGTGCGCCCGTATCCATCCTCCGCAAAGGGCGTAATATACTTGATGTATTCATCATCTCTCATCTTTTCCCGCCAGGGAAGAGCTTCAATCCCTTCTTTATTCATGTAGGCCTCGTTATAGATATCCAGATTCAGCCAGTCGTCACGCGCTGAAATCACGTGGAAGCTGCGGTTCCGGAAATCCTCTCCGATCAGGTTCATCAGAACCATCTGTATGGTCTTTCGCTCCTGGGGATATTTCTGGAAATAATTTTCCTCCCCATTATAATTTTCTGCCTGTTCCAGAACACGGAGCACATGCTTGTCAGAAGCCACGCCAAGCGAGATTCTGTGCATATTCTCCAGCAGCTCTCCAAACTGGGTGACCGCCCTGACGGAAAGCTGTTCCATTGTGTCCTGTTCCTTTTCCTTTATGGATTTGCTCTGGGAGTTCGTGTATATAGCGAGGAATATAAGGATAAGCAGACTGATTAAAAGAGAGAACAACAGGACTGCCTTTTTCTGATAACTAAGCTGTTTTACCCTGATCATCACGTTCCATCCCCTTTCTGTTTCATTTTCTGCAGCATTTTCCCCACTATATCACACAGCAAATTCGTTATCAACCTTTCACTGCGCCTGCCACCATGCCTGAAATGATATATTTTTGTCCCGCCAGATATACAATTACTACCGGCAGGGAGGAAAGCAGGATGTATGCACATACGATATTCCAGTCACTGCCAAACTGGCCGATAAACTTGTAAACGCCGAGGACTATGGTCCACTTGGAACTGCTGGACAGCAGATACAGCGGATACTGGAAATCATTCCAGATAAATACAAATTGCGTAATAAACGATGTCACGATTACCGGCGTCAGCATCGGGCGTATGATGTGGAAGAAAAGCTGCAGGGGAGTCGCCCCGTCCATTACAGCTGCTTCATCCAGCTCTTTCGGCACGGAACTGACAAAGCTGTATGCCAAGAATACGCTCAGCGGTACAAACATTGCGATATAGACAAATATAATCCCCGCATAAGAGTCCATCATCCTGAATTTCTGCAGGACCTGTATCAGTGCAATGACCTGTACCGGAACCACCAGCCCAAGCAGGAAATAAGAGTATACGCCTCTGTTAATCTTATCCCGGTTTCTGCTTAGGGAATATCCGGCCATTGTCCCCAATATGGAGGATGCCAAAACCGAAACGCCGGTAATCAGGACACTATTCAGGAAGGTCCTGAAAATATTGGACTCCGCAACCGCCACGGCAAAGTTTGCAAACTGCCACACTTCCGGCAGCTTCAGCGTCATGATATCTGCCTCCGCGGAGGTTTTAAATGAATTGATGATAATCAGCAGCAGCGGGATCAGAACGATCAGGCTCAGTATCCACATAAATACCGCCAAAACAGTGCGCTTTATTTTCTGTGCTCTCATTAGTGATCCACCTCCAGTTTTGCAAACAGTTTATTCAGGGCAAAGAATACTACAATGACAAACACCGTCAGTACCACATTGGCCGCACAGCCCGTGGAGAGTGCGCCGCTGCCCAGATAGGAGTATATGGTTGTACTTAGGACCTGGGTGGACATACCCGGCCCGCCTCCGGTCAGGGCGATGATGATATCAAATACCTTCAGTCCGTTGACTACGCTCAGAAGCACATTGATGCTGATAGAAGGCACGATCAGCGGCAGCGTGATATTTTTAAAACTGGTCCATGCCGTTGCGCCGTCGATCGAAGCTGCCTCGTAGTATTCTTTGGAGATCACCTGAAGCCCTGCCAGATAGATTACCATGCAGTAGCCGGCCCCTTTCCATATCTCTACCAGAATGACCATCCACATGGCAGTATTCGGGTTGCCGAGCCAGTCAAAGCTTAAGGCCGAGGAGCTGAAAACAGAAAGAATATGATTAATCAGCCCCGTATCCGGCTGGAGCATTGCCTGGAAGATCTGCCCAACGATCAGGGTGCTTAAGATTACCGGCAGATAAAAAATGGTGCGGAGCACATTTCTGGAACGGATGCTGGTATTCAGCGCAACCGCCATTGCCAGGCCGATCAGGTTCTTGCATACCGTTGTCAGTACGGCAAACAGGAGCGTATTGCCAAGCCCCACCCGGAACCGGTTCTGGGAAAACATCTGGATATAGTTGGCAAATCCGACGAATTCCTTGGAATCATTATAGATCGTGTAGTTCACAAAAGAGTAATAGATACCCAGAATCCCCGGCAGAATGTAAAATAATGTGTAAATAATCAGGGGGATCATCCAGAGATACCTGGGATACATTTTTTTATAATTCATTTACGAGCCTTCCTTTCTTAAAGTAACGGGGCACAAAAACCATCCCGTTTTTGTGCCCCGAATGTAACCGTTCAGGAAAGCCTGAACTGTTACCCCAATGCCGCTGTTCCTTAGAATCCTTCCAGACCAAGGGACTGGCAGATTCCCTCACGGATACCGTCATATTCATCACAGAACTGTTTCGGCGTATACCGGTTCATTACCACTTCCTGAAGCAGCTGGCAGAAGCTGTCCCAATCCTGCCCCTGTATCACGGAATTGTGTGATACATGCACGCCATAAGTTCCGTCGCTTAATTTGTCCAGGAGCTCTTTCGTCGGCGCCGTCATTTGGCTTGGCTCTATACCGTTGAACGGAGAAACCGCTCCGATGGAATCATAGAATGCCTGCAAATTTTCATCTTTTGCACACCAGTTAATAAAGTGCTTGCTCACGTCTATATTTTTCCCACCCTTTGGAATATAGAACTGTGTGCTGGTGGACTGGTAGATCGTATCGTTCTCTCCAATGTAATAGGGGATCATGGTCAGTTTGTCCGCTGTTCCTTCTCCATATTTTGCATTGATCTCATTGAACCAGGATGTCAGTCCGATCAGAACGCCGCATTCATTGTCTGCAACCGCCGCAAACTGTCCGTCCCAGGACTGTGCCATTGGATTTTTTCCAAAATAGCCGTCTTTCGACCAGTCATACAAATCCTGCAGCATTGCATTGAAGCTTTCGCTGTCACCGTAGTTCATCTCGTTTGTATTAAACTTTTTGATCAGATCAGGATCCTTCTGATTGTCCGCATAGACACCTGAGCTTGTGATATTGCCGCACATCCAGGAATCTCCTGCGCCAAAGTAAAATGGGGTATAGCCTTTTTCCTGCAGCACTTGAAAGGAATCTACAAGATCTTCTTTGGATTCCGGGATATCCAGCCCGCATTTCTCGAACACCTCTCTGTTTACACAGAAGCCCCAATAATCCTGTGCTGCCAGCGGGCAGCCGTAAAGTCTTCCGTCTGTGTCCACAAATCCGTCGATGCTGTTCAGTTTTTCCACCCATGGTTCCTCCGTCAGATCCTCCAGATTCTGGGAGGCGTTCATATAAGTCAGCTCGGCCGGTGATGCGGAGTTCATGATGATGTCCGGAAGTTCTTTTGTGGTAAACTTGGATTTGATGACCTCGGATGCGGTATCGCTTGGCAGGATCTCCACCTGGATCTTGACTCCAAACTCCTCTTTGTATTCGTCCACCAACGCCTGCATTCCGTCTTTCCACCAATCCTGTGAAGTAACCAGTGAAATGGTTCTTCCGTCCAGATCGTCTTTGGTGTACTCGTAAATATTGGCATCGGTTTCCTGTTTGCTGCTCCCGGAACCTTTCTGTGCGTCCGCACCTTTATCGTCCCCGCCCTGGGAACATCCTCCGAGGATTGCTGATACTGTAAAAATTCCTGCCATCAGCATTGGCATTACTCTTCTCTTTTTCATAACCTTCTCCTTTCTTCTCCTGTACCTTTCCTTTACTGATGATTAGATTATAATCGGGCTGCCTTCTTTTTCACATGCACTTTTCACAGGAACAACTTGCACTTTTCAAATATACTCCCGGACAATGCTGTATTTTACGCCCGCTTTCAGATCAATTTCAGCCTCCCAGCCTGACGTTACCGGCAGGGCACGTCCCAAAGCGCTGCCATTCTCCCCACGAATTACAAAAGGAATGGAACATACGATCACGGCCCGCCCATCTCTTCCAGCGCACAGGCCGCCGCCTGTAAGAGCCCCCTCTTCCCACTCCAAGGATATCCCGAGGCTGCCCGGTGCGCCAATTCCCTTTACACGGCCGCTTTTCCATGCTTTCGGCAGTGCGGGGAGCAGATAAATCTTTCCGCTAAGGCACTGAACAAGGAATTCGGCCATCCCTGCTGCCGCTCCCAGGTTTCCATCGATCTGGAAGATTTCACGTTCCCCTTCATTTTCTCCCAGAGGCGGGTGCAGGTCGAATAAATTATCATAAACCGAGTATTTCAACATCTGTTCCACGTATTCCCATGCACCGTCCGGATCCTTCAGCCTTGCCGAAAAGTTGATCAGCCAGGCGCAGTTCCAGCCGATATACTGCTTTCTCCCATTCAGCCTGATCTCCAGGCTCTTCTTAACAGCCTCCACAAGCCCGGGAGTATCTTCACTATTGATCTGGTTGAAGGGATGAAAACCAATCAAATGTGCAAAATGCCGGTGGCCCGGATCTGCTTCCCTGTATTCTTCCCTCCATTCCAGCAGCTGTCCCTTGCTGCCGATCTGAAATTCCGGAAGCGCATCCAGTACATGTCCGGCCTCCTGGCACTGCCTGCTTACTGGCTGTGTTCCCCGCAGGATCTTCTCGATTTCCAGCAGGTCCAAGAGAACTTCCCGGATCAGAACAATGTCCATCGTGGAGGACACACAGGCGGCGCATTCTCTTCCCTGGTCATCATAAAATGTATTTTCCGGAGAGGTGGAGGGACATGACTGGTATACCCCGTCCTCCTGATATAAATAATCTAAGATAAACGCCGCACATGCCTGAAATACGGGATAGATCTCCGCCAGATACTCCGGATCCCCTGTATAGAGATAGTGCCGGTAAAGATGGGTTGTGAGCCAAAGACCTCCCATAGGCCAGTACGCCCACTTTACTTCTCCCAGCGCCGGAATACACTGCCGCCACAGATCGATATTGTGGTGGACCGCAAAGCCGCGGCAGTTTAAGTTCGCCGCCGCTTCCTGTCCCGCGTCTGCAAGTTCTTTTATCATCTGAATCAGCGGGATCTCACACTCCGGCAGATTTCCGGGCCCGCAGATCCAGTAATTCATCTGGGTATTGATATTCACGGTCCAGTTGCTGCTCCACACGGACCGCACGTCCTCACACCAGATACCCTGGAGGTTCGCCGGCTGTACCATAGCGTCCAGCGGTCTTGAGGAAGTGAGCATCAGGTATCTTCCGTAATGGAATAATAGCACGGAAAGGCCCGAATCGACGCTTCCACTTCTTACCATCTCCAGGCGCTCATCCGTCGGCCGCTGCTCCGCCTCTTCCCCGCCCTCTAATTCCAGGACAGTCCGAAGATAAAACCGCTGATGTTCCCGCGTATGCTCCCGGAAGTGCTCCTCATAGGATGTAAGCTTTGCCTGTTCCCACCGCTCCTCCAGGCAATGGACCAAGAGTTCGTCTTGTGTGCACAGGGGGCTTCCGTAACCTTCATATCCAGTTTTACCTGATAAGAACAAGGTCAGGCAGGTAAAATCCTGAATGCAGATCTCCCCTTCATTCTCCCTGATCAGGCCGTCACATTCATTAACCCCAATAAAAAGGCCGTATTTCATGCCCGGCTTTTCTTCGTCGTACTGAATCGGGTCGCTGCTGGATACATAGTTTGGCTCTACATGGGAAGGCGCCTGTGCCAATAATAACAGCCCTTGCGTCTTTGCCTCATTCTTTATCACTTTTAATGGGGTATGCAGGGAGATCGTAACTGAGAGCGGCGCGCCTTCTGTATGAATCCGGATATACATCCCGTTTTGTACTGCCGAGACAAAAACCTCTTCTCTTACCTTCTGCCCCTTGAACTCCCAGACCGTCCGCGTTATGGCTTCATCCAAGTGCAGACGCCTGTCACAGGCATCGTATTTTTCATCAGTCCCAAACTGCAGCTCCAGCCGCCCTGCCGACAGATAGGATTCATTATTACACCCCAGCATATGCTCCTGGATCAGCTTCTGCGCGTCCCAGTACGCGCCGTCCTTTAAAAGTCTTCTGGCCTCCCCCAGCATTTCCTGCGGGATCTTCTGCTGCCCCCGCCAATGTCCCGGGCAGCCGGACCACAAAGTATCCAGGTTCAGAGAGATGCGCTCCCGGGGAAATCCCCCGTATACCATAGCCCCAAGATGTCCGTTTCCGAGCGGCAGCGCCTGGGTAAAATCTTTTGCCGGCTTTGTATACCATAATGTCTGGTTTTTAGTTTTCATAGTCTCTTCCTTTCCCCGTTTTTTGTGCAAAGGGGTCTGACCCTTTTGCAGAGGGGTCTGACCCCTTTCCCGCCTTTTCAGACAGTACCGGTGTTTCCTGCAGGCCAAATGGTTTCAGCACTGTCAGGGCAGACCATGCATCCCCGCTCTCATATACCGGTGTCACCGGAAAATAAAGTTCCAGCACATTCTCTCCCTCTGCAAGCTCCAGTTCTGCCGTGTAGGGCGGGCCGATCAGCATTTTCACCGGTTCTTTGTTGAGTTGGATTTCACATACATCCACTGGCTGCGGTATGGTTATTTTTCTCTGTACCGCTTGATCCGCAGATACCACGGTTCGGTAAATGATCTGGCCGTTGAATTTTTCTGACGCCAGCCATGGATTCAGATCCTCAAGCACCCCAGAATTCCCACGCCTGAGCAGCACCGGCTCTTCTGCCCTGCTGTCCGCCGCATAGATCTCCCATATGCTTTCTATTCTTTCACTTTCTTCCCATTGTCCCTGTGTTTCCGCCGGGATTTCTTCCCGCAGGAAAAGGCAGACCGCTGCCTCACCTGGCTCCAGGCTTAGAACTACATTTCCCTCCGCATTTCGTTTCAACTCATAGCATTTGTTTTCGAGTCCGTCATAGCGCACAGCATATGCCGGCTCTTCCCCCTTTTGGCAGACTGTGAATTTCTGTTTCTCTGCCACAGCTTCATTAAAACAAAGAAGGGCTGTCCCGTAATCATTTTCATATGGATAGGTTCGGAGCTTTTTATTCCCTCCCTGTATGACCAGACTCGGATGAATCAGTTCCATCACCCTCCCGGGGAGTTCCGTGAGCGAAACTGTCTCCACCATGCTGATAAAGGCATTATCCGCATCCGGCGCCCTGTCGATGCAGAGTACCCGGCCTCCCAGCCGCATCCATTGTTCCAACCCTTTTAAAGTCTCTTCGGGCAGAAATTTCATGGCCGGAATTACCAGGCATTCATACTCCTGTGAACCCACTTTCAATGTGTTCCCATACTGTGTTTCATACCCGCCCGTACCGGAAAATACATCGCATGGAATCACATCTGCATCGATCTGGTGCTCCATCAGGCTGCGCAGCGGTTTCTGGTACAACTGCGCATCCTCTCCGGACCATTCCGCGTCCGCATGATACAATACCGCGGCCCGCGCAGGATACCTCCCTCCGCTCAGCAAATGCCCCATACGGTTCACATATTCCATTAATTTCTGAAAATACGGGTACTGCATATGTCTGCCTCCTGCATAGAAATGAGGCGGGCAGTCCGGATCCGGATATGTTTCCGGTGAAAATGCATGCGGTACGAAGTAATTAATCCCCCTGGCCAGCATATGATCCGCCAGCCATTTCATCAGGGATACGCCCTCCTGCCATCCAAACGCGCCAAATATCTCACACATCGCCCTGCCCTGATGCAGCTGGTTAATATGCGCCGCAGAACTCCCCAGCTTTCCAAGTCCGTAATGGAAGAACTCTCCATCCCGGTCAGAAGCCACCCACTGATGGGTTTCCTGATCCATCCCCGGCATTACCTGCAGCAGCACGACATCGATCCCTCCCATATCAAAGGAGGACATGGTTCTGAAATAGTGGCCGGTGCTGCATCCCAGACGCCCGTGGGAATTGTCATCCTCGATAATATGACCGACATGCAGAACACCCCTCTCACTGCACCAGTCTTGGATCTGATCTGAAAATGCGGTTTTTAATTGTTTTGTCACCGCATCCATATATTCGTACCGTATGGTTTTTGTCCTGTCACCGCACGGGTACCAAAGAGCCGGGAGATGATTCACAAAATCCACTTCCCATTTTTCCCGCAGCCTGTCGGAAAGTTCTCCGCTCCACGGAATAAATTTCATCTTTTCCCCAAGCCTTGCCTGAAAATCATACCCCGGAAGATTGCCAAATTCCGGCTCATCCGAAAAGAACCCTTCGAAGGTGCCGCCGAATTCCTTTCCATAATGCCTGTAATGCGGCTCATATACCTGCTCTATCAGCACTTTTACGGATTTCGAATCCAGAATATTAAAATAATTTAGTTTTCCATTCCCTTCATGGGTTGTATAGAACAAAACCACCCGGTGAAGCCCTTCCGGCACATCGATCCGAAGCCATCCGTCTTTGATCTTCCCCGTCACGTCAAGGCTTTTGGACAAGTCCAGTTCCGTACTGCCGGAATCCGTCCGGGGCGAAAGCACTGCCCCAACCAGCTCTTCTCCTTCTTTCAGCACCGCTCCCGCAGGAAGCGCAGCCTGTCTTACCGGCCCCAGGACATCCGTTGACCAGCAGGTAAGAAACTGATTTGACAACTCGTTCAATCCGCCTTCAAATGCACCGTTTGCATGCCCTGTTGGAAAATGGTCGTCATCCAGGAGCCATAGCTTCATGTCATGCTCTTTTGCATATTCCATAATAAAATCCATATCTGACCACCAGGACGTCCCCCCAAAGTCCGGATGGGGCCTGGCTTCAATGCAGATTCCGCGTATATTGCAGTCATAGATTTTATCCAGTTCTTCCCTTAATACCTTATGATCCTCACCGTGCATCCAGAAAAACGGATAGATTGTGTTACCCGCTTTGCCCTGCAATACCTGCTCTAATCTGTTATTACTCATGATCCCTGCCCCTTTTCCATATTTTTACTTCATAAGGCTGCAGACAGCACTGGCTCTGCGCCCCCCATTCCTCAGGTATGTCAGCTGTCTGTTCCCTGCCTGAATGATTCATCACAAACAAAAAGGCCTCCCTGTCATTCTGCCTCACCGCATATTCAACCGGCCCGCCCCAGGTATTCCTGATCATAAAGCCGCATTCCCTGCCAACCTGCTTCATGATCCATTCTCCCGCCGCTTCATCCGGAACGCATCCGATGTACCATGCTTTACCACTGCCGTACGTATGTACGGTGACTGCAGGTTTCCCTTTGTACATCCCTGTCTCATACAGAAGAACCGGCTCCGCTCCCTCCGGGCAGATACAGTCACACCAGATGGCGCCTTTTCCAACAGAACCTTCCCTGCTTTCTCTGTCTTGTTCTTTCCGGTTTTCTTGTTTATCCCCTGCCCGGGGCGCTGCTGCCAGACCGGACTCTTCCGCCCACATGCAGTCGTACTCGGGAACCGTAATTCCCAGCAGCTTTCTAAACGGCCCGGGAAGTATATCGGGAAGGCATGCGTTGCAGCGGTCTTTCACTCCCGAACGCACCGACATTACCAGGTTTCCCCCGGATTCCACATAGCGTTCCAGCCTCTCCGCCTGCTCCGGGGACGAGAGATACTGAAGCGGGGCAAATACCAAAGGATACGTCTCCATTGGCTCGCCTTCCCGTATGAAGTCAACCGCTATGCCCGCCTCGTAACACCATCTGTAGAACTGCTGCACCTGGTACAGGTAAGAATACTCCGGGTGATGGGGCTGCACCTGAAGCGCCCAGTCCTGCTCATAGGAGAAGAGTATCGCCGCCTGTCTCACCGGCATGCTTCCCTTCATCTCCTCCATCACCGGCTTCAGCGTTCGGATCGTTTCCTGCAGTTCCCGGTAAGTTCTGCCCGGAACACCGCTGTGAGGCAGAATCCCATGCCAGTACTGTTCCGTTCCATAAAGGCAGTTCCTCCATCGGAAATAGACAATTGCGTCCGCTCCATGCGCTACGCTCTGCGAAGTCCAGAGATTCAACTGCCCAGCTGCGGAGTCCTGCCGATCAGTTTGCCCCCTGTGGCCCCTGCCTGCATCTCCAGCATCCAAAAAGGCTGTTTTTTGACGCTGCGGATAAAATCATAACAGGCTGCCACTTCCCATGCAGGCTGCCCCGGCTGCTCAAAATAGTATCCCGTCGGGTATTGGTCATTGCCCGCAATGTCCAGGTTCTCTGCCATTTCAAAATAGTCCGTTTTATCATAAAATCCCATCAGATTGTGGGTAATCATCTTATCCGGGGAGATCTCCCGGATGATATCTGCCTGCATCTTCAGGAAATCATTGACCAGGTCGGAGGTGAACCGTTTCCAGTCCAGTTCCAGAGATGGGCTGTGCATGGTCGGCACTGTCCTTGGCGCGGGGATCTGGGAAAAGTCGTTATATTCCTGGCTCCAGAACACGGTACCCCATGCAGCATTCAACTCCGAAACATTCTTATACTTTACTTTCAGCCAGCGCTGGAAGCTTCTCTCGCAGCTTGGGCACATGCACAGATCTTCATGGCTGTTTCCCAGCTCATTATCAATCTGCCAGCCGATTACCCATGGCTCATCCTTGTACTGCCCGGCCATTCTCTCCACTAATAACCGGATCGCACTACGATAATGATGATTGCTCATGCAGTCGTGATGGCGGCCGCCGAATCCCTTACGCTCCCCGCGGGAGTCCATGGGAAGTATCTCCGGATCCTCCCCGATCAGCCAGGCCGGAGGCGCCGCAGTAGGGGTGCCCAGTATGGTATAGATGCCTGCCTGTTTCAGCATTTCAATGATTTCATCCAGCCATCCGAACTGGTAGACTCCGGGTTCCGGCTCAAAACGGCTCCAGGAAAACTCGCCCATACGCACTGCCTGGATCCCCATCTCCTTCATCAGCCTGATATCCTTTGCCCAGCGCTCCTTCGGCCAATGCTCTGGGTAATAATCCACGCCAAAGGAAATCGGCGGTATAGCTGTCTTGTTCATAACTTTTCCTCCTCTGCTTCTTCTTTTTTCACCTTTCTACCACTTTTGCGGTATATTTAAGGCATTTTTGTTTTAAAAGATAAAAGATTAATTTTAGTATAAACGCAGCCGAAACGGATTCACATGAAGGATTCACAGATTGTTTATGTAGAAAGTTTATGTCATAAAAGATTTTCAGTGGTATAACTAAACGGACAGGCAGCGGAAGTGGCGGCGTGTGCATCCCGCCTGGAAGGCTTTTTTCTCTTATAGGCGAACTTTCCTATAAGAGAAAAAATAAGCCACACAAAATAAGGCTGCTTTTATAAATCCAGCTTTATTTTGTATGGCTCATTAATTGATCGTAACAGTCCAGGCAGACCTGAACTGTTACGATAGATATTCTATCTTTACTTCTCGTCAGGGATTATGATTGCAGCTATAAAGTATGCCACAATACCGCTGCCTGTGCAGCCTAAGAGTACCAAAAGCAAACGTATCAGAGTTGCGTCTATGTTGAAATATTCTGCGACACCTCCGCACACTCCGCAAATCATGCGGTTGTTTCTTGAACGGTATAATTTTTTTGGTTCCATAATAATTCCTCCTATTTTAATATAGATTTACTGCCTTATTGGTCTAAATGATGCTTAGCGTTACTTTTTAAAAATCTTCGTTGAATTTGACTTCCACTCTTCCGATGCCGCAGTCGATCTTCATCGGTCTGCCTGTTCCATTATCTAATTTACGTTCACTTCCAAGACCTGCATAGCTGTAATCTCCAACGGTAAGTTCACCGATTCCGCATTTCAGATCATAGTCGTAATCGTCCTGGTTACCATACAGTGTCATTTTAAGTTCGCCAACTCCACAGTGAATGTCCGCAGATTGATTTACTTTTCCTTTTAGGGTCGTCTGGCCTGCACCGCATTCCACGTCCAGCTCTCCTGCCTCAAAGCTTTTAATCACAGCCTGGCCTGCGCCTACATTGATATCCAGCTCTCCTGCCTCAATGCTTTCAATTTTCAACAATCCTGCCCCGATATCGAAGGAGGCCTCTGTAAGACCGCTGTCCTCCGGAATCTGAATGACCACGGCTCCGGAATTATGTCTTCCAATCTGTTTCCATATACTATGATTCTTTGTTTCAATAAAGAGTTCGTGATCCTCTGTCCCCATGATCAGATTATTTCTCAATTTGCTGTTCAGCTGGCTGGTATCTACTGTAATAGTATCCCCGCTGTATCTTCTAATATCGATCTCCACATAGGTTACCTCTATATCAATGGACTGTATTTCCTTAAAATTAGATACATATTCTTCACTGCCCTGAGTATAATGCTCTCCGGACGTCTCTAAGTCATCCAGATCTTCCAAGTCATTATCATCATAACCATTCCATCTCTGCCAGTCATCCCAGTAGAACCAACGGTCTGAAGCATACACCTCTCCGATGCCCGAAAGAGTCGCCCCCATTCCGGCGCCCGTCACACAAAGTACGAGTCCAATACCTGCAATTGACGCACATACGATCCAAAAAATCTTCCACCCTCTTCTCATTGTTTAAGACACCACCCTTCTGTGAAATGGCCAGCGGCAGATATTTACAATGATTCTGCACATAGCCGGATAAATAACCATGCAAAGTCTTACGGTTGCCACGGTAGCAATAAGTCCCAGTACAAATATAATTAATCCGGAACCGCAGGTCAAAAGTGCTGTAGGAAGAGCAATCAGCAGCTTTGCCAGGCCGAATACAAAAACAACAATACCGGAAAGCATCAGGGCAACGGAGCCGACAACAAGGCCTGCGAACAATCCAAATGCGGCGCACACGATTCCGATAATCAAAGCTGCAATCCCGATCAGTACAGGGAATGCAAACGGAATCACTACCAGACAAATCAGAATCACCAGTATGATCTTAAGCGTCTTGCTGGTTCTGGGTCTCTCACTACCATCATCATAGTCTGTATAGGAAGATCCTCCATAGGACTCATTCCCGGATGTACTCCGATAGCTGTAACCGCTCTCAGCCTTTTTATAAGTATTCTCTCTTGTTGCGGGATTCTCTTTTTTCTCAAATCTGGAATCGCTGTAACCGTTCTCTGTAAATTCACCGTTTTCACTGCTTCCGCCCTTTAAATCCGCTTTGATCGTAGCTGCAACCTTTTCCGGGCTGCCAAGTTCGCTGATGACTTCCGCTTCGTGCTCCTCTCCGGCATCCTCAAAATAATCGGTATAATACTGCAACGCTGCTTCCCGCTCATCTACAGGAATGCCGGTGAGCAATCTTTCAAGTTTTTCCATAAATTCGTTTCGATTCATGCCGTAACACCTCCCTCAAATATCTCGTTAATCTTACTGGAATAATTCTTCCACTCTATTCTGTATAAATTCAGCTGAGCCATTCCTTTTTCTGTTACTTTGTAGTATCTCCTGTTTCTCCCATCAAACTGCCTGTCATATACTTCCAGACATTCGTCCTTCTGCAGCCGTCTGAGCACAGGGTATAGTGTAGATTCCGATACTTCAATAACCCGGCGGACATCCTGGGTTATCTTATAACCATACGTCCCTTCTTTCTCCCGTGATACAACTGCAAGCACAATTGCATCCAGCAGTGCTGCTCCGGTGTTAAATACCATGTTATCACTCCTTTTTATAATATTATGATACTGTTAATATTACTATTTCATCAATATTATTAACTTTTCTATATTATACGATATATAATATCGCCTGTCAACCATTATTGTATTCTTTCGGGGGAATTTTTGGGATGGTATGGGGACGCCGCGTGAACCGGACATAGGGGTGGTGGAGGCGGGGTATGGCTGTAAGATGCAGTAAAGTAAAATAGAACGAAAACCGGGGCAGCCTGGACACATCACCCGAAGCCCTTATGGGGCTTCGCGCGCTGGGTCCAGGGATTCTTTTGATTCGGTATCAAAAGAATCACCCCGGTTTTCGTTCTATTTTACTTAACTGCCTCTAACAGCCATCCCCATGCTTCCGCCACCCCTATGTCCGGTTCCCGCGGCTGGCTCATCCGATCGGGAAAAAATTTTGTGGGAGGTATTGGGGGCGCGGTGGATGGAGAATGGCGGTTGCGTTTAGTGCTGGGAGGAGATAGTTTTTTAGGTATGCTATTTATGCTGCACTGCTCCAATATATTACTATTCCCGCTGCCTGCAGCATCATAATGCAGGGGATTCCGATTCGGAATAGGGGTTTTCTTGTTTTGTGATGGAAGATCTGCATACCTAGCAGCGCTCCCGGGGATCCGCCAAGCAGCGCCAGGAGGATCAGGGTTTTTTCCGGGATCCTCCATTTGTTTTTTTGCGCCCTTCTTTTATCATCCCCATAGGTAAGGAATGCGATGACGTTTATGATGATGATTGCTGTTGTAATATAAGGATAGTTCATGGCACACTCCTTCTTTATTTTTATACTTGTATCTCTTTTTCCAGTGTGAAGGAATAGATGATTTTTTCCTTTACTTTTTTTCCCAGAAGCTGTTCCAGCGCCTGGGCATAGTAGTCCAGCTGGGCATGATATTTTTCCTGCAGCTCACGGGCTGTTTTTACTTTGTCTGTTTTGTAATCCAGTACGACCAGCTCTCCGGCTTCCTCGAAGTATACATCGATGATACCCTGTACCAGGATCGTCTCTTCAGTGGCTTGGCCGGGGTAGATTTCACGGGCGTCCACTCCCAGGACGAATGGCTGTTCTTTTTTCAGCTGGCGATTCCGGGCCGCATTGTGCATACGCAGTCCACTCTCACAGTGTAAAAAGGCCAATATGTCCGGAATGCGGATGCATTCTGCCATCTCGTCCGACAGTTTTCCCTCCGCCTGCAGGTCGGTAATTTCTTTTTCCAGAGTATCCGCATCGTAATCCAGGGAAAAGTCCAGTAATTCCAGTAGTTTATGATATGCACTTCCCCTGGATGCCCCCGTAAGCTCGGCTGATTCCTTGAGAAATTCCGGAAGAAGCGGCACGATATCCGGTTCTTCGTATAATTCTTCTCCCGATTCCTCCGAGAGATAGGCACGCTTTTTCAGCTCGGATACCGTGAATTTAAGCTTTAGTTTCTGCTCCTGCCCATAGGGATACGTATACTCCAGCTGTTCGGGCAGTCTCTCATGAAGTGCTTTGTGATAGATATGTTCCGTGTTCCAGTGCTCCAGGACATCTCTCGCCAGGCTTTCTGCCTGCTGTTCCACCGTATCTGCGGCGGCGGTGTCCAGACAGTCTGTAATCGTAACTTCCAGCGGGACCTCGTCCGTAATCCGTGGAATCAGCGGGAGTATCCAGTCCAAATAGGTGCGCGCACCAGAAAGCACATAATACGGCAGGGGCAGGGTCTTACCGCCTGCAGCCTGCTCTGCCCGATATTGCTCAAGCACTTCTCCGGCATGGGGCAGCCCACCCGTCATGATCAGCTTTTCCTTTGCTCTGGTTAGGGCCACATAGAGTACCCGCAGTTCCTCCCCCAGATTTTCTCTGGTAATCTCTTCCTGGATTACCTTCTTTAATATAGTAGAAATCCTGGTTCTTTTTTCCAGATTAATTGCGTCTATACCAACGCCCCACTCCGGATGTATTACGATACTTCCTTTTACATCCTGGGTATTGAACTGTTTCCCCATACCGCAAACAAATACAATGGGAAATTCCAGGCCCTTACTCTTGTGGATCGTCATAATCCGCACCGTATCAGACTGTTCATCGGCTATATTGGCTTCCCCAAAGTCAACATCGTACTTCTTCATCTGTTCAATGTAGCGTACAAAGTTAAAGAGCCCTTTATAGCTCGTGCCTTCAAATGCAGACGCCTTTT
This sequence comes from Clostridiales bacterium VE202-21, assembly GCA_000509105.1. Lineage (GTDB taxonomy): Bacteria > Bacillota > Clostridia > Lachnospirales > Lachnospiraceae > Faecalicatena > Faecalicatena contorta. The sequence continues at coordinate 32,191 of BAIF02000035.1, read as the reverse complement.
CGACCAGCATTTCCACATTTGCTTCACGCTGCGCCCCGCCCGGCATGGATGCGATATAAAGGCCGTAGCCCGTATCTTCGATAATCTTCCAGAGCAGATCATGTATTGCAGTATAAGGAACCATTTCCCGGAAATATTCCAATTTTTCCAGAAATGCCTGCAGAAGCTTTCGGAGATCTCCGCCTTGCTCTTCGGCATGTGCGTACTCCAGGACTGCCTCATAATAGGGAAGTTCCGGATATGCATTGCGGATGTCCGCCAGCTGCTGCGCGTTCAGCCCTGCAAACGGGGAGGTCAGTACAGCCGTCAGCGGCAGCTCCTGCATGAAATTATCCAGAATTCTCAAGTAATCCAGCAGGACGCTCACCTCATAAGTTTCAAAATATCCTTCGCGGCTGCCGGCATAGGCGGGAATCCCTTCCTCCCCCAGCACTGCCGCGAAGACATCGGCCCATCCCTTGATGCTTCTGGTCAGAATCACCATATCTTTATACCGGGGCGCCCGGTAAGTTCCGGATGCTTTGTCCAGAACCCGGCCGCTTAGCAGAAGTTCTTTTATCCGGCGTGCTACAGCACGGGCCTCCCTCTCTCTGCCGGATTCTCCGGTTGTCCCGGCAGCCACAGTTCCCGAAGCCGGTTTTTCCCCTGTTTCTGCCCCGGGATCCTGTCCCGGTCCTTGCCCTGATTTTGAATTATTTTCTCTGGCCACGCCGTCATCAGACGTATCTACCAGGATCAGCTCCGCCCGATTAATACTCCTTTTCTGCCCGTCCAGCTGCGGTTCAAAGGAAGCTCCTGGATAGAGCGCAGCCTGCTCGTCATAACAGATGCCGCCCAGCTCCCTGCGCATGATCTGTTCAAAGATAAAGTTGACGCTCCCAAGCACTTCCTCCCTGCTCCGGAAATTCTTATGCAGGTCAATCCGCTGCCGGTCGCTATCCTCCTGGCTGTATGTCTCATATTTTTCCATAAACAGTTCCGGCCTGGAAAGGCGGAACCTGTAGATGCTCTGCTTTACATCCCCCACCATGAAAATGTTATTTCTGCCCTTGCTTACCGTAGACACGCTGGTCAAAATAGCTTCCTGTATCAGGTTGCTGTCCTGGTACTCATCGATCATAACTTCCAAAAACTGTTCCTGATATTCCGCTGCCGCAAGTGAAGGCACAAGCCTTCCCTCTTCTTCAATAGTCAGAATTCGCAGGGCAAATTGTTCCATATCGCTGAAGTCTATCATATTTTTGCTCTGCTTTTTCCGGGAAAATGCTTCGGAGAACTGCTTCACCAGATCTGTCAGCACCTGCATGGAATCCGCAGATTCCTCCATGTCTTTCAGGATTTCTTCCGGCGCTTCATAGAAGTACATTGCGGTAATATCCTTCATCATTTTCTTGACTTTTTCACGCAGAGCTTTCACCTGATCCCTTTTATCCACATCCACAGAATCATCTTTCTTTGCTGAAAGACGCTTCCACGTAATACCCTGCACGACTTCGTGCATCCCAGCAAAAGACTCCTGATTCAAAAGATTTTCCAGGCCTGCGCTGTCAGATTCCAGCATCTCCCCATACATATAAGGACCATCGGGCAGCCCGCACAGGCGCAGACCTTCCTCCAGGATCAGCAGCATGTCCCCTGTTTTCTGACGGACCAGTACTTTCACGCGCTCCATGCAGGCCGGCTCCGTACTGGCGCCGTCACCCTGCCCGGTCCGGTAACTCCTTACACATGCATCCAGCCATAGTTCCGGCTGTGGATAACTTCTGGAATAATCATATAGCTTTAAGATAATCTCTTCGATTTTTTTATCATTTCTGCCCGTGCCGAACTTCTCTACAAACTCGAGAAACGAAGTCTCCGCATTTATATAGCATGCTTCTAATAATTCATCGAGAACATCCTGTCTGAGGAGCTTTAGTTCTCCCTCCTCAGCGATGCGGAAACTCGGGTCAATATCCAGGATATGAAAATGCTCCCGTATAACGGACAGACAGAAGCTGTGAATGGTTGTGATCTGCGCGCTGTGGATCAAGGTTGCCTGCCGCTGCAGGTGTACGTCTTCCGGGCGTTCCTCCAGCGCCTGCTCGATCGCCCCGCGGATACGTTCCTTCATCTCCGCAGCTGCCGCCTCTGTGAATGTCACGATCAGAAGCCGGTCCACATCTACAGGTTTCTCCGGATCTGTCAGCATCCGGATGATACGCTCAACAAGAACCGCCGTTTTTCCGGAGCCTGCTGCTGCCGAGACCAGAATGTTCCGCTCTCTCAAATCAATAACTTTCTGCTGTTCACTGGTCCATCTCACGTCCATTTTCCTGCTGCTCCTTTCCGTCCTGTCTCATTCTCTCTACCGCTTCTTCCCTGTCCAGCTTTTCCATTTTCCGATATTCACATCCCTCAACGCGTACATCAAAGCCGCAGATATCCCGGTACGCACAGTAATCACAGCCCGTATCTCCCCCCAGTTCATAGGGCAGGGCCTGTGTCTCCCCGGACAGGATTCTTCTCTTAAGCTCCTGCTCTTTTCTTTTTGTGTAAACCAGAAGCGTATGAAAATCTTCCGGAGCAAGCACTCTGGAATACCGGTTCAGGCTTCCGTCTTTATTCTTCCCTACCGGAATTAAATTTGATGTTCCCGACAGCCCCCTTTCCAGGTGCTGGATCACTGCCTCATCCGCATTGACAAGGCCGTCCAGTTTCAGTTCCTTCAGAAGTTTTTCCTGCAGGACCGCTTCATTTTTCTCCTTCTCCACGATCGGATCCTTCATGCGGTAATAAAAGATGCCGGCAGGCAGAATTTCCCGCCCGGGATACTTTCTTTGTTCTATGTCCATGGCCGCATTCAAATACACGGGCAGCTGCATCTGCAGCCCGTGATAAAATGCAGTAATGTCAAAGCTTTTAGAGCCGGTTTTATAATCCGTTACTTTTACATAGATTTTTTCTTCGTCCTCGCAGATGTCGATCCGGTCAATCTTCCCGCTGCCAAACTTCATCTCATAATCGCTCGGCACAAAGTCCCCCTTTTTCAGCTGCTCTGTCAGAGCCCACACCGACCGGTGGATCAGCTTTTTAATACGGGTGATCATATATTCATTGCGCGCTGTACTGTAAAGAACCGTGTTGCCATAATCCACAATACTTTCCTCCACGCTTTCCTCGATCAATTCTGCACGCATATCTTCCGGCATTTCCGTCCACAAGACCTGGTTCATCTCTGCTTTTTTGGCAAAACGTTCCATTGACTGGTGGGCAATATTTCCCAGATCCATAGCCTCAAACTGATATGCTTCCCTGTCCGAAAGGCGCAGTCCATAGTTCAGAAAATGCGCATATGCACAGGAGGCGAACCGCTCCAGCCGGGTTACGCTGAAGCGGGAGGCATCCCCGTACATCAGTTCCGCAGACGCCGGGGAGAGGCGCTCCGGTTTTTTTACAAAGAAGGCGGCATCCAGTACTTTTCCGGTGTCCTCTCCGTGCTTCACATACCAGGTATAAAGTTCCTTCCACTCATCAGTCACCCCTGCCGCCCGATCCCGCAGGCCCCGGATAAGATGATCCACAGCGGTCCTGCCCGTCAGCTCCATATCCGCAACGCCTTTCATTTCTTCATCCACGATTTTAAGCTGCGGGTAGAGACGCCGTATATCCTGTACAAGGTAAGCCGGACGGAGCGTTTTTCCCTCGGCTGATACCCTGCTGAATGAAATGGACAGATAGTCCGTCGGCTTTGTCAGGTTCATGTACAAGTAAAATTTCTGAATATAGGTTTTTTCTTTTGCTCCCGGGGAAAGACTGAGTTTCCGGCTGGCAAAATGCTCCCGGTCCCGTTCGGACAAAAGACCTCCCTGCCCAAGATTACCGGGAAGCAGTGTATCATTCGCCCCTACAAAAAAAAGAGCCTTGATATCCTTCAGACGGGTTCTCTCCACATCCCCGATAACCACCTGATCCAGGCTCGGCGGAATTACCCCCACCTTGGCCTCCTCAAGCCCGGCATCCAGCAGTTCGCAGTATTCCTTCAGTGATATTCTTTCCTCCCCCAGCAGCTCAACGAATTTATCAAACAGTTCTATTGTAATACGGTAGACCTGGGCATATTCCTTAGCAAGTGCCAGTTCTCCCTGCTCCTGAAAACGGTTCTCCATCTCTTTGAGGCGGATCTGCGCCTGCTGCTCTGCAAGAAAATTATATACTGCTTCCGTCACGTCTTTTACCGTTTTGTTCCTCTGCTTCAGTACAGATACAAGAGAATCCAGCTGTTCTACAAAACGAACTCTCAGGCCGTTTAGCTCAGCAAGCGCGCTTTCCTCCATTCCAGCGGTACGCCGCACCCAGACAGACTGCCATTTTTTATAGCCTTTCAGCCCCAGGGCCAGTACATAATTTTCCATCCGGTCTATTTCCCGGCGGGTAAATCCTGCAAGCCCCGTTCTGAGATACCGGAAGACGCTCTCATAGGAAAAACTCTGCTCCGCCATTGCGAGAAGGCTCCTCACATATTCTACAAAGGCATTCAGCAGGATACTCTTTTTATGGTCCATGAATATCGGAATATCATACGTGTCACAGGCTTTCTCCAGATAGGCCGCGTAAGCGTTCATATCGCTTGCAATCACCGCAATGTCCCGGTATCTGAGGTCTTTTTCCCGCACCAGATACCGGATCTGTGATGCCACATATTCTGATTCCTGTTTCGGATTACGCGTGATATGGACGGAAAGAACCTCCTGTGCCTTATCATACTGATTTTTGGAATACCGAAACAGCTCTGCTTCCAAAAATCCCAGCACCTCGTTCTCTCTAAACCGGTAAAACGGCCGCTCATACAGGCAGACCGCATCCTCAACCTCAACCCGGTTCTCCCGGGCGGTGCGCACAAGGCTTGTCACCATCTGACGGCTCAGGGCAAACAGCTGATAGGGATGGCTATACACATAGGGATCCTCCCGCGAATCCATCACCGCCGTGACGGCGACTGTTCTGCATACCCTCATCAGTTCCCCCAGCAGCTTATTCTGTACCGGAGTAAAGCCGGTGAATCCATCCAGCACCACAACACTGTGTCTCAGCAGTTCCGAATGGGGCACCGCTCCGCTCAGCACGTCCAGCAGCTCTTCCTTTGTGATATACTTGTCCGCAAGATAATTTTCAAATCCCTCGTATACCTTGCGGATATCCTGCAGCTTATAATAAAGATAGCTCTCCGGTTCCAGCCCTTCCATAAACTCATCCAGCTTTTCAAACCCGATCCCATACTGGGTAAACTCCGAGATCACTGACTTCACCTCGCTGATATAGCCCTGCTTCTTCAGATTTCCGCGCAGCACCTTCAGCTCGTTTTCATAGTCCCCCGCAATTTTACGCAGAATCAGATTCTTTCCCTCATCATCCAGAACCCGCTTCGTATCCTGCCCGGTCTCCTCAAATATCCGGTGCGCCAGCCGCCCGAAGCTCAGAACATCAATATTCATGATTCCATGCCGGGGATGCAGTGTACACAGATCCTTCTGCGTCTGCATCGTAAACTGCTCGGGCACCAGTACCAGATAATTCAGGTCCGGGTGATTCATAGAATCTTCAATCACCTTTTGATATAAGTAATGAGACTTTCCTGAACCGGAATTCCCAAAAATAAATTGTAAAGCCATCCATACCTCCTAATATCTAAAAACTTCAAAGGGGTCCGTCCCCTTTGCGGCGGGGTCTGCCCCCTATACATTGATTCCGGCTTTCCTGGCCTGGCTCCCCAGATCCCGGACCGCCAATCTGTACATTTTTCCGTCCTTGATAAAGTGTGTGCCGCACTGTCTGAATTCGAAATGTGTTCCTGCCCTGATGCACTGTTCCCGCAGAGAAAGTATCCATTCATAATCCAGCGGCCGCGCATTTTTGTCGGATTCCCCACCCGCCACGACCAGCTCCACGCCCTCCAGGTACTGCTCCAGCCGGATACCGCCAATAAGAGGCTGGCAGATGATGTTCTTATGCCTGATAGGAAGAACGGAAAATATGGACAGCCTGGCATCTGCCATCTCTTGATTCTCTATGGTACATCCCACCGTGACATTCTCATAGCCGTCTCCCCAGTCCTTTGGAATACACTGCAGAAACCGTTCAATTCTCTTTGTCAGAAACAAAAAATGCAGATCCTGGCGCTCCCGGATCATATCCCAGCATTCTGCCCGCCATTCATCCGCATCCCCGAGCAAAAAGTCCGACGAAAAACAGACATATACCGTTTGACCCGATTTCATCTTATAATCACCGGACTTCTTCTTCTCGACCGGAGCATAAAAATTGTCCGTCCGCACGACCTGATCCGTATCAACCCCTTTTTTGCTATCTCCTTTATGAATATAACAGTACTTACATCCTTCGCTCTTTCTGTGGCATCCACGCCACGGATTCCACATTGCCATCAATCCGCCTCCCCTTATTCCGACGCCGTCTGCGTCCCCTTCTATGTTCTAGTCACCTCGCCTGCGCTCACCGCTTACTCAATGTAACAGTTCAGGCAGGCCTGAACTGTTATCACTCAATACATAGAAAAGCAGCTTTCTGTTCCCATACTATTGACATTTTATTTAGATTTTCAAAGCTAGGACCACCGGAACTCCAGGAATGTCCGAGTTTACACTCCGGATACAGTTCTCTGAATTTCCTGTTTCCATACAGTAATACCCCCTCTTCCTTTTCAACCACGTAAATACATTCGTCCAGGCTGTTCAAAACCGTCTGATACTGCTGCATCTCCTGATTTACTTTTTTTACCTTCTTACTCTGCAGGAAAATGGACAGAACCTGGGATATCAGCGACAGTGTGCTCACCTCTTCCTGCGTCCACAAACGCAGGCCGGTACACTCATCAAATCCGACAAACCCACTGAAAACCTTCTCATCCCAGTAGGCACACTGCAGGGTGGAATGTATTTTCTGTCTGGCCAGCAGCTCTTCCTGTTCAGGTTTCAGGGTATGAATATCACGGCAGTAAAAAATGGAATCTTCCCCAAAAAGCTTCTCATAATCACCATAATCTTTAAACTCAAGATTTTTCAGATTGTCAATCTCAGGCTCAATGCCTTTGCTGCACCACTCATAAGTATTCGTAGTATACTTTCCATCGCTGGTATTTTCAAATACATAGGCCCTGCTTACATCAAATTGTTTCCCTACAACTTCTAAGACCGCATTAACCGCCTGATCCACATTCTCCGCCTGATATAGAATCCGGAATACATACCTGGCCAGATTATCACCGCTTTTAGCATATCTGTTTTCCGATTCAATCGCTGTCTTGGGTGAACTGTATTCCATCATTCCCAGCTCATATGCCTTATTACAGTCATAAATGACATAATGATTCTTCCCCTGACTTTTTGCCTGGTATAAGGCCAGGTCGGCCTTTCTGTACATTTCCTTAAATGTCCGCCCGTCCCTGGGGTAAATCGCTGCCCCGATGCTGCATGTGATACACACCGGACTTTTCTCCTTCTCAAACAAGTGCCGGAACATGCGCAGAAGATCCTCCGCCTTTTTCTCCGCATCCTTAGGTGTTACAATGTTCTTCATAAAAATGATAAACTCATCTCCACCGATTCTGCCCACAATATCGCTTTCCCGCATCAGTCCCTTCATCCCAGCCGCCATCTCAGCCAGGACGATATCCCCGACCATATGTCCGTTCGTATCATTGATCTGTTTAAAATTATCTGTATCGATCATAAATAATGCGCCCATGGCATTACTGTTTTCCACAATATACCTCTTAATCTGCTTCTCTGTCTCCGCACGGTTATAAATCCCGGTCAAAGAATCTTTCTCCGCAATGTGCTGCAGCGGCTCTATCTTCTTTCTTTCACCCGTAATGTCCAGGCCGATGCTATAGTAAGACGGAATACCGTCCCCGCAGTCTTCCCCACTAACATAACAAAGCGATATGGTCCAGATTCTTTCTGCTTTGGAGCGTGTATATGCCCTTACCTCGAATACAACATGCTCTCCGGACTCTGTCAGATTGCCAGCCAATACGCTTGCACGTTTGAAATCCTCCGGATGCAGATAGGTGCATTGGCTATGGAGCTCCTCTTCAAACTGTTCCCTGGTATATTCGATCATTTCCAGGAAAATGTCATTATACCATAAAATCGAACACAGATCCCGTGCATCCAGCCGTATCATACCCGCGGGAACCAGCCTCAGAATAGCGTCTCGTTCCTGATCCCGTTTTCCACTGTTCTCCATTTTCATCTCTATCTTCTCCTATTCAGCATCTATATGTACCATTGGCTTATCCGCTTGATCATTTTATATATTGCTATTTTACAATCACGGGTATTATTCAATCTCCGTAGGTATATTATAAAGCCTTTATAAAACAATTGCCATAGAAATAATATTTCCAAATCTCTATTGGCACTTCAAAATACACGCAGCAGAAAAAATAAATGAGATTCTGGCCCGTAAATGTATGATACATGAAAAATCCCATCGTTGACTTTTAGATTGATATCTGCTACGATAATTTCAGATTAAAATCACAGATAGGAGATGTTAAGATGAAGAATTTTTTCTGCTAATTTATACCGCATAACAAAATGTGCTGACACGGGGACTTGGTCCGTTTTTTTGTTGTGCAATCGCAGAAAGGTTCATTCATTTGCTTCTCTTCACTTGATAGACAGCAGTCATTGACTCGCATGCTCTCAGCGCGCTCCGTTTAGAGGACTGGCGTTTTAACAGAGTATCTGAATGCCATATTGGATCAGAAGCCGCAGGAATTAACTTTTCTGCGGCTTTCTTTTTACGTATCCCTGTCCTGCCCGCCGCAGGAGGGGGAGAACATCACATATGTCAGAACACAGATACGGAGGTATGCCTTATGTCAAGAATTCAAATAACAAATTTAACTTTTTCATATGATACAAGCTTTGATCCTATCTTCGAAGATGTTTCTTTTCAGATAGACACAGACTGGAAGCTGGGATTTATCGGCAGAAACGGACGCGGAAAGACCACATTTCTCAATCTTCTGCTTGGGAAATACGACTACAGCGGCACGATTTCAGCCAGTGTAGATTTTGAATATTTTCCCTATCCGGTAGAACATCCGGAGGAAATGACGCTTTCAATCATAGAGGATGTCAATCCCCTTGCAGAGAACTGGCAGATATGCAAAGAACTTAACCTGCTGGACGCTGATCCCGAAATCCTGTACCGCCCCTTTTCTTCCCTCAGCAACGGAGAGCGCACAAAAGTACTTTTAGCGGCACTGTTCTTAAAAGAAAATGCATTTTACTCATCGATGAGCCCACAAACCATCTGGATATCAGAGCCCGGGAAAAAGTTGCCCGGTACTTGAGCAGCAAAAGCGGCTTTATCCTGGTCTCCCATGACCGTGCCTTTTTGGACGAATGCATAGACCATGTTCTCTCCATCAATAAAGCGGACATCGAGATACAGAAAGGAACCTTTACTTCCTGGTTTGCCAATAAAGAAGCGCAGGATAAAATGGAACTGGAACGCAATGTCCAGCTAAAGCAGGATATTCGGCGCCTGGAGGAGGCTTCCCGGCGAACCGAACGCTGGTCAGATAAAATCGAAGGTACCAAAACCGGAACCCGTATAGCCGGCCTTCGCCCGGACAGAGGCCATATCGGCCGCCAGTCTGCCAAGATGATGAAGCGGTCCAAGTCCACACAAAAGCGGCAGCAAAACGCGATCTCCGAAAAAGAGCATCTCCTGAAAAACATCGAGACAGCCGATGATCTTAAACTCAATCCGCTGCGCTACCACACAAGCGTACTGCTCTCTATGGAAGACATCTGTATCGCCTACAAAGATACGCCCGTCTGCCAGAATATCAATTTCACAGTACGTCAGGGAGACCGCATCTGCCTGAGAGGAAAAAACGGATGCGGCAAGACCAGCCTGATCAGGTTAATCCTGGGGGAGCCTGTTCCATATACCGGCAGCCTGCATCTCGGAAACCAGGTGAAACTATCGTATATCTCCCAGGACACCTCCTGGCTAAAAGGTAACCTCACTGATTTTGCCGCGCAATGGAACCTGGATGAAACCCTATTTAAAACACTCCTGCGAAAACTGGATTTCAGCAGAATACAATTTGAAAAAAACATAGATGAGTACAGCGAGGGCCAAAAAAAGAAAGTCCTGCTCGCCAAAAGCCTCTGCGAGCCCGCCCACCTGTTCATCTGGGACGAACCCATGAACTTCATCGACGTATTCTCCCGTATGCAGATTGAAAACCTTCTGCGGGAATATCAGCCGACAATGATCTTCGTAGAACACGACGAGGCATTCCAAAATAAGGTGGCAACTTTGGTGGTGGATCTGGAGGGGGATAAGGGGACGCCTGTCCGGAATGGGGAGGGAAAGCCTGATGCTTTCTCGTTTTAGGTTGTCCTGGAAAGTGATTTTGGAAAATCACTTTCCATCCCTCGCGGGCGGCTTCTTTTGCGTAAGGACTTCTAACCGTGCGCTCTATGCTTCCAGCCCCCTCACCTTTTCTCCCGGCGGGCTTTCCCTCCCCATTCCAGACAGGCTGGCTTCATCCAGCCGGAAGATCACCACCAGGGAGGGTTGCAGACGGGGGCAGCGGATGTTGGCTGGATGCAAGGTGCTTTATTTTTCCGTTATGTATTATGCTATGTTATGTAATACGAACGTCTGCTTTCTGTAAGTGCCTTGTATCCCGTACACATCCGCAGCTCCCGTCTGCCGGGGCACCCCCGTGAAGGAGGGTTTCTGTCTGCCGGATGCGCCAGCTGTGGGGAATCGTGACAGGGGTCTTTGGGATGCTTCATTATGGCATTACAGCCTCTTCATCAAAATAAAAGCCAACATATGAACTGACAGCAGGACTGCCAGTCCTGCTGTCAAGCCGACTCAAGCGGGAATGCATCCGGCATTCCCGTGTTTGTCGGCGGTGTTCATCATGTTGGCTTTTATTTTGATTAGAGGCTGTTATGCCGTAATGCCGCATCCCAGAGACCCCTGTCACGATTCCCCACAGCGTCCCCATACCAGCCATCCTCTCCTTCACATCCCCCTCTACTCGAACATGGAGAGGACTGCGCTTTTGGGTTTTGCCCCCAAATCTTTTTTTACAACTTTTCCGTCTTTGAATACCATGAGTGTAGGTATGCTCATTACTCCATATTTTTGTGCAATTTCCATCTCTTCATCGATGTTCAGCTTGCACACTTTTGCATCTTCTTTTTCTTCTGCGATTTCTTCTACTACAGGAGCCATCATTTTACATGGGCCGCACCAGTCTGCATAAAAGTCTACCAGTACCGGCTTTTCTGAGTTTACTACCTCCTGCTCGAAATTCTGTGCTGTAAGTTTTATAACTGCCATAATTTGTTTCCTCCTTTAATTTAGATGCTCACTATTTTAGTTGAGTAAGAATTGTTTGCTTTGTTTATATTGTAAGTATAACATAATCTATTATTCTTTCTGTGACATAATCACAAAACAGGCTTCTTATTTATACTTTGCCCAATTTTGCCGCATCCAATACTTCAATGTGGCCGCGTGTAAGTTTTACCAGACCGTCTGTCTGAAATTGTTTTAGCAGCCTGGTCACGACTTCTCTGGCGGTTCCGATATCGCGTGCCAGGGCATCGTGGGTGATTTTGAGGGTATCAGAACCTGCCAGTGAGCGGTGTTCGAGTATTGTATCCGCCAGCCTGGAGGCTACATTGGAGAATACGTACTGGTTAAACAGCCACATGATATCCGAAAATTTTTCAGAAATCATTTCCAGAGTGTAGTCCTTAACCTTCGCGTTCTGCTCGCTGATCTCCCTGTATGCTCCTTTGGGAATTGTACAAATGACAGAATCCTGCTCCAGCTCCATATCCAGTTCAATATCCAGTCCCTTCATCATACATGCCGCGCTCAGGATACTGACGTCTTCATCCACCAGCCTGAACAGCGTAATCTCGCCCCCGCCGGGGGAAGTCACATAGACTCTGGCCTGACCGGATTTGATAATCTGCACACCGGCACATTCCCGTCCTCCATAATGAAGGATTGTGCCTTTCTCATATGTACTTTCTACTACCCGCTGCGCCAGTGCGTCCTGTTCCCTTTTTGTTAAGTCATCCCAAAAGGGAAGCGTCCTTTTCAGTAATTCCTTCATAATAAACGGTCCCACCTGTCATATTCTAAATTTTTATTTCAAAATAAATCCTTGGATTGCACACCCATTATTTTTGTGATATATTATTTATATAGTAAGAACAACCGTAATGGTTGACCTTTAAAATAATGGAATAAGAAACTCCACCCAGTACCGGTCAAAGTAGCAGGGTGGATTTTCTTATGCTAATGGCTCATAAGATAAATAAAGGTCAGCAGTGCAATCAGGAACATTCCAAATTGCATGAGATCCTTAAAATCAAACGGTTTTTTATCCATTTGCACCACCTCCCTTCTATGTAATAAGAACGGGAGGCCAACCACCCTGTTTACGGTTGTTCTTGCAATGATTCTAGCATAAGTCTCATCTCATCTCAATATTTATACCTTAATCCAAATATCTTTATATATTATTACATATTTTGCCTTTTAATAATAAACAAAAACTCTTCTTGTAAATTGTTCACTTTCCCCTACAGCATTACTGCACATAAGACGCCACAAATTCCTTCACTTTAGCTGTCACATATCCGCTGCCGCCCTTGCTCCTTACATCTTCTACCATACCGACTGCAAGCACCGGCTTTGCGATATCCTCTGTCGTTCCGCAGACGAACCAGCCTCTTTCTACTCCGTCCGTATCGTCCTGGCTCTCTTTGATTTCCGCAGTACCGGTTTTACCAAGCATCAATACGCCGTCTATTTTTGCGCTTGCTCCCGTGCCGGAAGGATTTTCGATGACCTGGATCAGGTCATTTTTCACCAGTTCAGCCGTCTCCGGCGAAACCACCTTTTCCTTCCATACTTTGCTCTCTGCCTGCTCTTTATACAGAATTGCGGGCTGAAGCATATTTCCGCTGTTCGTAAACATGCTGTACATGGACAGCATATGAACCGGATTCACCAGCAGCTGCCCCTGGCCGTAGCCGGTGTCCGCAAGCTGGATCTCGGAATCGATATTGTCATCATCGTCATATGTGGATTCGGAAAGTGTCAGCTCAAACGGCATTTGTTCATCAAATCCCATGTTCTTAAAATACTCACTGATCGTGTCAGCACCTATATCCAGCGCGGCCCTGGCAAAATAAATGTTGTCTGAGTAAACCAGGGCATTTTCCAGATTCACCTCAGAACCATAATCCGTCAACGTGGTTACGTGATAATCGCCCCAGCTTCCATCCTTCTGCCAGCTTAATCCCACATACCCCATATTGGCATCCGGCTGGATCTTCCCGGATTCCACACCGATTGCGGCTGTTATCGCTTTGAAAGTGGAGCCCGGAACCCATGACGTATTAAATCGATTGGTCAACGGCTTATTTTCATCGTTATTCAGTTCCTCCCAGCGCTTCTGGGACATGCCCATGATAAATTCGTTGGGATCATACCCAGGAGTACTCACCAATGCCAGTATTTCTCCTGTCTTGGGATTCATGGCTGCGGCTGTGCCCGGATCTGATGCAAATTGTTCATATGCTGTAGTCTGCAGCCCGGCATCCACTGTTACCTGAACATCCTTCCCATTCTCCGCCGGTTTCAGGGCCAGCGTTTCGATCTCCGTCCCCTCTTCGTTCACGATCATAATGCTGCATCCGTCAACGGCTTTAAGTTCATCCTCCAGGGCCCTTTCCAGGCCTGACTTTCCAATCACACTATTCTCATGATACCCCTTTTGTCCCAATTCTTCAAGTTCTTCCGCAGTCACGGCCTGCACATATCCCGTAAGCTGGCCTGCTGCCGCGCCAAGCGGATATACCCGCTCCTCCTTATCATTAATCATGATTCCCGGTATCTGCAAAAGCTCTTGTTCGGCAGGGTCATTTTTGGCAAGTTCTTTCACCGGTACAAACGAATCGTCCTGCACATAAGAAGCGCTCAGTTTTTCATTGATATTATCCTCAGTCATCCCCAGGATTTCCGCAATTTTCTTCACGGATCCCGCTTTGTCTTCCCCCAGTTTGCCCGGGACGATTCCCACTTCCGATACAATCCCCTGGCCGGCAAGCATCTGGCCGTTCCTGTCCAGTATGGATCCCCGTGCTGCGGTCTGGGTGCTGATCTGCACTTTATAACCATCCTGCAAAGAGGGAAAAATCAGAGTAGAGTCCCAGACAATCCGGTAATCCTTCCCCTCTTTTACAAACTGCATCTTATTATCAAATGTAAGTTCATCTGCCAGAGTATCCATTGCAGTTGAGTAAGAAAGCACTGCCTTCTTCTTGCCTTCTTTATAATCAGGCTCTCCCTGAACAGTCACCTTTATGTCTTTTGCCTCTATTCCCTCGTAAATATTCTGGTTCCGCTCCGTAAAATCTTCCTGGGAAATGTCTTTTTTTGTGTCCTCACTCAGCAGCTGATACATCTCTTTATACTTGCCCTCGTTCAGCAGAGAAAAATACTGCCCGGCTGCATCCTGGGGCGTTGTCTTAACCCGAAGAAGCCACCATGCTAAAACCCCAGCCAGTACCAGCAGAACAATTGCTGCCGCCACTGCCAAAATGATCTTCTTGTTCCCCTGTTTTTGCCTTCTTTTCCTGCGCCTGTATGCTTTTCTGTCTGCCAATATCAATTCCCTGCCTTTCTGTGAACCCTTTATGATCCTCTACTGCTTAATGAATACCCATCACCTACCTCTTAATATTACATTTGTAATCCTGCCCTGTCAATATCTTTTCAAAGAGGCTTCTTCCTCCTTTGCACCCCTTAGCATAATTTTCTAAATGGGACTGTCCGTAGTTTTTGGTAAGTCATCATATATTATAAAAACAGCAGGATTCCCGGTGCTGTTCCCCTGAAACCCTGCTGTTTATTTTATTACGCTTCATCAATCGCTTTCCCGATATCATGGCGCATGTATTTATTGTCAAATTTTACCCATTCGGCTGCGGCATAAGCATTCGCCCTTGCCTCTTTGAGATCTTTTCCTTTTGCCGTTATTCCCAGCACGCGTCCGCCGTTAGTAACGATCTTATCTCCGTCGAACTTTGTCCCTGCATGGAAGCAGTAATACCCTTCATGCTTTTTGAACTCTTCCAACCCGGTAACCTCGAATCCCTTGTCATACTGAACCGGATATCCGTCCGAAGCCAGCACAACGCATACTGCCGCATTGTCCTCAAACTGAAGATCAATCTGGTCCAATGTACCGTCGATGCAAGCCTCAACTACTTCGATCAGGTCATTCTTCATGCGAGGCAGCACGACCTGGGCTTCAGGATCCCCGAAACGGGCATTGTATTCCAGCACCTTCGGTCCATCCTCCGTCAGCATCAGCCCGAAGAAGATCACGCCTTTGAATGCTCTTCCCTCTGCCGCCATGGCATCTACCGTGGCCTGATAGACATATTTATTACAAAACACTTCTACTTCCTTTGTGTAAAACGGGCTTGGGGAAAATGTTCCCATGCCGCCGGTATTCAGCCCGGTGTCTCCGTCCCCGGCCCTCTTGTGGTCCTGCGCGGAGGTCATCGTCTTAATGGTCTTTCCGTCAACAAAAGAAAGTACAGATACCTCACGGCCCGTCATGAATTCCTCGATTACCATCTCATTTCCCGCGGAGCCGAACTTCTTATCCAGCATGATGGTCTTCACGCCTTCCTTCGCCTCCTCCAGGGTATTGCAAATCAGAACGCCCTTACCAAGCGCCAGCCCATCCGCCTTCAGGACGATCGGAAACTTTGCTGTTTCCAGATAAGTAAGCGCCTTGTCCGGATCTGTAAAGTTCTCGTAACCTGCTGTCGGTATGTTATATTTCTTCATCAGATCTTTTGAAAATGCTTTGGAGCCTTCCAGAATTGCCGCATTTTTACGCGGCCCGAATGTACGGATTCCAGCGGCTTCCAGTTCATCCACAAGACCGCCCACCAGCGGGTCGTCCATGCCCACGATCACAAGGTCAATCTCTGCCTCCTTCGCAAAAGCTGTCAGCTTGTCAAATTCCATGGCTCCGATATCCACACACTCTGCATACTCCGCAATTCCTGCGTTTCCGGGTGCACAGTACATCTTTTCCACCTTGCTGCTCTTTGCCGCACTTGCCGCAATCGCATGTTCTCTTCCACCGCTTCCTACAATCAATACCTTCATAGCAGCCTCCTCTATTTCGTAATTACTGTTTTTCCGTCCACAACTCTTACTTTATCATTGGCAATCAAATCGATCGCCATGGGCAGGATCTTCCACTCTGCCTGTTCCATCACTCTGCGCTGCAGAACCTCCGGGGTGTCCCCCTGCTCTACTTCTACCGCCTTCTGCAGGATGATCGGCCCCGTATCCGTCCCTTCATCCACAAAATGCACCGTTGCACCGACCACTTTTACGCCGCGCTCCAGGGCCGCTTCATGTACCTTGAGCCCGTAATATCCTTTTCCGCAGAAAGCCGGTATCAGAGACGGATGAATGTTGATCATGCGGTTCTTATATTTTGCAGTCATAGCCGGAGGTATCACAACCAGAAATCCGGCCAATACAATCAGGTCGGGCTCATATGAATCCACAGCCTCCAAAAGCTTTGCATTGAACACCTCTCTGGATTCGTAATCTTTTGGGGATATGCAGCAGGCGCTGATCCCATTCGCACTGGCGCGCTCCAGCGCACGGGCATTTTTATTATTGCTGACCACGCCCACGATCTCCGTATTCGATATGGCGCCGCCTTTGACGCCGTCGATCACCGCCTGCAGATTGGTTCCGCCGCCTGACACCAGAACAACGATCTTTAGCATAAGGTAACTCCTTTTTCTCCGGCTTCGATCCTGCCGACTACATACGGATCTTCTCCGGCAGCCTTAATGGCCTCCATAGTCTTATCCACATCTTTCTCGTCCACTGCCATGATCATGCCGAGTCCCATATTAAACGTGTTGTACATCATCTGCTCTTCAATCTCGCCGTCCACGGATAACATATGGAAGATCGGCGGAATCGGATAGCTGTCCTTTCGGATTACCGCACGGGTATCATCCTTGAGCATACGCGGAACATTCTCGTAAAATCCGCCGCCTGTAATATGGCTGCATGCCTTAATGGTTACCCCTGCTTCTTTGATGCTGCGCAGTGCCTTTACATAGATCTTTGTCGGTACAAGGAGCGCTTCTCCCAATGTCTTTCCAAGGCTGTCATAATATGTATCCAGCGCCTCTCTCTTCATGTTAAACACATTTCTCACAAGGGAGAATCCATTGCTGTGAACACCTGAGGATGCCATGCCGATCAGCACGTCCCCGGCCTTCAGGTCTTTGCCTGTAATCAGGTCTTTTTCATCTACAATACCCACTGCAAATCCAGCCAGGTCATACTCATCTACCGGATAGAAGCCCGGCATCTCCGCCGTCTCCCCGCCGATCAGGGCCGCATTGGACTGCTTGCATCCCTCTGCAACACCGCTGACGATGGTTGCAATCTTCTCCGGTTCATTCTTGCCGCATGCAATGTAATCCAGGAAGAATAAGGGCTCCCCTCCCGCACAGGCAATATCATTGACACACATTGCCACGCAGTCAATGCCGACTGTGTCATGTTTATCTAAAATAAAAGCCAGCTTCAGCTTTGTACCTACACCGTCTGTGCCAGATACCAGTGTGGGCTTCACCATATTTTTAAACTTCTCCAGGGAAAATGCGCCTGAGAACCCGCCCAGATTCGTCAGTACCTCTGATCTCATGGTCTCCTGCACATGCTTTTTCATGAGTTCCACTGACTTGTAGCCAGCTTCTATATCAACGCCTGCGTTCTTATAATCCATATTATTTCTCTCCAATCTGCCGCTTCTATTTATTTTCAAGGTATGCTTCGTATCCGATTTCATCCAGTTTGGCTGCCTTTCCCTGCACAGTCTCCTTCATCTCAACGGAGTATGCTTTCAACTTCTCCAGAAGCGCCTCGTCCGAAGTAGCCAGGATCTTGGCTGCCAGGATTGCTGCATTCATTCCGCCGTCGATTGCCACAGTCGCAACCGGAATTCCCGGCGGCATCTGTACGATTGAAAACAGAGCGTCCTCTCCAGCCAGGTTCTTCCCAGACATTGGCACGCCTACGACCGGCATCGGGAACAGCGCTGCGCACATCCCCGGAAGGTGTGCCGCCATACCTGCTCCTGCAATGATTACCTTTATTCCTTTACCCTCTGCGGCCTTTGCCCACTCGAAAAATACATCCGGCTCGCGGTGTGCTGAGATAATGGTCATCTCGTAATCAATTCCCAGCTTCTCCAGCATACTTGCAGCCTTACTCATAACCTTCAGGTCAGAGTCGCTTCCCATTACTATTCCTACTTTTGGCATGTCTCTTCCACCTTTCTCATTTTGTACGCTTCCGTATCTGTTCCATCCGAGCAGATACGCTCTTTAATTAAAGGGCTCGTTGAGAGCCTCTGTTCCTTCAAGTACGAACCTGCCATCCTTCAATAGTATAATATTATTTCCTTCTTTTGTCACTACACTTATTTCTTCTAACTCTTCATAAGGTATGGTTATATCTGTGTGGCACTGGAAATATGCCTTTGCCACGTCTTCTTTTCTCAGTATAGAGACGGTGTTGTCTTTTGCCACGATTTCCTTGCCGTTTGGATTGTACACCCGGATGTCCTCGCTCCAACTGTAACAGGTGTCCCCAACTGCAAAGTGAGGACCCATTTTTTCTGCAATCAGTATGGGCATTTTGTCTTCAATCCCGTACTTCTTCGCCGCCACATACGCCGTTGTGTTGGTGCCGATTGCGAATTCTCCGAGGGGCAGGGTTTTGTGGTTATGGAGAATATTTTCATAGATATACGTTCTGTTATCTTCCTCTAGCTTAAAGTTCGTGCATGTGTAATCTGATATCATACCGTCTTTGAATGTAATCTTCAGGTTCGAATACTGCAGTTCATTCAGATAGACGCATCCCACATGCAGGACACCGTTTGTCCCCTCCAGTACTGGTGAGGTAAATACCTCCCCGACCGGAATATTGACATCGGCCACACAGTTCTCGAATAAGGTTTCCTTCTCCGGGTCTGCCAGGCGTCGCAGCTGCACTGTCAGATCCGTCTGGTTCTCTCCTTTTCCAAGAATGCGGACACACTCGCCCTGATCCAGGGCATCAATCATAACCTGCTGGACTTTTTCATAAAGCCCGGCATCCAGTGTGTTGATTCGGATCACTTCATCAAAAATGGCAGCATAATCCTCCCCGATCTCGGGAACCGGATAAGCGATAATGGTAAAACTTCTCTCTTCCCCTTTGATATACTGGTTTGTCATCTGCCCGGACCTGCTGTCAAAGAGAAGGGCCAGGGAACGCTGTGCCTCACTACAGCTTACTGCCTCCGGCTTCGCCTTTGGAGAAAATGGCTTCTCTCCGAAGATTTCCATCACGGCCGGGCCTGCAAACTGTGCGGCCTGCTCTTTATTCTTTTCATAAGTATTTCTAATGACATCCAGCTTCCGCTCGATGTAGCGCTTGTCCATAAATAATGCCTGATCATGGCGGTGGTCGTATTCATACTGCTTGTTGGCAATAGCCCCGCAGTACCCGATCTTCAGATGTTCCCTCTTGGTTATGACACTGGAGGATGCCCGGTAAATCACCGGCTTAAGCCCCATTTTCGCAAAATTCTCAATAGCAAGCTTCACGACCTTTTCAAATCCGAGAGAATAGCGGATATTGACCACTGATTTTATGGACAGATCCTTTCCAGTGTTGATGAATCCGACACGGTACCCCTCCGTATACACATCCGCCATCTTCCGCAGAGTCTCCTCGGGCAGCCCGTTCAGGTGTCTGGCTGTTCCCAGCTCATTTTCCGTAATATATTCTCCAAAGCGGTACAGATACCTCTCGTCATCCAGATCCGCCCCCATTATGATATCCGCCGCAAAGGAATAACAGGGACAAATCTGCTCCTCAATCCGGTCAGCCAAAAATACGTCACAGTAATCGCTGGCATACCAGTAAATTATGTCTTTCAGTGTCTTATATTCCGGCAGTTCCTCAGCTTCAAAACTGTTATAGATTTCAATAAACAGTTCATTCTGTATGGTCAGATAATCCAGGCGGTTCTCAAAAACAAAAGGTATTCCGCCCCGCAGCTCTGTGTACAGAAGACTCAATAATTGCCCGTATTCCTCCCCCAGCTTCTTTACCGCATATGCCGGATCCGCATAACTGTGCCCGTAATTCTCCTCCAAAATATCCGCGTAAAGAGTCTGGTTGATATCCTGCATCTGCCTGAGGCTTAAATGCTCCCACTCTCCACTTTCGATCAGCTGACGGACGTCCTCCAGCTGAAGCAAGAATGCCGCCGTACTTTGAAAAAAGGGCTGGAAAGCCACACCAACCGATTCTTCCACGGCCATCCTTCTGATCCTGTCTATTGTAAGCTCATGCCGTTCTCCGAACTCACTGTTTCTTTCTGCCTGCCATTCTTTCTCTTCCATATTACATTAGACCTCCTAAAAATATCGCTGCCAGGCCCAGCAGAATTACGATATTTCCCGCCATGCCTGCTTTACAGGTTATATAACGCTTTTCCCGTTCCCGCATTCCTTTTACCGATGCCCGGATTCCAAGCGCCGCCAGCACGATAGAGACAATGCCCATTCCTCCGATCAGCCCGAATGTATTGCCGCGCATGACAAACGCCGCCAGAATGCAGATCAGAAGGATCGTAAGCGCGCCTCCTGCATAGACGCAGGAATAGATCCCCATGCGGGAGTGCTTGAACTTGGCCTGCCCGTATTTTCTGGAACCCCGCTTCTTGCGGTCCTTCTCCTTTTCCTTCTGTCTGTCTTTAGTACTTTTTGCCATGCCCATAATGTCTTCTCCTTATCGTATTGCAAATTGAGAACAAAATATATCCCAGCACGCCGCCAATCGTGTTCAGCAGAAGATCATCCACATCAAAGCTGCCTACCTTAGTCAAAAGCTGGAAAACCTCCACGCACAGGCTCAGTCCAAAACTGTAAAACAATGTCATAAAAAAACCTCTGGCCCTGCTTGCCATGGAAATAAAAAACCCGAAAGGCATAAATATAAGAATATTTCCGAATAAATTAGTGAATACCGCGAAGGCTCCCAATTCTTCCCGGTATTCGATGAATCGCTTTATCTCTTTGAATAGTACTAAATTATACTGGTATTCCCTTGAAACACCAGTCCGCCCGTACCAGTCTGAAAAGATCAGAAAATAAAGGAGAAAGAAAATGTAAAGAACAAACAACACTTTCCCCAGGGTACGGATCTTTTTTACTTGTTTCTGGCTCAAAATTTTACCCCTTTAATTTACTGAGTATTCTCGGTTAAAATGTAATCTGATTCTTGTTTTTCAGAAGGCGGGCGCCGTTAATAATAGAAATAATCCCCGCTGCCACTCCTGTCACAATCATAATGATCCCCAGCACGATGCTCCCCACACCTGCGCTTTGCATAGTCTTGTAGGCTTTTTCCATAATACTACCTCCTTACTTTACGCCATATTGCTCGTAATATGCATCAATTGCTGCTTTTAATGTGTCATCTATGATGATTTTTCCTTTGTAAGGCCTGTTGTACAAGTGCTCTACAACCTCGGCCATCGTCACGATCGCCGTCGTCTCCAGCCCGTATGTTTCCTGAATCTCAGCCAGTGCGCTCTTGCTTCCCTGTCCGCGCTCCATGCGGTCTACTGAAACAACAAGCCCGATTGGGGATACGTCTCCCTGTGCTTTGATAATCGGCAGTGTCTCCTGAATGGAAGTTCCCGCAGTAGTGACATCCTCGATAATCACAACTTTGTCTTTGTCCTGCATCGGGCTGCCAAGCAGGATTCCCTTGTCCCCGTGATCCTTCACTTCTTTTCTGTTTGAGCAGTAGCGGATCTCTTTTCCGTAAAGCTCGCTGATAGCCATCGTTGCAGCCACGGTCAGCGGGATTCCTTTGTATGCCGGTCCGAATAATACATCAAAATCAAAGCCAAACTTCTGCTCAATTGCCTTTGCGTAGTATTCACCTAACTTTCTCAGCTGTGTACCTGTGCGGTAAAATCCTGTATTTACAAAAAACGGCGTCTTCCTGCCGCTCTTTGTTACAAAGTCTCCGAATTTTAGAACCTCACAGTCGATCATAAACTCAATAAATTCCTGCTTGTACTGTTCCATATGTTATTAACCTCCGTATTTACAGGGCTTGCTGCCCCTTTCATGATTTTTTAATCTCAGCCGCATGGTTTTAACTCTACTGCTCCAGTGTTTTAAAAATTGCTCTGCGTTTTCTCATCGATGCCTTTTCCTCAGAAGCGGAATAAGTGCAAGTAAATTTCTTTACAATTTTACCACACCTTCCATATATTTTCAATTAAGGAATCATTGGTGCACGAAAATAAAACAGACATATCGTTCCATGCCTTCCCCTGCAATCCGGGCACTTAACCGCTGCATACGGGCTATAGATTCAGCGGCCTCCTGCTTCATTTGGGACATGATGTCCGCAGGCTGACCGCCGTCAGTGTATGAGCATTTTTTATCATATCCATAGGCGTTCCGGTAAATACGACCTCACCGCCATTTTTTCCTCCGTCTGGTCCGATATCGATGATCCAGTCCGCCTGCTTCATTACATCGAGATTGTGTTCAATGACCACCAGAGTATTACCGCGGGATACGATGGTATCAAATAGTTTTAACAGATTCTGGATGTCTGACATATGCAGGCCTGTGGTCGGCTCATCCATTACGATAATACTGCCCTTTTTCCCCAGGTTCTTCGCCAGCTTGATTCTCTGGCGCTCGCCGCCGGACAGTGTGCTAAGCGGCTGTCCTAACTTCAGGTAGGATAATCCCACCTGCTGCATGACTTTTAAGTGCTTCCTGATTTTGGCATCCTCAAATACTTCCATTGCCTCGGAAGCAGTCAGTCCCAGCAGTTCAACTATGTTCTTTCCTTTATAAGTGCAGGCAAGCGCTTCTTCGTTATATCGTAGTCCGCCGCATGCCTCGCATTCTGTAACAATCGGGTCCATATATGCAAGCTCGGTCACAATGACGCCTTTGCCGCTGCACACCGGGCAGGCACCGGCAGAATTAAAGCTAAACAGCCCTTCCGGTTTGCCGCTTTCCTGCGCCAACAGCTTTCTTATCCGGTCAAAAAAACCAAGAAATGAGGCCGGGGTAGATCGGTTTGTTGCCGTGATCGGCCCCTGGTCTATCATCACGATATCCTTTTCATACCGCTTCGCAAATACCTGGGAAATCAAGGTGCTCTTGCCCGAACCGGCCACTCCGGTCACAACGGTCATAATACCCAGCGGTATGTCCACGTCCACATACTTCAGGTTATGCAGACATGCCCCCCGGATCGGCAGGCTTCCCGACTGCCGGCGCGGTTCCTGTTTCACGGGGAGGGAAGCAAGCATCGCATCGCCTGTCAGGGTACCGGACTTCAATAAATCCGGATAACTGCCGGCAAACACGATTTCTCCTCCATGTTGTCCCGCCTGCGGGCCAACATCTATCACATAGTCTGCAATTGATATGACATCTTTGTCATGCTCAACCACAAGAACCGTGTTCCCCTTATCACGAAGCTGCTTCAGCAGGTTATTCATGCGGTAAACATCGCGCGGATGCATCCCGGCGCTTGGTTCATCAAAGATATATGTCATTCCGGTCAGACTGCTGCCCATGTACCGGACCAGCTTCAGCCGCTGGGCCTCCCCGCCGGACAGGGATGGCGTATCCCGGTTCAGATGCAGATAAGGCAGCCCGATCTCTATCAACCTGTCCAGCCCTTCTATAAGCGTCTGAACCAGCAGCCCTACTGTTGAATCCGTGATCTGCGTAAGTACTTCCCGAAGCTGGGTCAGCTCCATCTCACACATATCCGCTATCGAATATCCGTTAATCTTACAACTCAGGGCCGCTTCATTCAACCGTTTTCCGCGGCAGTCGGTACAATCCACCTCCGTTACCAGAGTCTGCGACTTTTCCTGAGTGTGTTTGCTTTTGCTGCTGATGTCCCTATTCAATAGTGTTTTTGTATATTTGTGGTGCAATCCGGTTACTTTCGGATTTTCCGGCTTCCCTTTTCCATCACGGGAACCATATATAAGAAGGTTGTACTCCTCCCGGGAATATTCCTTCACAGGCTTATCAAGATCGAACAGCCCTGACTTTGCATACTGCTTCCAGTACCAGGAGCCGGGTGCATATAACGTATCCTTAATGCAGCCTTCGTTCCACGACTTATCAGGGTCAATCATGGCTTCGATATCCACCTTTGTGATCTTTCCCAGGCCGGAACAGGTTTTACACATTCCGTTGGGATCATTAAAAGAAAAGTAGGACGCCGTCCCCGCATAGGGCTGTCCGATTCTCGAAAACAACAGCCGCAGGCTGGAATACAGCCCGCTGATCGTTCCCACCGTTGACCGCGCATTACCGCCCAGGGGCGACTGATCTACTACCACAGAAGCAGTTAAATGATCTATTCGTTCCACAGCCGGTTTTGGATACTTCGGCAGCCTGGACCGCACAAATGCCGGATAGGTAGCGTTCATCTGCCGCTGCGATTCGGCGGCAATCGTATCGAAAACAATGCTGGATTTCCCCGAACCGGATACTCCGGTAAACACCGTGATTTTTTCTTTTGGTATCCTGAATGTAACATGTTTCAAATTGTTTTGAGTAAGCCCATGTACCATGATATCTTCCATTAGATTACACCTCTTTTAATCAGTTTATAATAGGAAACAATGGGCTTGCCTTAGAGCGCGTACTTACACACAAATCTACAGTTAAGCCACAAAATAAAGTATATCATAATAGAATTAAGATAGCTACCGTCCTATACTTTTCTAGAATGAAGATGCAAAGGGGTCTGCCCCTTCTGCAGAGGGTCTGCTTCCCTTTGCAGAAGGGGCAGACCCCTCCTTTTATTTGACGAGTCCAACCATCTCGCTGATGTTCTGGAAGTGGTATTTTTCCATATACCGTTCAATCCCCTCTACAATTTCCACTGTAGCCGCCGGATTGAAAAAGTTGGCTGTTCCTACGGATACAGCCGCAGCGCCTGCCAGGATGAACTCAATAGCGTCCTCATAAGTAGCAATTCCACCCATTCCGATTACCGGAACTTTCACGGCATTGGCCGCCTGATAGACCATGCGCAGGGCGATGGGCTTTATCGCAGGTCCCGATACGCCCCCGGTTTTATTGGCAAGGGCAAAGGCCTGTTTGTGTATGTCGATTTTCATACCTGTCAGTGTATTGATCAGGGAGAGCACATCCGCCCCGCCTGCCTCTGCCGCTTTTGCCGTCTCTGTGATGTCTGTCACATTCGGGCTCAGCTTCATGATAACAGGCTGCCTGGCCCGTTTTTTCACTTCTCTCGTGATATCCTCGACTGCTTTTGGATTCTGTCCGAAGGCAATACCTCCCGCTTTTACGTTCGGGCAGGATATATTGATTTCCAGAAGGTCTACAGGCTCATCTGCCAGCCTGTCCACGACTTCACAGTATTCTTCCGTTGTCTTTCCGCATACGTTTACAATAATCTTAGTGTCAAACTTTTTTAAAAACGGAATGTCCCGCTCGCAGAAGACATCAATCCCCGGATTTTGAAGTCCGATTGCGTTCATCATGCCCCCATGCGTCTCTGCGATTCTGGGCGTTGGATTTCCCGGCCACGGTACGTTTGCCACGCCCTTTGTTACCACCGCGCCGAGGCGGTTCAGATCTACAAACTCGCTGTACTCTTCCCCTGAGCCGAAAGTCCCGGAAGCCGTCATAACCGGATTCTTCAATTCCACACCGGCAAGGTTCACTGTTGTATTCATTAGATTTCCACCTCCGTCGATAAGAATACCGGCCCATCTTTGCAGACACGCTTATTGTGTACATGGCTGTGGCCATCGATCTCTTTTGACTGACATACGCATGCCAGGCACGCCCCGATTCCACAGGCCATACGCTCCTCCATAGATACATAGCATACGATATTATTTTCTTCGGCATACTGTTTGATTGTCCGGAGCATTGGGGACGGTCCGCATGCGTATATGATCTCCGCAGTAAGAGCATTTTCGGCAATGGCATCCATGACATTTCCCTTCGTTCCCGCACTTCCATTCTCTGTGGCAATATACAGGCGGCCCTGACGTTTAAATTCCTCTGTCAGAAACTGCTCGTCACGGTATCCCATGACCATCACTTTTTCACCAGGCATCTGCTTTGCCAGCTCCAACATGGGCGGCACACCGATACCGCCTCCGATTAAGACTGCTTTTCTGCCCGCCGCCTCATCGACAGGAAAACCATTTCCCAGAGGACCCAGAATATCAATCCGGTCTCCCTTTGATAGTTTTGAGAACTGTTGTGTCCCTGTACCATCTCCTGTTACACGGTAAACAACACGGATCTGCTTCTTTTCTTTTTCTATCTCACACAGGCTGATGGGGCGGGGCAGAAGCTTGCTCCCGTCCTTTGTATACATAGAAATAAACTGCCCCGGCACTGCCAGAGATGCAATCTTTTCTGTCTGTATCCACATACTGTAGATATCTGCGGCGATACATTGTTGAGATACGATCAGGGCCGATTCTTTTTGTTTATTAGACATTCTTTTACTCCTTTTCCGTAGCAGCTCAGACAGGACTGAACTGTTACCCTTCTCCGGACAGCCCCTATTATTTCAGGGCCTGCCACCTTTTGTATTACTTCATATATTCTTTACTATCTGCCTTGTAAAGCTCCCTGAATATCTGCTGTCATCGCTTCCACCGCAGCCCTTGACGCATCCCCAAAGTTTTCTGCGCCATATGCTGCATAGGCCGCCTGCTTATATGCTGCGATAATACCACGGGAAGAATTCACAATCGCGCCCAGCCCGTCCTCATTAAAAAAGTGAACCAGATCCTTGCCCTGCCCTCCCTGAGCACCGTATCCCGGCACCAGGATATAGGCTTTCGGCATCACTTTACGGAGCACTTTACCCATCTCTGGATAAGTAGCGCCCACTACCGCGCCAATATAGCTGTATTCCCCGCCCATGCACTGTGCGCCCCACTCGGCAACCTTCTCGCCGACCAGTTCGTAAAGCGGCCTGCCGTCAATCAGCTGATCCTGGAACTCACCGCTGGACGGATTGGAAGTTTTCACAAGAATAAACAGGCCCTTTTTCTCAGCCTTACATACGTCTATAAAGGGATTCACACCATCGGAGCCAAGGTAGGGATTCACCGTCGCAAAGTCCTCATCAAAGGGCAGATATTCCCTGCTTCCCACCTTCACTTTACCAAGGTGCCCCACGGCATAGGCTGCCGAAGTAGATCCAATATCGCCCCGTTTAATATCCCCGATCACGACCAGGTCTTTTTCCTTACAGTAATCGACCGTCTTCTTAAAAGCCATCAATCCCGGAACGCCAAACTGCTCATACATCGCAATCTGAGGCTTCACAGCCGGAATCAGGTCATACGTCTTGTCCACAATCTCCTTATTAAACTGCCAGATCGCCTCCGCAGCCCCTTCCAGAGTCTCACCAAACTCCTCAAAAGCACGCTTCTGGATATGTTCCGGAATGTAGTTCAACATAGGATCCAGTCCGACCACGATCGGAGCGCCTGTCTTCTTAATCTTACTTA
Source organism: Clostridiales bacterium VE202-21 (assembly GCA_000509105.1). Lineage (GTDB taxonomy): Bacteria > Bacillota > Clostridia > Lachnospirales > Lachnospiraceae > Faecalicatena > Faecalicatena contorta. The sequence goes on along the minus strand of BAIF02000035.1, from coordinate 4,428 downwards.
CCAGCTTGTTAATCATGAAAAAACCTCCTCAATTATCTGAATGTTCTGAAAATGATGAGCAAAGGGGTCAGACCCCGGTGCACCGGGGTCTGACCCCTTTGCCCTCCGTTTTTTATCTTGTATATACAATTCTTCCATCAACAATGGTACAACATACCTCTCCTTTGACCGGATATCCATCAAACGGAGTGTTCTTCCCCTTAGATAGAAACGTGTTTTTATCAATTCTGTATTCTGTAGAAGGATCAAAGATGACAATGTCTGCGGTCTTTCCCTCAGACACGGAGCCTTTGTCCTCCAATCCCAGTATCCGGGCCGATTATAGCTCATCTTCTCGACCATCTGCATGGGCGTCAGAACGCCTTTTTCGACCAGCTCTGTGTATGTCAGGCAGGCGGATGTCTCCAATCCGACGATCCCGAATGCGGCTTTTTCCATGGGGAGATTTTTCTCTTTTTCCGCATGGGGAGCGTGATCGGTAGAAATCACATCCATGATGCCGTTTTTCAGCCCTTCTCTCAGAGCTTCTACATCCTCCGGCGCACGCAGCGGGGGATTCATCTTATATTGTCCGTGATTCTCATGGATATCCTCTGTAGATAGAATGAAATGATGCGGGCATACTTCTCCTGTTACCGGCAGCCCGTCTTTTTTGGCAGCGGCTATCATTCTGACGCTGTCCGCCGTGGAACAATGGCAGAGGTGCAGACGCACTCCTGTTTCCTTTGCCAGAAGTATGTCTCGGGCTACGATGACATCTTCAACGGCATTCGTAATTCCCTTCACTCCAAGTGAATCCGCCTTGGATCCGGCGTTCATAACGCCGCCTTCTACCATCGTAATGTCTTCGCAATGTGCAAAAACAGATATATTATTTTCTTTGGCCAGCTTCATCCCTTTTCGGTACAAAGAGGCATTCATGACTGACCTGCCGTCCTCACTGATCGCATGGCATCCGGCCTCGGCCATTCCTTTGATATCCGCCAGTTCCTTTCCGGCTTCTCCTTTTGTAACAGCCCCAAGCTGGATCACATGAACCGGAGATTCTTTCACAGCTCTCTGATGCACGTCTGCAACCATCTCTTTTGTGTCTGTTATGGGCTTTGTATTCGGCATCGCGCATACGGTAGTCACTCCGCCCCTGGCTGCAGCCCGGCCGCCTGTCTCCAGTGTTTCTTTATGGGTCAGTCCGGGATCGCGCAAATGCACATGCAGGTCTATGAAGCCTGGCATGACATAACAGCCGGATGCATCAATCGTCTGATCCGCAGTGTCCCGGATATCTTTTGCAACTTTCACGATCTTGTCACCGTCTGTCAGAACATCACTGATACTGTCCAGTCCTGTCAGAGGATCTAATACATGTCCGTTTTGAATCAAAAGTTTCATATAGTCTTGTCCTTCCTATCAATAATTGCTGCAATACTGCATACGGATTTATAATACCACAAACGGCGCAGAGAGTACAATCCTTGTCTACACATGGAACTTTTTATGCATCTCTTCCCGGAATTCTTTTCCTTTAAAGATAACAAGGGCCGCCAGAAACAAAAAGCACACCACCACACAGATGGAACACACAAGCTGGAACTTCACCACGCCAGTCAGCAGCAGAATCAGCGGAAGCAGCACGCCATACCCGGCTGCCATCACGAAATAGATCATATATTCTCTTGCCGTGTTCCTCTGCACCTTTGTAATAATAAACATAGAAAGCAGTATCACCATACAGACGGCTGGAAGCACATAATCCACAGACCATCCGTGCCAGCCCGTAAAAACATCCCACAAAATACAGCCCACCGAAACGATAATCAACTGCCACGTAGCATTCTTCATGAGGTTATACCGCTTCACGAAACCAATCGCCAGAGCCAGCCACATACTGGCAATTCCAGCCGCCGTAAAGATAGGCCAGCGGATATCCGGATGGAAATTAAAATCAGCGGCCACAAAGCCTACCGCTGCTGCCAGGCATAGGAAAGAGAAAAAGCGGAAAACCTTCAGTTCCATCTTTCCCGGCACGTCTGGCTGCGGGAATTCCGGTTCTATCCTCTCCACAGTGATTCCCTGTTCCTTTAGTATCCGGTAAAAGTTCCTCTGAATATTCAAAGTATCGAACCTGGATGTAAATCCAAGAGAAAGCTTGTCTCCAAAAGAGCACACACACAACTCCAGTTTAGGCGTACTTGTATATACTCCGAAGCGGTCTATATAAGGCTCATACTCCCCTGGCATCCTGACTGCACTCATATTGGAGAAGATAGCCGTCACATCCCGCTCCGCATATCTGGCCCCGGCCCGGATGCCCAGATTCTTTAGTTCCAGAGGCGCCAGCCTGAGAATCGGGTGCATCTCCAGGGCGATCAGCTCATTCATATGCTCCGCCACACGCTCCGTCGTAAGTTCCGATGCGAAATATTCCTTTACACGCTGCAGTACAGCCTCAAAACTCCCCTTTTCGTTTCCAAAATGATATCCCGGTTCAATCCAGTTAAAGAAATTCAGCATGGAATCAGAAGGGAAAAACTTCCGCAGATTTACAGGCACCATCAATACGACCGGATGGTTTTCCTGCTGTTTCGACATTTCCTGGTGAATTGCCATTAGAAAAACACTTGTCAGAAATACGGTCATAGATACCCCGAGCTCTCTCGATCGTCCAAGCAAATCTTTCACCGAGACCACCGCCTCATTCACCTGGAGCCGCCCGATTTCTTTTCTGGGTTTCTTCAGCTGATGCGCCTTTGGTTTTTTTACCTTTTTCTTTTTTACTTCCGTATAATACTGTGAAAAGCTGTCGCTCTCCTGGTCCTGGATCGTGACGTTCTCATCTAAAAGAGGAACATCCGCAAGCCCCTCCTCTTTATAGGTTATATACAAATAATTCTTCACAAGCTCTTTTAAGAATTCCGTAGCACCCGTCCCGTCTGTCAGCGCATGGAACACTTCAAAATTAATCCTGCGTCCATAGTAGGTCACTTCAAACAGCAGTGATTTTTTATCCCGCACATACAGGCAGCTGCACGGTTCCTTATACTCTTCACGCACCACAGGCCTGAGCCTGCTCTTTTCCAGGTAATGCCAGAACAGCCCCTTGCGCATAACTGATAAAAATACAGGATACGTAACAACCGTTCTGTCCAGCGCCTCCTGAAGCCGCTCCCCGTTTATCTCTTCCTTCAGAACACAATAGAACCGGAACACTCTGGTGTCCTTTTTATTACTCGTAGCTGAAAATAATTTTGCCGCATTATCCAGCTTTCTCCAATACGCCCGTTTCTGCTGCACACTTTACACCCCCTGAGCTGGTTCATATCCCAAAAATTGATTAATACGGTCAAAGCTCTCCTGCACATGAAAGTTTTTGATGCCCAGAGCAAAATATCCGTGCAGGGCGTCCTTGATCCTGCAGATCTCCACCTTGTTGCCGGCCGCCTTCAGCTTCTCCCCATATGCCTCCCCCTCATCTCTCAGGGGATCATATTCGGCCGTAATCACAAGCGTATCCGGCTGATTTGTCAAATCCTCCGCCAGTATCGGTGCAAAGTAAGGATTCCTTTTGTCCTCCTCGCATGAAGCATATAATTCAATATAATCCCGCATCTTCCCCGCTGTAAGCAGATAATCCGTCCCGTTCTCCCGCACGGACTCAAACGGCGAATTCTCCGTATAGTCGCTGTTGACTGCCGGATAGATCAGCACCTGGCGCCTGGGAAGGAATTCGCCCCTGTCCCTCGCCAGAAGAGACAGCGCCGCCGCCAGATTCCCCCCGGCACTGTCCCCGATCAGTGTAATATCATCCGGGTTTACATTCAGAATAAACTGTTTCATAAATACAGCCCTTGCCGCCGCATAACAGTCCTCCAGACCAATCGGAAACTTATTCTCCGGAGCCAGCCTGTAATCCACAGAGACCACAACATGCTCCGTGGCATTCGCAAGCCTGGCGCAGATACGGTCATAATTATCCACACTCTCTGTCACCCAGCCGCCGCCGTGGATAAGCAGCATCACCTTATGCAGTATGGGGCCTGTATTCTTAAAGGCCTTTTCATTTGGGAAAAATATCCTCGTCGGCACCTCGTACCCGTCATTATAAATCTTATAGTCAATCTTCTTATAAAAAATCTTCATCGGATCCAGCCTTTTCAGATCCGCCAGATGCCGTGAAGCCTCCACTTCAATTCCATCAAAAGAAAGCGCCTTTAGTATCATTCTTGCCGTATTATTAATTGCCATTCATCTCTCCTATCGTACCCGGCTGAAACTGCAGGAAATTCTGCAGCTGCCTGAGGCATCCTTTGTTTTCTATTATTATAAGTGAAGACTGGAAGAATCACAATAGTATTTGTGAATGCACTATGGGAACCGCTCCTAAGCCGTTACGCTTCACACCCCAGCCAACATCTAAATTGGGATTTAGTC
>BAIF02000036.1 GCA_000509105.1 Clostridiales bacterium VE202-21 | reverse complement strand
TGTGAAATTCATCAGAATTTCACACTGCGTGTCCAGGTTGCCCCAGTCACGGCTCTTTTTTCATTTAGTAAATCAATCTCCAAATCCAGTCCCGCAAAATCCCTTATGCCGGACGGGAATGGCGCCCCTTCTCCAATCCAGCCCCCTTACTTAGTAAGCAGCATCATAATCTCATTACTGCGTTGTACAAATGCCGTCATCTCAGCCGGACTCAACGGTTTATGAGCCAGCATAGCCAGATCATAAAGCTGTCTGCAGATGATAGGTACGCTCTTACTGCGTTTATGCTCTAAAACAAACTTGACAAGCGGATGGTTTGCATTTAAGATCAAGGTTGCCTGGCTTCCGAACATACCGGCATCCATACCACCCATGCTGTACATCTTCATCATCTCTTCCATACGTCTGGACTGCTCAGAAAGCACTGCCATGGAAGCTACATTATCGTCTTTGAGTTTTTCGACTTTCACATCCAGCTTATCATTGTTCAGCTCTTTTCGGAAGATTTCAATCAGGCTGTCTGTGGTTTTCTTAAACTCTTCCTTTTCTTCCTCTGAAACCTCATCTTTCAGGGAATCATGCACATCCGCATCAATTCTCAGGAATCTCACCTTCGGGTTGCGCTGCTCCAGATAAGTGATAAATGCGGAATCAATGTTGTGTGTCAGCAGAATCGCATCCTGGTCGTGTTCTTTGAACATATTGATATACTGGCTCTGCTGCTGTTCATTTGTTACATAGTAAATGTCGGTCTTGATCTCCTCTACTTCATTCTCGGCCTTGTTCTCTGCTTCATTTTCGTCAGCACTATCTTCTGCCTTTTCCTCCTGATCATTCGGAGTTACGACGGAACCGCCGTTAGCCTCGATTAACTCTTCCAGTGTTAAATATTTATGATCCAGGTTTTTAAATAAAATAGAATCTTTGATTTTCTCACCGAACTTTTCATCCTTCAGGCAGCCAAACTTGATAAATGGACTGATGTCATCCCAGTATTTTTCATAGTTTTCCTTGTCGGTCTTAAACATTCCGTTGAGTTTATCTGCAACTTTCTTGGAAATATAATCCGCCACTTTATTCACAAATCCATCATTCTGCAGGGCGCTTCTGGAAACATTCAGCGGCAGGTCAGGACAGTCAATGACACCTTTTAATATCATCAGGAATTCCGGAATGACTTCTTTGATGTTGTCCGCAATAAATACCTGGTTGTTGTACAGTTTAATGGTTCCCTCGATGGAATCGTATTCTGTATTGATTTTCGGGAAATAAAGAATTCCCTTGAGATTAAACGGATAGTCCATGTTCAAGTGAATCCAGAACAATGGTTCCTTATAATCCATAAATACCTTGCGGTAGAAGTCAATATACTCCTCTTTTGTACATTCACTCGGGTTCTTTGCCCAAAGAGGATGAATATCGCTGATGGATACCGGGCGTTTTACAATCTTGACTTTTTTCTTCGGTTCGCCTTCTTCGCCCTCTTTTGGCTCTTCCGTGATATGCTCTACGACTTCGTCCGTATCAAGCAGTTCTTCCTCATCAATTGTCTCATAAGACGGCGCTTCATTTTCCTTGGAAAGGAAGATCTCTACCGGCATAAAGGAGCAGTATTTTTCCAGAACTTCCCTTGCCTTGTACTCATTCGCAAACTGTAGGCTCTCCTCATTCAAAAACAGGGTTATCTCGGTACCTACATCGGTTTTATTACCGTCCTGCATCTCATATTCTGTGCCGCCCTCGCTTACCCAGTGTACCGGAACCGCACCTTCCTGGTAGGACAGCGAATCAATATGAACCTCATCCGCCACCATAAAAGAAGAGTAGAATCCCAGACCGAAATGTCCAATCATCTCATCCTCAGTCGTTTTATCTTTATACTTCTCCAGGAACTGGGTAGCACCGGAGAATGCGATCTGTGTAATATACTCCTCTACTTCACCCGCTGTCATACCCAAGCCATTATCAATAAACTTTAATGTCTTCTCCTCCGGGTTAACAATAACCTGAATCTTTGCCTTGTAATCATCCGGCAGTTCATATTCCCCCATCATGTCCAGCTTTTTCAGCTTTGTGATGGCGTCACAGCCATTAGATACAAGCTCGCGCATAAAAATATCGTGGTCAGAATATACCCATTTCTTAATAATCGGAAATATATTCTCGCTGTCAATGGATAAGTTACCTTTTTTTGTTCCCATATATAACACTCCTTTTCATTATAATAGCTGTTTCGTAAGCCTTTATTACCACCTAGAAGATATTCTAATACACTGGATTTCAAAAGTCAATAAAAAGTTAGCACTCTTTATAGATGAGTGCTAATAAAATAATAAAAAAAATAAAAACTTTATAAATCGGGATTTAGTGGCGAGCTTTAGTCTCGGCGCGGATGGGGACGCTTAATGACAGGGATGCAGGGGAGGGCTCGTTCCCTGGTGGGAGCCCGGACGGGGGCAGCGGATGGGATTGAATTGGCGGGACTTTTATGTCCCAAGTAAGTTTTTTGAAAACAGGGTTAAATATATATGAAAAGTGAATTTAATCCCTCCCTGTATGAATGCAGATAGAAAACTTACCGGAGGTGTTTCAGTGCCAGTAGTTTTTTAATCATGCAATAGTCAGGGCGGCCAATCTGCTGGTACTCATCGACAATCCTATGCAAGATACAAGATACGCATAGCCAGTTACCATCCGCCGCCCCCGTTTGAGGCCCCATCTTAGTAACGGGTTCTAACCTACCGGCCGGATGAACCAGCTTACCGTGAGCCGGGAGATGCTGCGGCAAGTGCCTGCCCTGTTGGAAATGCATGTTAGCGAGCCAGGCAGCAGTTAGAGGAAATCCGCAGAACCAGCCGGAAAAAAGCTGCTCCCGAAGCAGCTTTTTAGAACACCTGAGGCGCTTAATCA
>BAIF02000037.1 GCA_000509105.1 Clostridiales bacterium VE202-21 | reverse complement strand
TTTGAAAGGTTCCCTAGAGTCTCTCGCTATTAGCAGCCATGAATTTATACTCAGCAACCGATCTGTCGAACCCTTTGATATGCCTATAGAGCCACTCAATCACATTCTTATTCACCTGCTCCACAAAAGCATTGGAAGGCCCTTCTTCTTCCTCCAGCATCTCGTAAAGTTCTTTTACAACTGTTCTGAGCTTCTCATGCTCCTTCTTATGTTCTTTAATCCCCGGATACTCAATCTCTTCCTGGAGCTTCTCCTCCGCTGAAAAGTGGAAATCGGTGTAGTCTGCAAGGTAATCCAGCGTCTTAATTGCCACCAGCTTATCCTTTCCGCTCTCACAGCTTTCCAGAAGCTTATTGATCTTATCAATCAGTTCTTTGTGCTGTGAATCAATCATATCATTTCCTGTTACTAAGCTGTCATCAAATTCTGCTCTCATCTTGTTTTCCTCCTAAATCTCACCATTTTTAAACTTCATGATCATTTCGTTTGTCAGGCTGTCTCTCTGGGGGCCCGCAGGAATCTCCTCCCGCTCAAACCATTCTGCCAGGGCCAGTTCTTCCTCATCCAGCGTAATGGAATCGTCTCCGTCCAGATCACAGTAAAAACCCATCAGCACAGTGTCACTGAACGACCATGGCTGGCTCTTATAGTACCTGACATTCTTTACCTTCAGCCCCACCTCTTCCATGACTTCTCTTTTCACGGTTTCCTCCACGGTCTCCCCGATTTCCACAAAGCCTGCAAGAAGTGCGTATTTTTTATATGCCCTTCCGGCATATTTGGACATCAGCAGCCGGTTGCCGTCGGTCACGCCGATAATCGTCGCCGGGCATATCTTGGGATACTCCATATTATGGCACTCTTCACAATAGAGCATCCGCTCTTTCTTATCTTTTTTCATCGACGAACCACAGTGCCCGCAATACCTGTGATTCTTGTACCAGCTATACAGCTGATATCCGGTTATCCCCGCAAATGCGCGGTATTGAGGATCTGCCCTGCGGAAAATCTCCGTATTCTCCATGGTAAATGCTGAAAGCCGTTCTCTGTTGATCTCCTCTACCAGATAGTAGCGTTCTTCATCTATGGAAAATAAATATGTATACTCTTCGTATATCTCCTCATTAAGCCGCTCCAGATCCGCAAATCTCGGGAATTCAATTCCCTCCGCCGTATTCTTTATCAATGCGGTATGTTCCTCATAATATAAGGCAATACTGTCCCTGTCCGGGGGGACCGGGTTGTACCCGTTATCGTATTGGTGTGGTGCAATATCCTGTATCATTTGTCTTACCTGCTTTCCCAGTTATCGTATTTATAATAGCACATTTTTCCCCTTGCTGCACCCCGGATATTGACTTCTCCCAAAAACTGTTAAATAATAGTGTTACGATCCGTGCTCTGCGGTACATTCGCCGTACGAACCTGTTTCTTTTCTGTAACAAAAGGAATTTTAGAGTTTAAATACAGACCATCCGCAAAAAGAAAGGAGCTTACTATGAAAATTGTATTTCTGGATGCCAAAACAATCGGGGAGGATATTGACCTCTCACGTTTTGACCAGTTAGGTGAAGTTGTCAAGTACCCCTTTTCCACCTCCGAAGAAGTACCGGAACGTGTGAAGGATGCAGACGTCCTCATTATAAACAAAATTACCATCAACAAACAGACTATCCACACTGCAGAACACCTGAAGCTTATCTGTGTAACGGCCACGGGGACGGACGTTCTGGATAAAAAATATCTCGAAAAGAGAGGCATTGCCTGGCGCAACGTTGCCGACTATTCTACGGAATCCGTCGCCCAGCATACCTTTGCCATGCTCTTCTATCTGCTGGAAAAACTGAGTTACTATGACAATTATGTAAAAAGCGGCCGCTATGTGAATGACACCTCATTCTCGCATTTTGCAGAGGCTTTCCATGAACTGCAGGGTATGACCTGGGGTATCATCGGGCTGGGCAATATCGGCCGCAGGGTGGCATCCATTGCGGAAGCTTTCGGCGCTCATGTCATCTACTGTTCCCCGTCCGGCGCGCAGCCGCAGCCCGGTTATTCGCAGGTGGACTTTGAGACACTCCTCGCGTCCTCGGATATCGTCTCCGTACATGCCCCTCTGAACCAGTATACCGAGAGGCTGATGGACGAGGCCGCTTTCCGTAAAATGCGGCCCCATGCGATCTTCCTGAACCTGGGCCGGGGCCAGATTGTGGAGGAATATGCGCTTGCCGCCGCACTAAACCAGAATCAGATCGCTGCCGCCGGCCTGGATGTGCTGGCAAAAGAGCCTATGTCCGAAGACAGTCCTCTGCGTTCCATCCAGGACAGCCGGCGGCTGCTCATCACGCCCCACATTGGCTGGGCGAGCGTGGAATCCCGCACCCGCCTTATGGAAATCATTGCCGGACAGATCAGTTCTTTCTTTTCTTAAAATGAAACACCGAAGACAGCATCATAAGCACGGCCCCCGCAGCCAGGAAAAAGTCACCGAGATTATACGTAATCCTGGTGATTTTTTCCCATTTTGTTTTAAAGCCAACGTAATCAATCACATAGCCGCGTATCCATCTGTCAAAGGTATTGCTCCACGCTCCGGCTGTCATTAGGGACAGACCCGCTTTTTTCAGGTAATGTCTCTTTCTGACCAGTGTAATGCACTGATAGATCGTAAGCAGCATCGTCACGATGGCAGAGGATACCTTCACGAAGTCCTGATGGTCTTCGAACAGATTCAGGCACATCCCTTTATTATATACTTTCCGGATCAGAATCCTGCCCTTGCATGCGGTGCGCTCTTCGCCCTTATTCATATATCCTTCCACATAAGACTTTATCGCAATATCAATCAGCGCAAGGCTCAGCGTCAGACTCATTAAAACCAAAATAATCATGGGGCTCCCCCTACTCTTCAGTCATGGATTTTATTTTTTCTTCCGCTTCCTTTGCCTTTTCCTTGACGGCCTCGGCCGCATCCTCTGCCTTTTCCTTTAAAGTACCGGCAGCCTCAGCAGTCTTCTCCTTCACTGCATCAGCAGCCTGCGCGGTTCTTTCTTTTACGGTATCCGCTGCATTCTCCGTCTTTTCTTTTATCGTATCTGCTGCATTTCCTGTCTTTTCCTTTATCGTATCTGCAGCATCCTCTGTCTTTTCTTTGGCAGTATCTGCCGCTTCTTCCGTCTTATCTCTGACATTTTCAGCTGTAGTACCTGCTTTTTCTTTCATAGCCTCCACAGTGCTCTCTGCTTTTTCCTTCACGGTTTCAGCGGCGGCTTCTGCTTTTTCTTTCACTTTCCCGGCCATATCCACGACCTTCTCCTTCACAGCGTCTGCATAGTCCCCTCCCTCAGCCGCAGCCTGCTCCGGAACTTTTGATCCGCAGTGCGGACAGAACGCCATATCTTTTGCAACCGACTTGCCGCATCCTCCGCAGGTGACATCACCTTTCACATCCGAAATCTGCTGCTCATATTTACCGATGCTTTCCTCTCTGTTCTGAATCGCATCACAGATACCGATGGCCTCTGAATCCACTACCTCACCGTCTTTATAATGGTTATAAACCATCTTTCCAAGTTCAGCATAATCTCTCTCATTGCCGCGTTCCAGCGCTCTGATCTGATTGCGCAGCCTCTGGACCTCTACTGCCTCCCCCGCTTTATTTGTCACTGTTTCCGCTGTTTCACCGATTTTTCTGCCCAAGTCTTCAAAAAATGATTTCATATCTGTATATCTCCCTTCGTATTTAAATCCTGTCACATACGGATTCATATTTATATACATTATACCCCATAATATGCCAACTTCAACCGATTTCCTTTTATTTAATAGTATTTTAAGTACTGATCCTGATTATAGCATCCCATAAGATCCCCGCATATTCTGCTATCGGATGTTCATATACATATTAAAAAACAGAATGGATAATTGAAATGGATCCTAATATATGCAGAGAACGCATTTTGTCTGAAGATTACCGTGATTTTGTCGTATCCGACGCAATTCCTCAGCCTCTTGTAAATGTTCCGCTGGATCAGTTATGCGAGCAGGAAGCCGATTTTGGGTACCGGTGTATTTACGCCCCCGCAATACAGGCTGATCCGGTCAACCTGGGAAGATATACATATCTATCCATCCCCAAATGCTATTCTCTTTTGAGCATGGAGGCGCTGAATCAGTCCGGGATTCTGGCAATTCAGAATTATCCCACCCTGCAGCTAAAAGGGAATAATGTCATGATCGGATTCATTGATACCGGAATTGATTACGTAAATTCCATTTTCCGCAGCCTGGACGGCTCAACTAGGATTGCCGGAATCTGGGATCAGACAGTGCAGTCCGGCGCGCCGCCGGAGAACTTTTCCTACGGAACCGAATACACGAGAGAAAGGATTAATGAAGCGCTGCAATCCGATGACCCCCAGTCAATCGTACCGTCAGTGGATGAAATAGGTCACGGCACCTTCATCGCCAGCCTGTCAGCGGGCAGTGGAAACCCTGAGGAACAGTTTCTTGGAGCCGCGCCGGAATGCACAATCGGCATTGTCAAACTGAAGCAGGCCAAACAATACTTACGTGATTATTATTTTATTCCATCTTCAGCTCCCTGTTACCAGGATACCGATATCCTGCTTGGCCTGCGGTACTTAAACGATCTGGCTACAGCCCAAAACATGCCTCTCGTGCTGTGCATTGCACTGGGAACCAGCTTGGGCGGGCATATCAGCCTGACACCCCTTTCTCAGGTCTTGGAAGGGTACAGTATTCTTAACAGCCGTATTCCCGTCATCGGCGGGGGAAACGAGGCCGACCAGAGGCACCATTATTCTAACGAATTACACGACGGAGCATCTACTAATTCTGTGGAGATCCGGGTTGGGGAAAATGTCCCCGGCTTTGTGATGGAATTATGGGCAGATATTCCAAATGTACTGTCCATTACCCTGACCTCTCCCTCCGGAGAGACAACCACGCCGGTCATTGTTGAGAGCAACGCTACCTCGGAGTATAATTTTATATTTGAAAGGACACAGGTAACAGTCAGTTACCGGCTCATCGTAGAAAGAAGCACGTCTGAACTGGCTTTTTTCAGCTTCAGGTCTCCTGTTCCCGGAATATGGAAAGTAAATGTTACTCCCGTTCAGACCATAGACGGGAGGTTCCATATCTGGCTTCCTGTCAAAGAATTTATAGGCGGAGAGGTCTACTTCTTAAACGCAGATCCCTACTATACGCTAACGAATCCCGGCAACACGATCAGCACAATTGTTGTTTCCTATTATGATGGAGCCAATAACAGTATCGCACTTAGTTCCGGAAGAGGATACACAAGATACGAACAGCTCAATCCTGATCTCACGGCTCCGGGTATTAATATAAGGGGGGCGCTTCCCGGCGGCCGTTATGCCGTCCGTTCAGGTTCCAGCATATCCACAGCCATCTCTGCAGGCGCCACAGCTCTGCTTCTAGAATGGATCATTTACCAGCTTGGCAGCCCGCGGATTGATTCCTACCAGATTAAGAGCGTTCTGATTCTCGGTGCCGTGCGCCCGCCTAATATGACGTTCCCAAACAGGGAATGGGGATTCGGACAGCTAAACCTGTATAATACATTTGAACAGGCACGTAGATTTTGAAACCGGCAGAATTTATACAACTATGCAAACCTCACTAAAAACAGGAAGGACGCTTAATCAGCGTCCTTCTCCACGTATCTCATCGGCATTTTCATAGTAACTTGTAACTATCTCATTTTCCGGAATCGGCGGTTCCTGGGCCGGCGCCGCACCTGTTCTAAATACAATCTTCAGCAATACAGGAGTTATGATCGTCGTAATCACCACAACGATGATCACGGGCCCGAGAAAAGCCGAACCAAGCAGCCCCAGGCCTGCTCCCTTACTCGCCACTATTAGTGCAACCTCACCCCTGGATACCATCCCCACACCAATCCGCCTGGCCTGGTAATTCTGATATCCGCACAGCTTTGCGCCCAAACCGCACCCCACTACTTTCGTGAGAATTGCCACAATTGTCAAAACAACTGCAAATCCTACAATCGCAGCCGACATATCCGGCAGTACAACTTTAAGTCCAATACTGGCAAAAAATACCGGCGACAGCAGCAGGTAGGAAATTGTATCAAACTTACTTTCCAGATATGTAGAACGTCTCACATTCGAAATAATCAGACCCGCGATAAACGCACCCGTAATATCTGCAACTCCAAATACCACTTCCGCGATATAAGACATCAGCAGGCAGAACACAAATGCTATGATCGTATGTCGGTGCAATTCCTTCCTGGCCTTGTCCACCCAGTTTTTATACAGGCGGTAAAAGAGGAAGCCAATCACACCAGCAAAGGCGAAGAAACCAAGAATTTTCAGCATAACCGTACCGATCTTTACGGAAGAGTCTGCCAGGCTTGTCACAATAGTCAGCGCAATAATGCCAAGAATATCATCTATAATAGCCGCCCCTAAAATTGCGTTTCCAGAGCGGGTTTTCAGTTTTCCCAACTCCTTCAGCGTCTCGACAGTAATACTTACTGAAGTAGCGGTCAATATTACCCCAATAAAAATGTTCTGCAAAAGAAGACTCGTGTCAACATCCGAAGCAATCATCCCCGGCCTGTTAAAAATATAAGCCGCGCCGAATCCCCCCAGAAGCGGAACAATAACCCCGCACAATGCAATCACCAGAGACGCTTTCCCGCTCGCCCTCAATTCCTTAATGTCAGTCTCCATTCCGGCGCAGAACATCAGTACAATGACCCCAATCTCAGCCAAAGACTGAATAAAAGAAGTCTCCTCAAGAATCCCGATACCTGCCGGCCCAAGCAAAAGCCCGGCCAGAAGCGCCCCCACCACCTGAGGCATCTGGACTTTCTTGGTCAAAAGCCCGAGAACCTTCGTGAATAACAGAATAATAGCCAAATCTAGTAAAAACCTGTAGCCGCTCATATCTTTCTCCTCACATTTCTCACATTAAATTATCCCGAACAGATAAAAGAATACACCCTTCTCATAAGATTTTCAAGCATTTCCATTAAAATTGATCAAATTTCACAGTCATTTTGTGCATTCTTTACTTTACATTTAAATCCAACTGCCGATGGTTTTGGATATATGAAACATCTCGTATTACCGCAGAAAAAACATAGAAAAATCTGATGGACAGGCTTTGCTTCCTCAGGCAAAGTCCAGGACAACAAAAGCCTCAAATCATCAGATTTGAGGCTGTATGTCGTCGGTTCCATCAAATTTTTCTATTGAATCTTTACGGAGAACAGGCCGAACGGCCAGTATCTATCATCACCGGCAGGCATCCCTGCCGGCGTTGTGTGCTCCTTCCGGGACAGACAAATGTCTCCCTAACTCAGCAGCAGTGTTTCCTGTCCCCTGAGCTGTATAATCGGCCCTCCCGTTCCTTCTATGTATTCTCTCGTTATAGTTACCTGCCCGATATTATCATCCTTCGGTATCTCATACATAATATCCAGCATAAACTCTTCTATAATTGCACGAAGGGCCCTTGCACCAGTCTTCTTTTTCATCGCTTTTTCGGCAATCGCTTCCAGTGCCCCTTCGTCGAATTCCAGGTTAACCTCATCCAGTGCCAGCAGCTTTTTGTACTGCTTGAGGATCGCATTTTTTGGTTCCTTCAGTATCTTAACAAGCATCCCCCGATCCAGGCCCTTCAGTGTAAAGATGATAGGCAGACGCCCTATAAACTCGGGGATCATTCCAAATGTCCGCAGATCCTCCATCGTAACCTTGGACAGGATATCCTCGTCATGCTCATATTTGTCTTTCAGTTCAGCGTTGAATCCCATGGATGTCTTGTGGGACAATCGCTCCTTAATAATATCTTCCAGATCCGGGAACGCCCCTCCGCAGATAAATAAGATATTCTTTGTATTTACGGTGGTAAGCGGCACCATGGCATTCTTGCTGTTTGCCCCCACCGGCACTTCGACCTCACTGCCTTCAAGAAGCTTGAGCAGTCCCTGTTGTACAGACTCACCGCTCACATCTCTCTGGCTGGAGTTTCTCTTTTTTGCGATCTTATCGATCTCATCGATGAAAATGATCCCCTGTTCCGCCCGCTCCACTTCATTGTCTGCGGCCGCCAGCAGTTTGGATACGACGCTTTCAATATCGTCGCCTATGTAGCCTGCCTCCGTCAAAGAGGTGGCATCCGTGATCGCCAGCGGCACATTCAGAAGCTTGGCAAGCGTCTTCACAAGATAGGTCTTACCACTTCCGGTAGGCCCGATCATCAGCATATTGGACTTCTCGATCTCGATGTCGTCCATGCTGTCCGTTGCAACTCTTTTATAATGGTTATAAACAGCCACAGACATTGCTTTCTTCGCATATTCCTGGCCTACCACATACTCGTCCAGCTGCGCTTTGATCTTGTGCGGAGCCGGAATATCTTTGATATTGATCTTTGGCGTTTCTTTTGGTTTATCCTTTTTCTTTTTGACCTTCTGGTTCTTCGGAATCTTGTCCTCCAGGTCTGACATCTTCATAAACTGTACGCCCGGCACATTCATAAACTTACTGTAATCAATGGCGCCATTGGTCATTGCGTCAAAGCTCTTCTGCATACAGTCCTGGCATACCGTGATGTGGTTGGGAAGTTCGATCATCTTCCCGGCAACGCTCTCCGGACGGTGGCACATCAGGCAGTACTTTTCATACTCATCATCATCCCCGCTGTCCTCTCCCTGGGCAGTCACGGATGTCTCCTTCTGCTCCTCCACAATGGTGCTGTCTTTTCCATCCTCCTTGTGGTCCTCTTCATCTATAATGACAAAATCTTTATCTGACATAGCTCTCCCTTCTTTCACTTACGCATTTCTCCCTCGTACAGGGTCTCTGGGGGCTCTGTACCTTCTCACATTCCTTCTAAATGATTATAACGCAGTTCTATGTGATTTACAAATGAACTTTTTCTAAACCATCCCTTATTATTCAAGCATTCTTAAGAATTCTTCCTCTGATATGATCGGAATTCCCAGCTCCCTTGCTTTTTTGTTTTTGGAGGAGGCAGATTGCACGTCGTTGTTAATCAAATAGTTTGTTTTTGAGGTAACGGATCCGGTTACTTTCCCGCCCCGGGACTCAATCACCTCTTTCACCTCATTCCGGTTGGCAAAATGTTCCACGCTGCCTGTTATTACAAAATTCAGATTCTCAAAAACCTGTGCTCCCGCCTGTACCTCTTCCTTTGGAATCTTTACTTCTTTGAGAAGCCTTTCAAAGAGTTCTCTGTGTAAAGGATCTGCAAAATAGTCCACAAAAGCCTTTGCTATGACACCACCCACTCCTGAAATCCCGCTTAATTCCTCGACCGTAGCCTCTGTCAGCCTTCCGGGATCATAGTCCAGCGCCTTGCAGATCATTTTTGCATTCGCCACTCCGATATTGGCAATTCCCAGGCTGTATACCAGCCTGGGCAGCGTTGTATTCCTGGAGTTTTCCACACTGTTGATCAGATTGACATAGGATTTTTCACCAAATCCATCCATTGTTTTGATATCTTCTTCGTATCTGTCCAGATGGAAAATGTCTGTATAATCCTTTATGAACCCCCTTGCTATAAACTTTTCCAGCGTCGCTTCTGAGAGCCCTTCCATATTCATGGCATCCCTGCTGACAAAAAGAGCAAAGGATTTGATCTGCTTTGCCTGGCAGAGCGGATTTGTGCAGTACAACGTTTTGGTGTCATTTTCCATAGATATCCTGGTATCATGCCCGCATACGGGACAGGCATCCGGAATGCCCTTCACACCGCTTCGGGTCAGGTTTTCCGCTATCTGCGGGATAATCATGTTGGCTTTATACACCTGGATCCTGTCACCGGCGCCGAGTTCCAGGTCTTCCATGATACTAAGATTATGCACGCTGGCGCGGCTGACCGTAGTCCCCTCCAGTTCTACGGGCTCAAATATGGCAACCGGATTGATCAATCCGGTTCTGGAAGGGCTCCATTCAATCTCCAGCAGCTTCGTCTCACGGATCTCATCCGCCCATTTAAAAGCATAGGAATCTCTTGGGAACTTTGCGGTTGCACCCAGCGACTGCCCATAGGCAATATCATCGTAGACAAGAACGAGCCCGTCCGACGGAAAATCATTTTCCGCAATCTGCCGTGCAAACCACTCTACCTGCTCCTCAATCGTCTCCGCTGTAACCAAATGGTGTTCCACCACTTCAAACCCCTGTGTCTCCAGCCAGTCAAACTGTTCAGCCCGGGAGTTATGAAAATCCACTCCTTCCGCGCTCACAAGACTGAATGCAAAAAACCGGACATTGCGTTTTGCTGTAATCTCGTTATTCAGCTGGCGTACAGAGCCGCTGCAGAGATTCCGGGGATTCTTGTACTTTGCATCCACGTCCTCAATCTCTGCATTGATCTTTTCAAAATCCTGATACCCGATCACGGCCTCTCCTCTCAGGATCAGCTCCCCAGAGTAGGGAATGTTTATGGGAAGATTTTTGAATACTTTCGCATTATTAGTTATCACTTCCCCGACTTCCCCGTTGCCTCTTGTAACTGCCTTGACCAGCGTTTTATCCCGATAGGTCAGTACGATTGTCAGACCGTCCAGTTTCCAGGAGATCACCGCCTCCTTCTCTCCGAGAAATGCCTTCAGCTGCTCCACATCTTTCGTCTTATCCAGCGAAAGCATGGGCCGCTCATGCCTCTCCTTCGGAAGCTCGCTGAGCACTTCATACCCTACATTAATGGTAGGACTGGATGCAAGAGTTGTTCCCAATTCCTGTTCCAGTCCCAGAAGTTCATCATACAATTTATCGTATTCGTAATTGCTCATAATCTCCGTGTCTTCCTGCTCATATGCACGGCGCGCGCGGTTGAGGAGCTCGACCAGCTCCTGCATTCTTTTCTTCTTGTCTGCCATAAATACTCTCCTGCCTGTTTTTACATTATAATATACTCCCCCCTGTCCCGGGCGGCGTTTTCTAGCTGATCACAGTTTCATTGGAGGAATCCCTGATTTGTTCATAGAGACAGTCCAGTTCCTGATCCGTCAGTTTTCGGTATTCTCCTTCTCTTAGCTTTCCCAATTCTATGTTCATAATTCTGGTTCTCACCAGATCTTTCACTTCATATCCCAGTGCCCCGCACATCCTTCGGATCTGTCTGTTCAGCCCCTGGGTCAGAATAATGGTAAATGTATACTTTCCGATCTTCTGCACCCTGCAGGGCCTTGTAACCGTATCCAAAATCGGCACGCCTGCGGACATCTTTTCCAGGAAGTCCGGCGTGATTGCCTTATCCACTCTCACCTTATATTCCTTTTCATGGCGGTTTCCCGCACGCATCATCTTATTGATGATGTCCCCGTTGTTGGTCATAAGAAGCAGGCCCCTGGAATCCTTATCCAGACGCCCGACATAAGTAACCCTAGCGGGATAATTTAAAAACCTTATAATACTGTTTTGCTCTCTGTGCTCCTCCGTGCAGACGATTCCTGCAGGCTTATTCACTGCCAGCACAACCATCTCCCCGCTGCGGGAAACCACCTTACGGCCGACGCGCACCTCCTGGCCGGGCAATACCTTCATGCCCATGCCGGCTGTTTTCCCGTCGACCATTACCCTGCCGCTCTCAATCAGGCGGTCGGCTTCCCTCCTGGAACAGACCCCGGCCTCACTCAAATATTTATTCAGCCTGACCGGTTCCTTCTTGCTCATAAATTCCTGTTTAATCTTATTGCTCACTGCCCAACGCTCCGCTTATGTTATTATCCTGGAAAAATGTGTTACCGCTGTAAAGGAACAGCACATCAGTAATCTGATATGTTTCCATAGCATCCTGGATATTTCCGGTATAATACCTTGGGTCAATCATGACAATCTCCCGGAAATAAGGCGTCAGAAACGGTACAAAACAATTGGCGTAAGAATCCTTAACCACCAGCAGCCTGTCCCGGTTCTCCGCCATGGTTTTAATATCGATCACCGAGGTATTGCCGCCCAGAAAAACGGCGTACTTATCTCTTGTATCCAGCTGATCCGCCTCGTACAGGGAGGTGGTCTTCTTTTGTTCGTCTACATAATTCACTGTCACGTCATTATCTGTGTCTTTCGGCACATAGATGTCGATCTCTTCCCTGACATTCATACGGCAGCCGCTTTTTGCCGCCAGAATCCCGTTAAAGTCTGTGGTCACCGGATAGGACGCATACACACTTGAGACATCCGCCGAGATGCCAAGCTTCCCCGCCGCCTCCTGGAAGGCGTAAAATGCCCCCAGTGTTGTCCAGTGATGGTCTGTCTTATAGTATATCTTTTCATCCTTATGCTTATTCAGAACCTTAACCGCATCCACCCACTGTACAGAGTCTCCCAGCTCCTTTTTTACAAGGCCGATGCTGGTACTCTGATCCGCAACCGTGGCAAGGGAAGGCAGGCTGCTGCTGAGTATGTTTGCAGCATCTGGTACCAGCAGCATCGTAACCGGAATATCGCTGTAGCGCTCTGAAAATGCCTTGATGGCCGCCACATTGCTGTGTAACAAATCTTTATCCGGCGCCGCAATATCTTCCAGAAGCTGATTCTTCTTCCCAATAAATACACCATTTTCTTCTTTGCTTCCGCCAAACCGGTTCAGCGTAACCTTCAGCTTCCGCCACATATTCCTTCCGATAAACTGGTCGGACTGGTAGCTTTCATACTGTTCCATATAGCTGCCGGACGTCAGTGCGCCTATTGTCAGTTTTGGTTTTTCCGACAGCATGCGGTTCTCCTCGTCAGACTTTTTCTTATCCGGAACGAGCAGATTACCTAATATTAGTATCAGCAGGCAGATGATAAATGCTTTTCCAATAAAGCCATCAACCCACCGCTTCTTTTTCCTTCTGTTATTCTTCATATTCCCACCTAGAATCTAAAATATAAAAATGGATTAAATGACTCCGTCACCAGATATGCTATGGAGATCAAAAACATTCCGATGTACACGATCCCTGCCGCCGTTTTCTTTGCCCTGTTATCATCAAAAACCCCGACAAACCTCCGAATGAGTGAATATCCAGC
Source organism: Clostridiales bacterium VE202-21 (assembly GCA_000509105.1). Classification (GTDB taxonomy): domain Bacteria; phylum Bacillota; class Clostridia; order Lachnospirales; family Lachnospiraceae; genus Faecalicatena; species Faecalicatena contorta. The sequence continues at coordinate 3,368 of BAIF02000037.1, read as the reverse complement.
TGCGGAGGATCCCAGGACTGCAACAGCATACAGGAGCCAATGGGTCAGTATAAAGTAAAGAGCCTGCTTATCTATAAACGCGCTTGCCCCCGCTCCGAACATCGCGCTCAGGTACCGCACTGCATAGCCGAGGCTCGGACTGAAGAAAAAGACCCACCCAATCAAGACAAGCACAATAGAATAAATGTGTCTCACAACATCGGGCAGCCGCTCCAGCGCCTTTCCCCAGACAAACTTTTCCAGTACAAGCAGGAGCCCATAGTACAGCCCCCAAAACAAAAAATTCCATGCGGATCCGTGCCAGAGACCGGTCAGCATCCATACCACCAGGAGATTCATAATCTGCCTGGACTGCGTACAGCGGTTCCCGCCCAGAGGAATATAAACATACTCCCGGAACCAGGTGCTCAGAGAAATATGCCACCGCCTCCAGAATTCCGTGATACTGGACGAAGTATAGGGATAGTCAAAGTTCCTGCGGAATTCAAATCCAAACATTTTTCCCAGTCCTACCGCCATATCAGAGTATCCGCTGAAATCGAAATAGATCTGAAAGGCAAAAGACACACAGCCGACCCAGGCCGTCAACACGGAAAAGCTCCCCATCTGCAGGCCTGATATCTGGTCAAAAACCTGTCCCACGGAGTTTGCCAGTATGACTTTCTTTGCAAGGCCGATGATAAAGTATTCGGCCCCCTGCCCAAACTTCCTCATAGTTACCGTGCGGTTTTTCAGCTGCTCCTCGATGTCAATATAACGTACGATCGGCCCTGCGATCAGCTGTGGGAACATACTGATGTACATTGCAAAATACAGAATATTCTTCTGCGGCCTGACCTCTTTTCTGTAGACGTCTATAATATAAGACAACGCCTGGAATGTATAAAATGAAATCCCAATTGGCAGCGGAAGTTCCCTGTACGGTATATCCACCGGCAGTACAGCATTCAGGCTGTCCAGTACAAATCCATAATATTTAAAAAACCCCAGCAGCAGCAAATTGCATACAACAGCAAAAATGAGACTCCTGCGGGCCTTCTGCGGATCGCCTTTCTTGTGGTATATGTCAAGTCCGCAGATATAATTCAACAGGATGGAAAGAAGCATCAATATAATATAAACCGGCTCCCCCCACGCATAAAAAATCAGGCTGGCAATCAGCATGATTATATTCCGGAACTTGTGCGGCACTATAAAATATAACGCCAGTGTCACCGGCAGAAATATAAACAAAAACGTGATACTGCTAAATAACATTTTCCAGCTTCCTCTCCCCGTATTTTACAGACTTTTTGCAAATGCTTCTTTATACTCCGCCGCTTTGGGTGCTATGGCCAGAAAAAGGAACTTTCCCCTTACAGACAATTCCGACTGTTCCAGCAGCTGGACTTCCTTTGGTGCATAGCCCTCGAAATCATTTTTTCTATTTGCGATTCTCTTTTCGACAGCTTCCTTTACCCGTTTCATCTGTCCTTCGTTCTTCACCTTTATCAAAAGCACTTCTTCCGCAGACATACTGCTCTCGGAAGTATACAGCATCACTCCGTCATAATCCGCACTGTTAAGGCCATAGTAACGCTTCAGGCCCTGTCCTTCCGCTTTTTTCAGATTCCCGGTATCCAGGACAGACTCCACCGCCTTCTGTATGGTTTCAAAAGACTTGGTGCTGCCGCTCGTATAGATCATCAGCAGAACAATATAGACAAGAATCACAGCCATTACCACATACTTGGCGATCTCCGCAACACCAGGACGTTTTGTGCTTCCCGCCCCATTTCTGCTCTCCACATGGTCTAATTCTCTGTTCATCATAGTGAGGCCACCTCCGCCATCCTGTTCAGCCAGAAGGGATAGAAAGACGCTTTAAAATGTACACCATCCTCCTCATAATAACTGTCTGACACAAGTTCCGTATTATCGATGAAGGCGATCTGCCTCTTGTCGCACAGGGAATGCAGAGCTTCATTATACTGATCCAGGTTCTTATAAGCCGGTTCGCGTTCAATCTCCTGTTCCTGCACAGGAAAGATCGAGTTCACAAAAATCTTGGCATCTGGTAGTTTCTCCTGAAGTTTCTTAAACAGCTCATCGTACTGCTTCACAAACTCATCCGTATCCCCTCTGGTTGCAATAATATCATTCATCCCATAGGCAAGGAAAATAACCTGGGGATTAATCTGCGCCACACTTTCGATCTGCTCATCCAGCTGATCCAGTTCCACGCCAATCTTTGCCACAACACTGGAAGCATTTAGAAGATCATATTCCATAAATGCCTCAGAGATGGAATCCCCCATAATTACAGCGTTCGCAAAAACAGCCTTATAATTTCTGTTCTTAATTTCCTCCTGAACTTCCTGATTCTCTCTGTCCTTCTCCTCCAGCTTTTCCATCTTATTCTCAATATTCTTCACATCCGCTGAGGACGCCTGTTTTATAATCTCCAGGCCCTCGGAAGTATCCACCTTATTCCTGGTCAGGCTGTTGATTCCCTCCGCTGCAAGTATAATGACAATCACCAAACCGACCGCCGCACAGCAGTATATAATCGACTTTCGTCTTTTCATTTTCATCATATGTTACTAAGACCTTTCGCTTTATCCTGTTTCCGTACTTTTTATAATACTTTTTTTACCCTTAAAAGTCAATCTTTCCACCTGATTCGCCTCATTTTTCATTACTGTTTTGACAGAGCCATTTTTCTCCTACCCGCCGCCCGGATTTTATGTTACAATAACAAACAGGCTTTATTTGATAATCATCGCGGAGGAAAACAATATGATCGCACTGCGCCTAACCAGTATTAAAGACTTTATGTCACACCTTCTGTTATCCGAAACATTCGACAGCTTCCAATTCATAGAAGGAGAAATCGTCACCTTCAACACATTCACAATAGACGGTTTCGTCCAAAAGCCCTTTTACCCCGAAGAAGAAAACATTCCGGAATACTCCCTCTGGAAAACCCTGAGAGAGTACTGCTTCACCCTGATCAAAGGCAGAAAAACCCCACTCAGTTTCAAATTCATCTTCCGCCTGTCCCCCCAGAACACCGCCCGCCTCATAGCCCAGAACCGCCTGGACTTCACCCCCGACCAAATCCAGGGCCTATACCTCAACATCCGCTATGACGGCACAACCCTCCAATGCATAACAGGCACCTCCCTAAAAACCTTCACCATGGACAAATCCCTCGAAAAATCCTGGGACACCATGGTCCAAAAATTCTTCACCCAAAAACAAATCCCCTACGACCTGGAAGCTTAGGCAAAGCCTAAGCTTCCACTACTTCAGCCTTCCCCCTACGACGCAAGGAGGTACACATCCACAGCCTCCAGCAATAAGAATGCAAACCACCTCTCCATTCA
>BAIF02000038.1 GCA_000509105.1 Clostridiales bacterium VE202-21 | reverse complement strand
ACAGTGAATATGGTCTTTATCCTTATGGACTGCCACTAAGGTCTGAAATCCCTGAAACCATTTTTCTGCGAATTCTTTTCCAAATTCAAATGCCTGTTCCAGAGTAATCTGCTCGTCCTTATGCCAGGAAATAATGTTGTGAGCGTACATTCTCCCAGAATCTTTATCCCACACCTTCTTTTCCTCTAAAAATGCTCTGTACACCAGATCATAATTGATCTCATCATGGCAGTACGGTCCAGTCACATAGGTAAGTTGTTCTCTAGTCTTATCCTGCCGCAGCACATATTCGATGCAGTTTCTCATTGCTCCATGTGTATTTGTCCGCTTATTAATCGTCTTATTAATAGCCATATCTTTTCACTCTCCTTCCTGTACTTAAGAATATTTTTATTAAGGAAATACAGCATAATGTCATTCGGAATTTCTCCATCTGTATGCAGCTTTCTTGCAATCTGATTGATATTTGTAGTAGCTCCACGAAGCTGACTGAGAATATCTGCAAACATCTGGTTCAATCTTTTCAGTTCTTCCACTTCCTCTGTAGAAGCTATCTTCAAGTCTGCAATTGCTTTTATCACAACTTCCTGCTGTGTTCTTCCGGATTCCTTTACTTTGCTTTGAAGTAGCTCATATTCCGCTTTATTCATCCGTATAGTTACTGTATGATTTCGTTTTCTCATAGGCTTTTATTTCCTTTCTCTACTTGATTTCTGCTCTATATTTACAACCATAGCGTTATGTCTAAATTAACAGGGGATTCCATAAGGGGATGTGTAACGTTCCCCTTTGGTAGATGCAAGACAACGTCTTAGCCAATCCGTGGCAATCTGAGAAGAAGTATCCAGTGGATATTTCTAACACAGAATTGTCACCATTGGCGTGCCGGGGTTCCAAGGGGCAGACGCCCATGGCAAGTTTAGGAACAGCCCAAAGGCTGGCTCCGGTGCAGAGTGGCTTGCCACTTTGCGAAACTTGCCTGTCATCTCCCCACCACTGAACCGACACCCACCAAGCCATATTTTCCACCCTACGTTATCAGATCAAAATGGAGATGACGGTGGTTTTGTGGTGCATGGACAGACTGTGGAAAAAATAGAAAAGCTTCCATTTCGATAGGTTTTCTCTTTCTGAAACAGACTGTTCATGCATCACTCCGATGCGAAGTATCGGACAATCCTATGCCGTATCCGGCACTCTATTCTTTTCTTCGCCTTGCTTGTTCCATCCACCCATCTGCCAACGCTTTTCTGTTATATTTTCCTGTTATTTCTGTCTTTCTTTTTCTGGATCTCTTTCCATTTCTGCTAAAAGACATAAAAATAGCAGTCATAAACATTTCTCCAATTTATAATGTCTGAAATGTCACCACTGCCATTGTCTTTTTCTGCTATTCTGTTTTTGTAAAGCTATTTCTTACTGTCAGTCTGTTTTCCTGTTACTGCTATTTCATAACTATCTAAAAACTGTCTGCAAAATCCAATGCTGCATCCATATCAGCTTCTTTTTCCCAGTCCAGATTATCCTTTGCGATCTCTCCATCCGTCTTCTCCATTGTTAGTGTTCTGTCCGACAGATTACTTTCTCCTACCGATTCTTTTACAAATGGTACAAGCATTTCCATCAGATTCTTCGCTATAGCCATCGGGACGGATTCCTTTACTCCATCCCGTACAGCTGTTTCTACTCTTTCCAGAAACGCATCTTCCTTTTCTCTGGTTTCCAGATACGGATCTGCTTCATTCCTGTACTCTCTGGAAAAATAATCATTCAAAGCAACTACAACAGCTCTGGTGTACGATTTATATTTTTCCCTGTCCATCGTCTGCAAATATTCCCATGCCTGCCTGTCCTGTTCATCACAAAGATTTAAACGGATATTTGTATTGATGATTTTCCGTTCTTTTCTCATACGAGCATCCCTCCGTTTCTCTGGATTTTCCTTACGGTCATTGCTTCATAACCTTTCGCTGTGGCACAGATATCCCGTACAATCGTTACCCGACTCTTGTCATATTCTCCAAAATTCTGGATCATACAACCGCCACCGCCGACCACATACAGACGCATCAGTTCTGGATTATATTCCCGTTCTCTCAGCTTATGGAAGATTTCTTTCGTATAATCTCCGGCAGCTTTACGAATGACTATCAGATATTTCTCACCAATATCTGCTGTCCCGGTACGGATCACCTGCTCAATCACCAGATCGTCTACCACTGTTCCAAGTTCTTTCAACAAGGATTCCCTGACTGCAAGCACACACTGGTGTGTTCCATATTTCTCTGTAAAGCATTTCTTCTCTAATGGACGGGAATTATTGATATACATGATGTTCATAGTTCCGTTTCCAATATCCACCAGCATGTTGATTCCTTTGAAATCCTGTAAGCGGTAAAAGGCTGCTGCAAATCCCTGTGGGTAAATATCAGCTCCTGCAAACTCTACATGATACTCTTTATTGCGGAATATAAAATCCACACTTTCATTCTGGAGAAGATATTTCTGGAAATCTTCTTTCTGTGTAGCTACCCAGGTAAGCGGAAGTCCGGCTGCAATGTGTACCTTTGCCCGATTCATTCCTTTCCCATCAAGTTCCTTTGCTATAGCCGCCAGTGTCAGCACATAATAGTCCTCGTCCTGCGTTTTCTCTGCACAGAACTCCTTGTGTTCCTCTCCGATCTGGTAATACATTCCATTGTAAACAAGAAGATTATTCTGAAAAATTGGCTCCTCGTCATATCTGGCTACACCGGACGGAAAGCATCTGGTAGCTGTTTTCATGTTGCCATAGCCGTGATCAATCCCAATCACCATAATTGTTTCATTTCTGTTATTTTTCATCATTCTCATAATCATACCTCATACTTTCTTAATGTTTATTTTTGACTTTCTCCCAAATTCGGGAAAACTTATATTTGTATCAGCTAAAACGTTGATACATGAAAAAGGGCAGTCAGTGTAAAAAAAGCAAAATTTTATGTACTCTGGCAGCTATCTTTGTTATTTCTCCTGCTCCGGTAACATTTCTTTTTGCTTATTTTGCCCTAAATGCCCTTAATTCCCTGATTCATATTTAACTGTAACTGTTTATAATCTGTATCTGTTTCTTCAAAAGGTATTCTTTCTTCTGAATCTACAGGACAAAAATCTTCTTCCTTAACTGCAATATCCTGATAATAGAACTCACCATTGTACTGCTTCAAGAGAAATCCTTTATCCGTCATATTCCTGAAAAAGTTGGATTTACCATGCCCCTGTCTGCCGTTCTCTTTGCAATATTCCTCGTACATATTAAACACTTCACTTCGTTTCAGACGTTTTCCTTTAGCACGCACCAATGTCTCATCAATAAAAGCACAAATACTGTCAGATGACCGCTGTACCTCTCTTACACATTCTTTGCTGTGTTCACTCTCCGTAAACTTTCCCTGTTCATACAATTTCTTCAGTGCAAGCATCGCCATATGAATTGCATAATCAGATTCTGCTTGTACCTTTTCCTTTAAGTGCAGATCTTTTTCACCACTTTTTACTACCCGGTTCATATCGAGAATCAGTAGTCTACGATAAAAAGCATCTGACTTGTCCTCAAGATTTTGTGGCATTTCATTGGTAGAAAAAAGCAGTTTTGCATAAGAGTGGAAATGAATTGCATCCTGTCCTTTTTTCTCATAAATCAGTGTATCCTCACCGACTGCTTTCTTTAATACATCTGTGTTCTCCATTGCTTTGCAGGGAATATCCGCACAGGCATTTAACAGCTTTCCGTACATTCCAGTCGCATAGAATCGTTTGTTCAAATCCTGTAAAGAAATGCTGGACATATTGGTGATTCCAACTACATGCTGGATCAGCGATACTGCCACAGACTTTCCGGTTCCACCATTTCCTTTCAGTGTAAGGAATTTCTGAAACTGCGTATCCTGTGTCATGCAGTATCCAAAATACTCCCAGAATGTCTTCTGTTCTTCTTTGTTGGGAAGAGACGATGCAAGATACTTTTTGATATTTTCTCCGCCTTGTAACACCTGCTCACAATCCTCTGGATAATAGGGAAATGGAATCTGATTGATTGTCAGATAATCAGGATTGTGTTCCAGCATTTCACCCGTAACCGGATCATAATATCCATTTTTAAAGTTAATCCACCGCACAGGCTGTTTATTTAGTTCATATGCCTCTCTGTGGACTTTTGGCTGTGTGATCAGCAGATTATAGATTCTTTTGATCACGCCACTCTGTACCTGATCTCGATAGATCAGCTTCTGAATACGGTATTTCATTCTTACCCCATCATGGTCTTCCAGGAAAACGCCGTGTTCATAATAATAAGGTGTGATTCCCACGACAAAAAACTGAACATTCTCCACCAGATAATCTACAATCTCCATATCCCGGACACCTTTCACATTTCCTTTTGCATCAAATAAGTGAAAACGGCTCAGTTCCGGTTCTTCTTTCGGATTTCGCTCAAACCGAAGAATATACTGTTCCAGTAATTTCTTAACTTCTTTCTGATTATCCAGTTTGCCAAGATACTCTTTCTCTTTGAACAACTGCCAGCCCGCTTTTCCATCAAGACCAGCGTTTTTGAAAAATGTCAGTAACTTATCATTTACCCACTTCACCGTACAGGAAGCCACATAATGATAAGCACACTGACAGCTGCCAGTAAACTGAATAGTTCTCATTTCCTCTATAAAAGAATCTGCACTGAAATAATACCCATCATCTTCCTGCACTAAACAAAGTGCCTGATAACCTGACATTACAATATTCAACGCTATATCCTGATTGTCCACCAAAAAGATATAGGTCTGTGCTGTCCCTTCTGGATTGGTTTCCATATAATGCTTCAAAAACTTCTTGTTCAAACTTATCACTTCCTTTCCAGGCAAAAAAAGACGCAAGCCACATTTCTATGACTCACGCCTTTCTCTGCACTTATTTACTTTACAGTTCCAATTCGCTACGCACTGCGTATCCTTTTAGAACTTGCATTTAAACATAAATCAATTCCTTGAGAATAATCTCTTCCGCAATCGCTCTGTGCTGATTAGCAGCTCTTACCCATGCCATCTGATCTTTCTCCTTATCCGGCAATGGATCTTTTTCTTCCAACTGTTTCAGAATAATTTCTTCCCGTTCTCTGGCAGCCTTATCCACTTCCTGCAGATGCTCACCAATCGTATCCTGCAAAAGCATCACCTGATAGGTTGAATTTCGATGGTTCTTCAGATAATCTCTACGAAGAAAACCATACTTGCCAAGTTGCTCCATCTGCTCACCGGATTTATAGGTGAGATTTGGAATCAGATATCCATTTACATTTGTATACGTTAATTTCATTTTATTAGCACTCTCCATTTCTTATCATTTTTTGACCACAAATTTACGACATTTACGACAAATCTGACACTGCTTTACAATACCAGACAAAATGACTGATTCCCCGGAAAGCCAGTAAAACAGGCACTTCTAGGATACACAAGACAGGACAAAAATCAACTTCCATTATCAAGAGGCGAGTGCTAATAATAACTATATTTTCAATTAACTTATTATCGTAGTGTTTGCGGATACCATATAAAGCAAGTTCCATATCTTTATCCAGCTCATGTTTGTCTGAATTTTGATCCAGTTTGGAGATTACATCACGAAATCCCCAGAGCAGATGCAAGACTGTTTCAGGGGATTTCATATCATATGCAATGTAATCGGTATTCCGCGCAATATCTTCTTCTGCCAAAGGCAGCATGATAATCCGATCTTTATGCATGCTTATATTTTCTCTCCAATTCATCAAAGAATTCGTTGTTTTCATAGGTGGGAAAATGATAGGTCTTTTAATACTGCAGCCAGAAAACTGGCAGAAGCTTTCACTCTTCTTCCGGATACTTCATCCCCCATTCATTCCGCACGGCAGTCATCATTTCCATAACATCCTTCGTATAATCTAAATGCATGACATTTTCTTCACCAGATACAGCCGCCTCCATGTCCTCCACCTCATATACAAGAGCATGTTCCTTCTCGCCTGTCCTGACCACTTCCGCCGCTCCGTCTTCCGTATAAGTAATGACCGCCTCCACTCCCCGGGGATACTCATATATTTCAATATACCCTTTGTCAAATGCCGCCATTCCCCGCTTGGGCTGTCTGGCATGCATAGATAAAATAACAGCAGCCATCTCTTCTTCCTTGTTTTTCAGCAATATGCTGGCCTGTTCGTCCACACCGGCAGGCGCCAATTTCACCTGTGATACAATCTCTTCTGGTCTGGATGACATAAACCACCTGACAAAAGAAAGTGCATAGACTCCAATATCCAGCATTGCTCCGCCTGCAAGGTCAGGATTGAAGAAGCGGTTTTTCATATCATATTCCTTATAACATCCAAAATTCATTTGGATCAGCCTCAAACTTCCCAGCCGGCCGGATGCAATGATCTCATTGAGCCGCTTATACACCGGCATGTGGTATATTGTCATCGCCTCAGCCAGGACAACATGATTATCCTCAGCCAGTTTCACCGCCTCTTCCAGCTCCTTTGAGTTCAGGGTAATTGATTTCTCACAGAGTACGTGTTTTCCTGCACGGAGCGCCTTTTGCATATATTGGCTGTGTGTGTTATGAGGAGTGGCAATATAGATAATATCTACACGATCATCCTCAAATATCTCATCGATCCGGCCATATACCTTCTCTACGCCATATTTCTCTGCAAATTCCACTGCTTTTTCCTGTGTACGGTTTGCGGCCCCGTAAAATGCCCTGCCCAGGCTCTTCATCGCCTCGGCCATCTGGCCTGCGATATCGCCGCATCCCAGTACCGCCCAATTATATCTTTTCATCCGCAAATCCCCTTTCTCATTTCCGTACGCTATCTGTTTTCACGGATGGTCCTGCATGGCGCACCATACGCAATCACATTGTCCGGTAAATCTTTTGTTACGGCACTGCCCGCTCCGATTACTACATTATCCCCAATAACCACCCCAGGCATAATGATTGCCCCGACGCCTATCCACACGTTATCTCCTACTACAACCGGAGCCGGCTGTACCTGCTTACACTATCTCGATTTAAATAATCCCAGTAATTTTTCCCAGAATCCTTCTTTCTCTGCCTCTTCCTTCTGTGTCGCTGCCGCTTTTGGCTTTTGTATCCCGTCCGCTGCAAATACAAACTGTACGGATTTTACATTCTTATTTTCAGGCGAGGTAAAAGAAACCGGTGTGAAATCGGAATTCCGGTAGGTCTCCAGCATCTCATCTATACTTTTTTTCACCTCATCCGGCATTCCCGATGTCTGATCCCTGAGAACCTTTAATCCTCCGTTCAGCTGAGACATCCCGTCCGCCAGTGCAGCCGCGCCGCTGTCCAGTGCATCTGCGCCCCCCAGAAGTTTTGACGCGCCCTCTTCCGTTTGCTTCATGCCTCCTGCCAGGTCTGCACTCCCTTCTGCTACGCCCCGGATCCCATCGTCGATCTGCCCATAGCCCCCGGCGAGATCCTTTACACCGCCCAGATAGTCTTCAAGCCCCTGGTGGAATTGGGCATACTGGTCTGACAGCCCGGCTATTCCTCCTGCCAGGTCTTTCAGGCTGTCGGGATCCGCATCCTTAAGCTGTCCAAGCCCTGCCGCCATATCCCGCATACTCTGAATCACCTGGGCCGTGCTCTCCTGCAAAGGCTCAACGCTCTGCCTGACCCCGGCATACGTCTGCGATAATCCGGCGGCTGCAGCATAGTTTCCTGCAAGCTTTCCGATGACAGCCTGCGTCTCCGGTGAAATGTTCTCCGATTGCTGCAGTTCCCCCAGTGCCGCGTACAGTTCTGCATCCGGTATCTCCGTAACAGGATAAGCATTCACCACCTGGTCTATTGCGGCGAACATCCCCGCATATCCCGCCTGTATGGCCTCAAGACCGTCGGCCAGCGCCGTCAGCCCGTCCGGCAGTGCCTGGAGTTGTGCCAGATCCAGGCTTTTAAGCTCTGAGGTTCCGCTTTTTAACAGCTGAAGGGCCTGATTCACCTGCGCAGAGCCGCCTAACAGTTCATCTGAACCTGCTGCCGCCTGTTCCAGGCCGCTTCTGAATTCCCCTGAGCCAGACTGCAGAAGTCCCGCGCCGCTGCTAAGTCCGTCGGCCCCGTCTTTTAACTGCCGGATGCCGTCGCCGAACTGTGCTGCGCCGGCCTTCAGCCCGGCCGTTCCTGATTGAAAGGCATCCACTCCGCTCATCAGCTGATCCGCCCCGCCGTTCAGTTCCTTTATCCCTTCCGCCAGTTCTCCCAGCCCCTCCGTCAGTTTATCAATCTCTTTTAGATCCAGCATGTCCGCCCCGGCTGAAAACGGTACTGCCGCTATGGAGATTCCTTTCATATAAAAGTCGGCAGCGTTGGCATTCACCTCCATCTTTCCGGCCTTCTCCGGCATCACGGTAAATGTCACCTGCTTATCCGTTCCCGCATTTGCAATCGTTGCATTCTCTGCGGTAATGTGATCGCAGACGGAAGTATCGAGTGTTACGGTAACCTGTAACATATATTTTTCATAAAACAATGCCTCTGTCTTCGGATTTTCAGAGGTGAGGATGGTAATACCCACCCGTCCATCCGCTCCCTCCATCTTAGAAGGCGGAGTCACTTTTCCATCCAGCCTGTACGTAACACGGACATTCCAGGGCAGCTCTTTACTGACCAGATTGCCCTGATAATAGAATCTGCCGCTGTCTGCATCCGCACTCACCCTGCTTCCTTTATATTCCAGTTCCCTCGTATCCGTCAGATTTTCTACCAGAGAGTACTCGCCATAATCAGCCACCGGCCCAGCCTCCTGGAGATCAAAGGCATTCACAACATAGATGTCATCTACTTTTCCGTCTGCCGCCAAGGATGCATACACGACTTCCTCCTTTGTCACATTCTGTTCTCCGGCGGCCTTCACTTCCTTTGGCCCTGAACACAGCACAAGTGTCAGCACAGCAAATACAGCTGCATATCTCCTGCCGTATGACAGAGATTTCCGTATATTCACAGAAGCTCCCGGCATACAGGCCGTGGCGTTGGTTCCACAGTAAACTGCGAATTTGTGTATCTGTTCCTTACATCTTCTCATCGCTTTACCTCCCTGTAAAATGCGGCATGATATGTTGTCGCTTCGATTGCCCTGTCAAATAAGAGCAGAAGCATCGGCAGTATCGCCGCAACCATCGCCAGTGAAAGAAACGTGCCTCTCCCGAGCAGCAGCCCTAACTCCGCAACAATCGGATTGGAGGACGTCAGCTTCAGACAGAAGCCGGCCGATGCAAGAATCAGCGCCGAGGTCATGATCGCGATCAGGTTCCGGTTCAGCACCTCTATGATGGCTTCCATTTTCCCCATCGTCTTTCGCCTGCCCAAATAATTATTGGTAATAAAAATAGCATAATCTATCGTTGCTCCCAGCTGCACCGTATTGATGACGAGAAACCCGATATACACCAGCGAATTTCCCGCAAAATATGGTACGGACAGGTTGATCCATATCGCCGCTTCTATGATAAAAAGAAGGAGAAGGGGAAGGAGCAGGGACTTAAATGTCAGGAACAGTACCAGTGCTATTGCGGCTACTGCCAGCCCGTTAACCAGCTTTGTATCACTGGACACGATCTGTTTCATATCAAAAAGGTTTGCACTCTGTCCGCAGGAATACGCCTCATCATAGTATGCAGCCGTGGTATCCCGCACTTTTTCCACTAGTGAAAATGCCTCTTCCCCTTCCTCACTTGTATCCGCGTTTACAATGATCCGGGCGAAATGCTCCGAATAAAAATTCTCTACAATCTCACGATCCAGATACCCGGACGGAATTGTATTTCCCACGCTGGTAACATAGGAAACCACACTGTTTACATGTTCCAGTTCCTCAAGCTGATTACACAGCAGAAGCTCCCTGGCCGGATCTCCTTTGGGAACCAGCAGTACAATGGAAGCAGACCTTCCGAACACCTCATTGATCTTTCGGCTGTCCTGCCCCAGCTTCATGGCTGCATTCGCCTCTCCCATTCCATAGATAAAGCTGGACTTAGACTGCGCCTTATAGCAGGGAATGACGAGCAGCAATACCAGGATCAGTGCCGGCACGCGGATCTTCAGCAGCAGAGTTCCTGCTCCTTTCAGCTCCGGAAGCAGTTTCCTGTGCTTCGTCCTGTCGATCATCCTGCAGCATAACAGCGTCAGCGCGGGCAGAAATACCATGACCGACAGATAGCTGAGTACAATCCCCTTAACCAGGTTCAGCCCCAGGTCTGATCCGATCCGAAACCGCATGAACATCAAGGCCATAAAACCAAACAGGGTTGTGGCCGCACTGGCTGCAACGGAAGGAAAGGCCAGTTTCACGGCCCTCATCATCGCAAGCTTTGCATCCTCTGTATGCTTTCTCTGTTCCTCAAAATTATGCAGCAGAAAGATCGCATAATCCAGAGAGACGGCCATCTGCAGGATTGGGCTGATTGCCTGTGTAATATAGGATACCTCCCCCAGAAATACATTGCTGCCCATATTGACCAGCACCGAAATCCCGATGGCCGCAAGAAACAATACCGGTTCAATCCAGGAGGAAGAAGTAAGCAGAAGAATCACAATAATAATAGGAATCAGAATCAGCATGGCATTCATGGATTCCTTCACCGAAATCTCCTGAGAAAATGCATTCGATGCCGCATCTCCATCCAGCGCATTTTCTTCTCCGCTCAGTTCGCGGACGGCAAGGGTGGCATCCATCTCTTTTCCCTTATGAATGGTCACGTTAAAAAGCGCATTTCCATCTTTATAGTAGGCCTCCACCGTTTCCGGATCCGCCATCTCCAGCGGTTCTTTCAAGTTCACCACATCATCCAGCCACATGACAGAATCCACCCCGTCAATCGCTTCAAACGCTGCCTTGTACTCCAACGCCTGCACTACAGTGATATTTTCCACCATGACTCTCTCATTGGGCACTGCCTCGTGAAACTCATCCTGCATAAGAGTAAGCGCCGTCGTTGACTGCGCATCCTCCGGCAGATAGTCGATCAATGTGTAGTTCACCTTCACCTGCGTCATAAGAACAGCACACAAACAAGCCAGTACAAGAAATATTCCCACCACCAGCTTCCGATGCCCTGTAATCATGCGGGCCATTCTTTCCATGCAGCCACCTCCCGCCAATCATCCCGTGCCTTACACCAGAACAATCTACCAAAATCTCAGGGTTCCAAATTCATATTATATCGGAACAGCCTTAACTCCACGCTCCTGTCCGACAAGATCTAATTTCATTCTACCTTCTTTGAATACCGCCGTCAATTCTTTATAGAATGGCTTTAAATGGGCAGATGCCCCGAGACCATTACTTTGTTGGCTCCGATGCCGTGCAGCGGGGTGCACGGCACGGTCTTAACAGTAACTTTATATTTCCTCAGAAAAGTGTTATAATAACCCCCATGAACCAGGAAAGGAGATCTGTTATTATGAGATCTTATGAAAGACTTTTGAAATATGTTGTCATCCGCACCCCGAGCGATGAGAACAGCAAAACCGTGCCGTCCAGTGAATGCCAGTTCAATCTGGCCCGCCTGCTGGTACAGGAGCTGAAAGACTTGGGGGTGTCTGATGCAAAGGTGGATGAACATGGTTATGTCTATGCGCATCTCCCCGCCTCACCGGGCTATGAAGATAAAACAAAGATCGGTTTTATCGCGCATATAGATACCGTTTCCGATTTCTGTGACCACGATATCATTCCCATCGTTACTGAAAATTACGATGGAAAAGATTTTGTTCTGGGGACAAGCGGCAGAACAATCAGAACAGATACGTTCCGCTATCTGCCGGACCTTAAGGGCCGTACTCTGATTACCAGTGACGGGACAACCATACTTGGTGCGGACGATAAAGCCGGAATTGCAGAAATTATGACGGTAGTCGAACGTTTGAATACAGAGAGGATTCCCCACGGTCCGCTCTCCATTGCCTTTACCCCCGATGAAGAGATCGGAGCCGGCGCCTCCCTCTTTAAAGTAGAGGAATTCGGTGCGGATTATGCCTACACGCTGGACGGAGATACAGAAGGCGAGATCCAGTTCGAAAATTTCAATGCATGTAAAGCTGATTTTATGATAGAAGGAGTGAATGTCCACCCGGGTTCCAGCAAGGATACCATGGTCAATGCAAGCCTGGTTGCCATGGAGATCAACTCCATGCTTCCATCCGGGGATACGCCCCGGGATACGGAAGATTACGAAGGCTTCTTTCATCTGGTAAGCATGTCCGGCGAGGTAGGGCATGCCAGACTCCAATATATTGTACGCGACCACGATGCAGCCTCCTTTGAGGTGCGTCAGCAGACACTGCGCCATATCGAAAAGCTGATGAATGAGAAGTGGGGCCCCAATACGGTCAGACTGACAATCACCCAGCAGTACCGCAATATGGCCGAGATTATAGACGGCTGCAGGCACCTCATAGACCATGCCAAAAAAGCCTGCGAAAATGCAGGTGTCACACCCTTGATTCTTCCAATCCGGGGCGGTACAGACGGCGCCCAGCTCAGCTTTAAGGGACTGCCCTGCCCGAACCTGGGAACAGGCGGACATGGATACCACGGCCCTTATGAGCATATTACTGCAGAGGGAATGGATCTGGCGGCAGATATCGTCCTTGAACTCATCAGGATCTATGCAGATATCTGATAAAACCTTCATCTAAGTACTGTATTTGCTGGCTTTAACCTTCTGTATATTTTAAATTACTGCCGGCCTGTATAGGCCGGCATACGAAAGAGGCCACAAAAAATGAGCACAATAGGATACATTAACATTTCTTTAGAAACTTTTGGCGGCCTGCTTTCGCTGATTTTCATTTTGTGCCTGATTCTAACCGGCCATAAAAAAGAACCTTACGAAAAATTATATATCTGCGTTCTTGCTGTCAATACCCTGGTTCTGTTCAGTGATGCAGCCGCCTGGCTGTTTAAGGGCAGACCAGACACAGCCAGTTATTATCTTGTACGAATTGCCAACTTCTGCGTATTTAATTTTGGTTATATCCTGCTGGCAGTGTTCACCGAATATCTGGTCTGCTTCATTTCCTCGAAGGGTCCCAGACTCCCAAGACTTCCGGCCCGTATTATGTGGGGGATTTCATTTGCCGCAATTCTCCTGGTTGTCCTCTCTCAATGGAATCATATGTACTATTTTATTGATTCAGATAATATCTATCAGCGCCAGCATCTGTTCTGGCTGTCTCAGGTATTCGGGATTCTGTGTATGGTAATAAACGGCAGCGTACTGTTCCTTTATCGCAAACGTATGAAAAAAAGAGAACTGGCAGCATTTTCGCTTTGTATCTTTATGCCGATTCTCGCCATGCTCATACAAATGCTCATATATGGTGTCGCTGTCCTATATCTGGCAACTACGGTCTCTGCCCTGTGCATCTATCTCAGCATCCAGATAGAGCATTCCAGGAATATGGCCGCCAAAGAACTAGAACTTGAAAAAAACCGCACCGTTATTATGCTTTCACAGATACAGCCCCACTTTTTATATAACACGCTGTCCGTCATCAAAGGATTGTGCCGGACGGATTCGAAGCTGGCAGAAAAGGCGGTGGATCATTTTTCAGATTTTCTCCGGGGGAACCTCAAGTCATTGACTGATACGGAACTTATCCCGTTCGACCAGGAGCTTTCTCATACAAAACATTTTCTCGAACTGGAACAGATGCGTTTCGGCAGCCGGCTCCGTGTGTCATACGCGATATCCTGCGCCAATTTCCTTCTGCCCCCGCTGACCCTTCAACCCATTGTGGAAAATGCAGTGCGCCACGGCATTATGAAGCGTGAGGACGGCGGCGCAATTCGGATCTCTTCCGAGGAAACCGACGCTTCCTTTACCGTCACAATCGAAGATAACGGCGTCGGTTTTGATGCGGATATTCTGACTGCATCCACAGGAGATCACGTCGGGCTCAGCAATGTGCGCAGTCGTCTCGAAGCCCAGTGCCGCGGCAGTCTTACAATCGCAAGTATGCCCGGGCTGGGTACAACCGTAACAATTACTATTCCAAAGGAGCTTATTATATGATAATTCTGGCTGTAGATGATGAACCTATTGTACTTCGCGTTCTGGCAGATGCCATATCGGAAGCTGCGCCAGGCAGTACTGTGTATCCTTTTGAACGTGCGGGAGAAGCGCTGCATGCTATAAAGGAAGGCCTGCATCCGGATATTGCTTTTCTGGATATAGAAATGTCCGGCATGACTGGGCTGGAACTGGCCAAAAACATCCGGGAGCTGTCCTGCAGAACGAAAATTATTTTTGTAACCGCTTATTCTCAATATGCCCTGGAGGCATACTCTATCCATGTCAGAGGCTATCTTCTGAAACCTGTGAATGCCCAGAAAATCAGAGAAGAAATGGAGGAACTAAGAAGCATGCCGCTCCAGGAGGATTCCTACGTGCGGGTTCAGACATTTGGCAATTTTGAAATCTTCGTAGACGGAAAACCCGTGCATTTCAGCCTTGCAAAAACAAAAGAACTGCTGGCCTATCTTATCGACCGCCGCGGCGCATCCGTAAATACTGCGGAACTCTGTGATATCTTGTGGGAACACAAGCCATATGGCCCCTCTGTAAAAAGTCATCTGCGCACGCTCTTATCTGACCTGTCCCGCAGCCTTTCCAATGCTGGTGCGGAAGGTATTCTGGTAAAAAGCCGCAACAGTTTTGCCGTAGACTGCAGTAAACTGGACTGTGATTTATACAGCTTCCTGCACAGGGAACCAGATGCGATCAATAAATATATGGGTGAATATATGAAACAGTATCCCTGGGCAGAAATGACACTGGCAGCACTTGAGCAAAAAACCACAAATCCACTTCTGCAATAAGCAGCAGTCTTTACACCTCGGCCCAGTTATTCTCTTTGCACTTTCTTTGCTATCACATTGTTATACTATTTGTATAGTATCATGATTTTTCACAGAGTAAGGAGAATAATTTATGAGATCGATTCAGACAAAATTTATCACTCTGATACTAGGCTGTGTTCTGCTCTCTTCCATCATAATCGGCGGTGCAGGCGTGCTCAGCGCACAAAAAGTAGTGAATCAGGATTCTGCACAAATGATGAATCTTATGTGCAGGGAAAAGGCAAGGGAGCTGGACGGACTTTTTTCACGCATTGAACAGTCCGTCAACACCCTTGCTATGTACGCTGACCAGGAACTTCCGGATATCAGTCAGTTTAAGACTTCCCCCGACGTAGTCAGAGAATACACCGAACGTATACAAGACGTGGCTGTGAATGCAGCCGGCAATACCGAAGGCTCACTGGCCGTCTATGTCCGGTATAATCCAGATTTTTCTGATCCTGCTTCCGGTCTGTTCTGGAGCAGGACAGCCCTGGAGGGGCATTTTGAGCAACTGGCTCCCACGGATTTTTCCCGCTATGATCCCGATGATACAGAACATGTTGGCTGGTACTACATCCCGGTTAACAGCGGTAAAGCCACCTGGATGAAGCCATATATGAACAAAAATATCAATGTCGAGATGATATCCTATGTGATTCCTCTCTATGCAGACAACACGGCAATAGGGGTGGTGGGCATGGATATTGACTTCAGTGTGATCAAAGAGATCGTAGGAGACATAAGCATCTACGACACCGGATATGCCTTTCTCACCGATGAAAAGGCAAATATTATGTACCACAAGACAATTGATGCTGGCTCCTCCATGGGAAGCCTGGAGAAGAGCCTGCGTCCAATCGTCGAAGAACTTCAAAACGGCGGAAGCGGCAATTATCTTTTTTCTTATGAATGGCACGGTATGAAAAAAGAAATGGCACTCAACACGCTTCGAAATAACATGAGGCTGGTCATAACAGCCCCCACCGCAGAAATCCACGAGTCCAAGAATGCTCTGATACTGCAGAGCTGTATCTCCATGGTTCTGATCGCAGCGCTGGCAGTCCTTTTGACAATTTTTATGACACGCCGCCTGATCAGGCCGTTGAAGGAATTAAATGATGCTGCAAAGAAAATCGCAGACGGCGACCTGTCCGTCTCTCTGACTCATCAGACAAAAGATGAGGTCGGCATGCTTGCAGACAGCTTTCAGCAGACGGTAAACCATCTGCGGAAGTATATAGACTATATTAACGGCCTGGCCTACCGGGACGGACTGACCGGAGTCAAAAACAAAACAGCCTACCAGGAAGCGGTTGACCGTCTGGAGGCCATAACCAGGACCGGAAGGCCCGAGTTTGCAATCCTGGTATTCGATATAAACAATCTGAAGACGGTCAATGATACGCACGGCCACGACTTTGGCGACATCCTGATTATGAATGCCTGCAAAATCATCTGCAAAGTATTTAAACGGAGTCCTGTCTTCCGAATCGGAGGCGATGAATTTGCAGTAATACTGGAAAAAACAGATCTGGAAAACTATGAACAGCTCCTGGAACGTTTTCAGGACGCGCTTGATGAGTTCAACGAGTTTGCAGCTCCGGACGGAAGAGTATCCATCGCTCGTGGAATTGCAATCTATGAGGAAAATATAGATCTCACGGTCAGCGACGTATTCAAAAGAGCCGATGAATCCATGTATCAAAATAAGATCTCCATGAAAAGAAGAGAACCGGCTGAAAAAGAAGATCCGGGAAGAGTAAATTAATTACTCTTCCTTAAACCCTTCCCCGACAACTTCATTCGATTCCATTATGACCGTAAATGCAGTGGGATCCACCTCTCTGATCATTTTCCGGATCGCGTACATCTGCTTATTATTGCAGGCACACATCACGACTTCTTTCTCAATACCCGAATAGCTCCCTCTTCCCTTTAGCAGTAGATCCTCTTCCAGAGTAATGGTCAATCTTATCCGCAACTTCCTGCCCCTTCTCCGTCACAATCAGGGTCATCTTGCCGGCATCAATACCGTACATAAACTTATCAATAACAAATGTCAGCAGATAAGTAATAATAAATCCATAAATCGTCCCGTCTACATCCTTAAAAATATATCCGCCGACTGCCACAATGATCGCATCCGTAATAAATACAATTCTCCCCAGGGTTAGATGCGGCCGTTTCACTTTGATCGAGACCGTGATAAAATCCATCCCCCCTGTCGAAGAGTTGTTCATAAAAATCATTGCATAACCAAGCCCGGAAAAGATCCCCGTGCAGATAGCCGCCAGCATCCGGTCCCCAGAATATACCGGGAAAAGCGGAGCCACATAGTCTATAATCAGGGAAGTAATAATAACCGTTCTCACGGAGCGCACAAAGAACTCCTTTCCCAGGGTTCTGTAGCACCCGATGGCGATCGGCACATTCAGCAGCATAGTCACCCACCCGATCGGCATTCCGAATAAATGATAAAAAATGAGAGCAATACCTGAAATACCTGCCAACGGGAAAGCGGCATTTGCTGCAAAGTTATAAATTCCTAGCCCAATCAGTATGCCGCCTACAACATCAATCATAATATCGTAAGCCAGCTTTTTTAAATTCATTTTTTTCATAAGCTTCACCTCATTCTCTATAGCATTCCCAAATAAGCACAAAAAAGAACACCTACAAATTATAAAATATAATTCGCTTGTGCTCTTCTCTGTCTATTAGTCTAATCCATCTGCTGGCTTTTGTCAAC
>BAIF02000039.1 GCA_000509105.1 Clostridiales bacterium VE202-21 | reverse complement strand
GGCGGGGCATGTCTGCTGGTGAAATGTCCTGACACTTCGCGAAGAAGCTGTAGAAGAAAGCGGAAGTAAAATGAAGGTACATGCCCCGCCGCCCACCGTCCCCGCCTTGTCATTCGCTGTTGCATCCAATCGGCAGTTAAGAGCAAATCCCAGAGGGGATTGTAAAGGAACTGCGGATTTGTGCTGGCGTTTTGCATTATAATTTAACTATTAATATGTTTTTTCTTTTGCTAAAGTCTATATTCCAGAAAGCTCTCCTTCACTCCCCATTAGTTGTACGTTCCCCCAAACGGATTCATACGCCGCCACGCTCAGTAGTCTCCACGAGGGGGTCTGGTCTTTCCTGCTGTCTGGAAGAACCAGCCTGGGGAAAGGAGGAGACGGGGCGCGGCACAGGAGGCATATGTGGTTTTACTGGGCATAGAATGCGCGTTACTGCCACTTAAGGGGAAACAGCCGGATTTTATGGATGAAATTTGTTTTCCAAAACAAATTTCAAGAAGGGCTGAGCCGCGTTTTCATCAGAAAACGCGGTGAATCCCTTCGGTTCCATAAAATCCGGCTGTTTCCCCTTTAGTGGCAGTTAGCAAATAGACCGCCCAGTAAAACCACATATGCCTCCTGTGCCGCGCCCCGTCTCCTCCTTTCCCCAGGCGTCCCCCAAGTCACCCACACACACACACACACTACTACCCCCACTTCAGCAACCGCGCTATGATTTGTTTTTGTGCCTCTGGATTTTTTTCGTTCATGCACAGATAGATTCCCTTTGGGGATACTGCATCTATAAAAGGTTCCAGTTCCTGCGGCTCGAGATCTACAACGATGCTTTTACCCGCTGCCTGTATCTTTTTGATGAACGGCACCCACTGCATGATTGGTTTATCCGCTCCTACGCCCTGCACCCACTGGATGGCCTGTATCTGATCGATTTTTAGTATTTCGTCAATATGGTTTGCGACGCCTTTTCCGTCCAGGTGAAAGATGTTATGATCGAAGTGTTCGCTTTCTTTCTTTATATATGGCAGAGAGATCTCATTGAAGAATTCCTGGGAGATCATCGCCCCCATATCGCAGCTTGGTATATGCATCGTCCCATAGGAGGGGATATCCATCCACGAGACAGAAAGCTGCCTCTTTTGTTTTAGCTTGTCATGGAATACTTCCATCATCGGGAAAAAGGGGTCAAAACATTTTTGTACCAGTTTTTTTACAAATTCTATGTCGTCGTACATATCCATACACAGCTCCTGCGTCCCGCGCAGGGCTGCTGCACAGTCCAGGCTCGGGTGCATATCCGTATAGCCGACCATAAAACGCCCTTCACACCGCTCTAGAGCATAGTCCATCATCTCCAGCATTTTCTGGTAATAGCTGCTGCCGGGATGAAAACATATTTTCTCCAGATCCTCCTCACTGAATATCTGCGGTTCGCACCAGGAAGTCACTTCCCCGAATTCCAGTTCGCAGTCTGCCAGCACCGCAGCGAAAAAGTTGGGACCCAGATTTGGAAAATAGATGGGGAACGTTTCCCCCAGCCATTGGTTTGCATCTAAATTTTTTTCAAAGGCCGATACCTGATATTCTGTATCAAACCACCGTTCTTTCAGACTGCCCCAGCTGTCCGCTGAATCTGCAGTGTCATACTCTTCATTGTGGGCCGAAAACCGTATGGGCACACGGTCCAGAACTTCTCCGTCATACCACGCGTATATCCGTTTCATACATTCTAAAAAATCTGGTTTTGTTTCCAGGCCCAGGTCATACATTGTTCTGCAGTTAACTGCGGATCCGCCCGCAGGGCAAGCCTTACAGGATGCCGCCTGGGTATTTAAGTTTGTATTTTCCATAAAAGTCTCCCTCTGCATTACGCTGTTTTTAGCTTTGCCTTCTTTTCCCTTGACCGGATATCCACGGCGACCGCCACAATCAGCACGATTCCTTTCACAACCCGCTGCCAGTATTCGTTGATATTGAGCATCATCATGCCGTTCGCAAGGACTCCCATGAATACAACTCCCACGATTACCTTTGACAGTTTCCCTTCTCCGCCGCTGACACTTACCCCGCCCAGGACTACGGCCGTAATTATGTCCATTTCGTAACCGTCTCCTGCACTCGGCTGCCCGCTGTTCACCCTTGACATCAGTATGAGTGAAGCCAGAGCGCCCAGAAATCCTACCATAGTGTAGATTTTATATATTTCCTTTTTAACATTCACTCCCGACAGCCTGGTTGTCTCCTCGTTGCCTCCTATGCCATAAATCCTCCTGCCAAAAACCGTTTTTCCCAGCATAATATATCCAAAGATAAATACCAGCACCATGATGATCATGGAGATTGGAACCAGTCCGATACTCCCCTGCCCCAGTATCTTGAATCCTTCGGGGATTCCATAGATAGGCATTCCACCTGATATCAGATAGGTGGCTCCCCTGAGGCTTATCATCATGCCGAGAGTTGTGATAATTGGCGGTATTTTCAGACAGGTAATGCAGGTTGCATTAATGATACCTATCACAATGCCAATGGCAAATCCTATGAATACAACGAGAACGGGATTGACGCCATTACTCATTAAGGCAGCGCATGTCACGACGACAACTCCGATCAATGATCCGATTGAGAGGTCGATGCCGCCGGTCAGAATCACACATGTCATACCAACGGCGCAGATTCCAACTATGGAAATCTGACGGGCAATATTTGCCAGGTTATTCGGTGTCAGAAATGAAGTTGTGGAAAAGGAAAAGAATATGACCATTACCGCTAATGCAATAATAATACCCATATTATTCCACTCTATTTTCTTTTTGTTTGCATTCATCTTTTCCTTCATGACATAACCTCCTGTGCCTTAGACGCCAATTCTAATATTTTTTCCTGATGAATCTGCTCTTTTTTCAGTTCGCCCGATATCCGCCCTTCTGCCATGACGATAACACGGTCAGACATCCCCATCAGCTCCGGGAGCTCTGAGGAGATTAGGATCACGGCTTTCCCCTGTCTCGCCAGTTCATTGATCAGTTCGTATATTTCCTGTTTCGCTCCCACATCAATCCCCCGTGTAGGCTCATCAAAGATGATGATATCACAGTTCATGAGGAGCCATTTTCCCAGAATAACTTTCTGCTGGTTTCCGCCGCTTAAGTTCTTGACAAGCTGCCGCATAGTCGGAGTTTTTACGGTCAGCTTCTCAATCTGCTGCCGGCAGGCTTCCTCTTCTTTATTTCGGTTAATCAATCCAAGAACATTTGTAATCCGGGGCGCGTATACAAAACTAATATTATCCTTAACAGACATGTTCAAAAACAGCCCCTGCTGCTTCCTGTCCTCGGGAATCAGTGCAATCCCATGTTTTATGGCATCCTCCGGAGACTGGATATTTACGGGACGCCCCTTGATCCGGATCTCTCCCTTCTGCATCTTATCCGCCCCGTATACCGCCCTTGCCGTCTCTGTACGCCCGGCGCCGACCAGTCCTGCAAATCCGAGCCTTTCACCGCGGTAGGCCTCAAAAGATACATCTTTTAAGAGCTCGGTACATACGTTTTGTACCTCCAGAACTTTTTCGCCTCTATCCGGAATAAATTCCGGAAACGTATCATTTAACTCCCGGTTTACCATCAGCCGTATCAGTTCTTCCTGTGTGGTGTCTTTTACATCCATTGTTTTTATGTAATGCCCGTCACGGAAAACAGACACTTTATCACACAATTGAAATATTTCTTCCATACGGTGAGAAATGTACAGGATTGCCATGCCTTCCTGCTTCAAGGTTTTTACAATCTCAAACAAATACTGTAGTTCACTGTTTGTCAGAGCAGCGGACGGCTCATCCATAATCATAACCTTCACATCCTGTGAAAGTGACTTTGCGATTTCCACAAGCTGCTGATAACCGACCGACAGGTCTTTCACCAGCATTTTAGGATCTATTTTCACGCCAAGTCTGTCTAAAACCTTTGCCGCATCCTCTTCCATCCCACGAAAATCAATAAGCCCTCTTTTTTTCCGGTACCGGTTATAATAAATATTTTCTGCCACAGACAAGTGTTTCAGAAGATTAAGCTCCTGATAGATCGCCGTGATCCCCAGCGCCATCGATTTCTGCGGCGTATTGTCCTCGATTTGTTTTCCTTCAAATATGAGAGTCCCCTGCGTCGGTGCAATAGCTCCGGTAATCACTTTAATAAAAGTAGATTTGCCTGCTCCATTTTCACCGACAATCGCATGCACCTCTCCCCGGGAAAACCCCAGGGAGACGTCATCAAGGGCCACCACACCGGATAAAGCTTCGTAATATGTCTTAACTCAAGTATTTTCTGCTCCATCATTCATAGGGGTCAGACCCCTTTGCCCTCCATTTTCAGAATTTTCTTAAAATATACACTTGATTTTCAGCGCCTATTCAATATCATAATCTCCAATGTTCTCTTTTGTTACCTGGCTCATTTCATAGACGATCTGTTCTGATTTCGGTCCGTTTTCCAGTACATCCTGGACTAAATCCAATACTTCCGCGCCTTTTTCGGCGGGCTTGATGTCTACGGTTCCCTGATACATTGTATCCTGGGAGATCAGCTTGAGCGCTTCCGGCAGTGCATCCAGACCGATGATACAAGTATTGTCCGGTGTGTGCTCTTTATGTGTGAGGCAGGATTCGTATACGCCCAGCGCGGAGGAATCGTTGATGCAGATGAACATTGAGACTCCTGGATTGGACGTGAGGGCTGTTTCGGACAGGTTATAACCTGTATCGGCATCCGCGGCATTCTGCTCGTAGACATAGTTGATCTTCTTGTCGCCGGTATAGGTGTCTTCCAGCCCCTGTTTTAAGCCGTCTGCACGTTTGATGACTGACGGTATCTGGTCATAGCGGACAACCACGACCTCGATCTCGCCCTTATCATTTGCAATATCCTCGATTGTGCCGTCGCTTTCTTTTTCGTTCAGCCATTGCCCTGCAAGCTCTCCGCCAAGCCGTCCGTATTCTTCTTCATCGATACCGAAAAATGCATCCGAACCCTTTACTTCCTGGTCAAGGCTGATAACCGGTATTCCTGCTTCCTGTGCCTTCTTTACCGCATCTGCCGGCGCTTCCTGATCCACTGGACTGATGATGATGGCATCCACTCCCTGGGATACAAAGTCTTCAATCTGACTGATATGCTTGGACGCATCCGCGGCAGCATCTGCAACTACCAGCTCAATGCCTTTTTCTTTGGCCGCTGCCTTCATCCCCTCCACAATGGAAACAAAATACGCATTCTCCATGCTTTGTACGGTATACCCTACCTTCAGGGTTCCGTCCTCTTTCTTTTTCGTGTCGGAAGAACCTCCTGCTGAATCGTCCGAAGTCTTCACCAGGCTGCATGCCCCAAGGGACATCACCATTACAGCTGCTACCAGAATACTTAAAACTTTCTTTTTCATAAACTTTCTCCTTCCTATTTAAACAGTTCTATTTAAGATAGTTCTATTATAATTTTCATTGTCCAATCTGATAATCCAATATCATACGAAAAACTTTAGATATCATACTCTCTTTCATTTTTATCAGAATTCGGATTAAAATAACAAAGTGGGCAAGCCCACTTCAACTTCCCCTCCTCACTCATGAGGGGCTTGCGCACTTTGGCGACGCGATGACGCTTTACGGCTATATATCTTATCACGGCTTGTGCATCCTCCGGAGGGTTTTATATAATAGGAAAGTGCCGAGCGCTGTCCTATTATATAAAAAAGAAGGCGGATGCTATACGCTCTCTCCGCCCCCGATTCCTTTAATCATTTTTTTATATTGTGAAACACTGACACCTGTATATTTCTTAAAAGCCGCACTAAAATAAGCAGGGTTATCATATCCCGACATATAGCCAATCTCCTGGATCTTATAATCGGAGTTCGTCAGGAGCAGCTGGGCCTCTTTCATCCTTCTGCCGATCAGATAATCTGTAAAACTTTCCCCTGTCACTTCCGTAAAGACCGAACTGAAATAATTGGGACTTAATCCCGTATGCCCCGCAACTTCACCAATCCGGAGGCCCGGCTCGGCAAAATGCTCTTCTATATACTCACATGCCTTCTTGATCATCTGATCGTTGGATATGGCATCTCCGGCCTTGAAATGATCAGCCATCTTTAGCAGTTCCGTTTCCAGAAGCTCCATTGCATCGTCCAGCGTTTTTTGTTTGATCACATGACGGTATACTTCATCCAGACCGGCTTCACCAGTTTCAGTGAGCTGCCGGGTTTTCCCCAGCTCCCCTAAAATGGAACTCAGAGAAAAGGACAGCATCAGCAAAGAATCACTTCCCGTATACCTCAGGTTATTTTTCAGCCTTTCCACATACTCATGGATCATCTCCGTATTTCCCATCAGAACTAATTTTGCCAGATATTCCACAAGACTTTTATTTACGGTATGATGCTGGTCAAAATATTTATCCAGATCTTTCTCCGTCAAATCCTTGCCCTTTTCCTCGCTGAACTGGTAGCTGCATATCTGGCGGACTTTTTCGTACGACAGACCCAGGTAGTATAACTCCGATACCGCCGGCCCCATGATAAATGATATTGTGGCTGGCATATTTCTCTCCCGTATCCTTTTTCTGCATTCTTCTTTGAAGCTGCCAGCATCCGCTTCTATCCTTTCCCCGCTGCCCCAGCAGCAGATCAGCCTGTGGCCAAAACTACAGATATACTGGTATCCGCGTATCCGGCAGACGCTCTTCACGATCTGGTTTATTTCCGCCTCCTTCTCATCATCGTCAAACATGGCCTCCATGACAAGCCACTTTTGACTCTCCTGTTTCTGAAAAGGCTTCTCCAGTTTACGGCACACTTCTCTTGTGTATTTCTGATTCAGCACGTTTTGAAAAAAGGTCTCCTCGAGGATCTTTTCATCCTCAAGCACGATCTCTTCCAGCCCGCTGCTGTGTTTTCTCAGAGTCTCCGCCCGTTTCTTTTCATTTTTCTGATATACAATCTGTCGCATCGTCTCCCGGAGCTGGCCCAGGTCAATCGGCTTCAGGAGATAATCGTCCACCCCCAGCCGCAGCGCCTTCTGTGCAAATTGAAACTCATCATAAGCACTCATGATGACCACCTGGATCTCCGGACACTGCTTTTTGATCTGTTCCGTCAGGCGCAGCCCGTCCATATTTGACATCTTAATATCTGTCAGAAGGATATCCGCCTGCTTTTCAATCGCAGCTTCCAGCGCCTGATCCCCATCCTCGACCCCGGCTGCCACCTCAATCCCCAGCTCTTCCCATGGAAACGCACAGCACATTCCTTTCAGCTGTATTTCATCATCGTCTGCTATCACCAATCTATACATGCATACGCTCCTCTCTTATCTCGATCAGAACTCTCGTCCCTGCCCCTTCTTCGCTCTCAACCTTCATCCTGCACGCAGCTCCGTAGAAAAGCTTCAGCCGCTCGTTCACATTGGTAAGCCCGTAGCTCTCAGATTCCTCCACAACCCCTTCCGAGAGCTGTCTCTGGATTTTCCGGCAGCGTTCCTTTGGCATTCCGAGCCCGCTGTCTTCCACCATAAGAACGATCCTCCCATTTTCTCTCCTGCAGTCAATCCGGATCTTTCCTCCGTCCTCTTTTCCCTTGATTCCATGGTAAATCGAGTTTTCTACCAGGGGCTGGAGAATCAGCTTCGGGAGGACAAAATTTCTGATATCATCTTCCAGATATATGGAAAATGAAAGCTTCTTCTTATATCTCATAAGCTGAATCGTCAGATAGCTTTCTACATTCGAAATTTCATACTTTAAGGACACTTCTTCTCTCCCATTGTTTAACCCTGTTTTAAAGAAACGGGTCAGGGCCTCCAGCATGTTCTCTGCATCCTTCTGTTCGTTCATGCGGATCAGCCACATAAGGGAATCCAGCGTGTTATATAAGAAATGGGGATTGATCTGTGCCTGGAGCAGAAGCAGTTCATAGTGGCGCTGCCGCTCGTGTTCCTTCTGAATGCGCTCCATGAGGTTCCGTATTTCCACAACCATGACATTAAACTGGCTCCCCAGCTCCCCGATCTCGTCCTCTGATTCGCATGTAACCGCTATTTCAAAATTCCCTTCCTGCACCTTTTCCACGGACTTCTTAAGGGACAGAATCGGCCTGGTAATGCTGCCAGCTACCCGGTAAGATATGTACCCGCTTATCACAATCAGGAGGATCGTTACGATAACCGACACCGCCAGCACGGTGATCAATAGACTGTAGTATGCTGCCTGAGGCATGTAATAGGCGATAATCCAGTCATTCGTGTGGAGCTGCTGATAGGCCGTAATAAACTTCGATATGGTCCCAAAATCTTTTTCCGGGAAATCTTTTTTCCAATATGTCAGAAACCTGGATGCCTCCAGAACTTCTGGCATTGCTTCCACCACTTCCTCATGGCCTGCTATGCCATTTTCACAGATCAGCGTAACTCTGTCATCGTCATAGAGCTTCACCTGCCCGTCCCTGATACTGATCTGCGTGTCCGGATAAAACAAGTATAATTCTCCCCGTTCCTCCTGATACTTACTGTTGCGCAGAATATCCGATACCGCCACTTCTACCATCACACTGCCCAGCATACGGCCTGTTTTCTCTGCCGTTACCGGGATTGCCAGAGAGACAAATTCCGTTTCATTCGTACTGACAAAAAAGGATTCGCTGTGCAGTTCAAACCAATTTGGTTCCTTTATCTCTTTTATCAGCTTATACCAGTCCTGGGATTTATAATCTTTTTCCTGGAGTGAGTATGGGCTGTCCTTATATACGCCGCCGTTTTCCCCAACAATGTAGATCTTGATGGCCTCATCAAAATACCCGGATGTCCCCAGCAATAAACTGTTCAGCTTTATTTCACTCTCATGAAGTTCCTGCGCGTCCGAAAAATCCCGCGACAATTCCCGGTTAACCACCTCATCCCCCGCTATCGTCTGACCGATCTGATACGCCTGCTGGAGAAGCTTATCCAGCTGGGCCGCCTGATTCCCCAGATTAGTGGTTATCTCATCCTTTCTTTTTTCCTGCACATTTGCAGATATGTAAAGCAGCATTACGATACAAAAAAGTACGACCGGTATCAGGGAAAAAAGCGCAAAGTTCTTCAGCAGCTTGTCCCGGATTGATTTTCTCTTCATTTTCTAATACCCCTGCATTTCATCCAGATTACTTACAGTAAATACATCTCCCCTTGCCGCCATGCTGCTCTGAGTCTGTATCCCCTGCATGTCTTTATCGATCAGTTCCGCCAGTTCTCTCCCCAAATATGGAGATGCCTCGACACAGCCATAATATCCACCTGCCTGTATCGCTGTTTTCACATCTTTGATCCCATTCACAGAGACTACCGTAATCTGTTCCCGAAGCCCCAGCTCTTCCAGGGCATAAACCGCTCCAATACCTTCTTCATCCGTGTTGGCAAAGATAGCGCCGATGGAATCCGGATGGTTTAAAAGAAAATTGATGACATTATTCCTGGCGGTTCCCCGGTCCCCATTCCCCTCCGTGCTTGCCGTGATTTCCAGATTGCCGTACTTGCTTAACTGGTTTCTGAATCCGATATTATGCATCCTGTTAATGGACGAACCATTTTCTCCGCGTACTTCCAGAATCTTTCCTTCTCTGCCGTCGAAAAACCGTGCCAGAAGATCCGCACAGGCTTCCCCTTCCCACAGTGCATCGGTTCTGATCTCTGCCAGGACAGAGACGTCTTCTAAGTTGTCGGCCAGCCTGTCCAGCATGATAATCTTTGCTTTTTCCTGATCTGCCTGGCGCAGGCTTTCTTCGAGTCCTATCGTTTTCACAGGCATAACTGCCAGGTATTCCGGTTCATATTCTAATAATTCCTGTATATCATGTTTCTGCTTGTCTATATCGGCTTCTGCATCTCTCCACGCGACTGTAAAGCCCTGCCTTTCCAGATTCTCCAAAACATCCTGCCATATAGCAGTTGTCCTTGCATTTTTTGTATCGCTGAACGATACGGCTACCTGAACACTCTTTTTCCTTTTCTCTGCGCCATAATCAAAGCAATTCACAACCAGCCAGAATAAAAGACAAATGATAATAACTGCGCTTATCCAGATACTTTTCTTTTTCATGACCGCCTCCGGTTTTTTTTATAATTATAGCATAACACTTTCGTCCCGTAATAATTTTTTACGCAGGGAAATATATGGATAGCCGTCAGCCTCCTAAGGGCACATATGCCGTTGCGAATTGCTAAAGCAGACATTAGAAATTCTTAGAAGGAGCCAGCCGCGAAAGTGGGGAGCATTTATGATTCCGAATCATAAATGCGGATGGCTCAGCGCGGGAAATCATCGGATTTCTCGTGATGTGCCATCCCGTGCCCCACTTTCGTGGCTGGCTCCTTCTTAGAATTTCTTAGGACTGTGTCCGCAATTCGCAACGGCATATGTGCCCTTAGGAGGCTGGCGGCTATTCATTTATTTTGCGACTCCTATTTAAACAGCCTGTCCTTTGCCTTCGGCCGTTTCTTCCCCACAGGCTTATCCGGCAGCGGTTCATATTTCCTCCCGCTCCTCAGAAAAGGCATCCGCTTATGATTCCGCCATAGATAAATCAGAAGACCGCCGGTTACAACAACAATCAGCCCGGCCAGCAGCTGTGAAACCGGGAACCCAATCCCTGGAATTAACAGCTGGTCTGTCCTTAGGCCTTCAATCCACACTCTTCCCAGCCCATATCCAAACAAATACAGCAGGAACAATTCCCCTTCGTACTTCTTATGCTTTCTATAAAGAAACAACAGAATAAATAAGATCAGGCACCAGACCGACTCATACAGAAATGTGGGATGTACCTGGATATAGCTGACACCATCCACCACCTGCATATTGGCCCTCATCGTCTCCGTCACATCACTATTCCGCACCGCGTCCAGAGGCAGCTGCATGGCGAAAAGGCTGTCTGTATATTCTCCAAACGCCTCCCGGTTAAAAAAATTCCCCCAGCGTCCAAGCATCTGTCCGTTCAGAATCGCTAATGCCACCGTATCAAATATCTGGGGCGCGTTCAGACGTTTGACCTTCGCGCAGATAATTACCGTAATCACCGCCGCAATCACGCCGCCATAGATCCCCAGCCCGCCTTCACGGAGGTTCAGGATATTGAGAAGATTATCCTTATACATATCCCAGGAGAATACAACATAGTACAGCCTTGCGCCTGCAATGCCGCAGACAACGCCGATGATACCCATATCCAGATAATCCTCCGGATTCTGCCTCGTCCGCTTCGCCTCAGATGTGGCAATCAAAAAACCAATTAAAATCGCACATCCGATGATAATCCCGTAAAAAGCAATCTCAAATCCGAAAACAGTAATCGATTTCCCTACGTGTTCCAGATGAATTCCCAAATGCGGGAAATTTATATTATAATGCATGTCCTATGCTCCCTTCCTGTAGGATTGTTCAGAGGGGTCTGACCCCTATACATTAAACCGAAACAAAATAATGTCTCCGTCCTGTACTACGTATTCTTTTCCTTCCAGTCTGACAAGCCCTTTCTCCTTGGCCGCAGCATGTGTCCCACAAGCCATCAGGTCGTCATAGCTTACGATTTCTGCACGGATAAATCCGCGCTCAAAATCGGTGTGGATCTTTCCGGCAGCCTGCGGTGCTTTTGTGCCGCGCTTGATTGTCCATGCACGGACCTCCGGCTCACCGGCCGTCAGATAGCTGATCAGGCCCAAAAGATGGTAACTGGCTTTTATCAGTTTTTCCAGTCCTGACTCTTCTAATCCTAAATCTTCTAAAAACATTTTTTTCTCTTCGTCATCCAGCTCTGCTATTTCCTGCTCAATCTGGGCACAGACCACGAATACCTCGCACTCTTCGCGCTCTGCGTACTCACGCACTGCCTGCACGCCAGCGTTGGAGGCTCCGTCATCTTCCAGATCGTCCTCGGTTACATTTGCCGCAAAGATAACCGGCTTGCGGGTCAGCAGGTTATAGCTCTCCAGCCAGCCCTGCTCGTCTTCATCGTCTGTACTGAAGCTTTTTGCCATTTTATTCTCTTCCAGGTGCTCTTTTATCCGCTCCAGAAGGCCGAGTTCTTTTGCCGCTGCTTTATCATTTCTTGCAACCTTTGTGGTTTTTGCAATTCTTCTCTCCAGGATCTCGAGATCGGAGAAAATCAGTTCCAGATTGATCGTCTCTATATCACGCAGCGGATCAATGCTGCCATCCACATGTACGATGTTGCCGTCCTCAAAACATCTCACCACATGCACAATCGCATCAACCTCGCGAATGTTTGCGAGAAACTGATTTCCCAGGCCTTCCCCCTTGGATGCTCCCTTTACAAGGCCCGCTATATCTACAAATTCGATGGCCGCGGGAACGATCTTTTTTGTGTGGTACATTTCTCCCAGCACGTCAAGACGCTTGTCCGGCACTGTTACGACGCCCACATTCGGATCAATCGTGCAGAACGGGTAATTCGCAGACTCCGCCCCTGCCTTTGTCAATGAGTTAAACAATGTGCTTTTCCCAACATTCGGTAATCCAACAATTCCTAATTTCATAAGTTAAATCCTCTCTGTATCTTAATCTTTATTCTGCGGCCTGCCACAGACTTCTTTATGAGTAAAGACATGACCTCTACATATACCTGTTCACTTCACACCCATACAGCATCAGTCCCGTGTCTCCATCAAGACAACCGTCCCGTAAGGAAACGAGATTATCACCTCATCCCCCTCTATTTCATTGCTGACACACAGACTGTCAAAAGGCGTCAGTATATGATGGCTCAGAGGATACTTGGCTCCGGTTATATTAAAGTCCTCCACTTCACCGCCCAAGGGAAATACGGAGAAATACGGACCATATGCCTCTTCCTTTTTCAGAACCAGTTCCTCTTTCAGAAGCCGTATCTGGTTATGCCTGTCCACGATCCTGGCATCAGCCCCCGCATCCAGGGCCACCTTCAGCGTCTGCACATTCGCCCACACATGGTCCAGCCTAGTGCCGGTTGCCCCCAATATCAGAATATTCTGCCTGTGCAGATCCAGACACAGACGCAGTGCAATCTCTGTATCCGACGCATCCTTCACAGGATTAAATTCCCGGATCGGAACCTTTGTCTCTTCTTTATAGTACGCAATGACCTCTACGGGTGCACTGTCGAAATCTCCTACAATATAGTCGGGGAGGATGTTATGCTCGTAAAGGAAGAGGAGTCCCCTGTCCACACCAATAATAAACTCAGTCTCTTCGTCCTTTAAGATATCAACGGCGAATTCATCCTCCAATAGTCCGCCGCTGACAATTACTGTTCGTTTACTCATTTTCTTTTAAAATCTCCATCAGTCCTGTCGCATTATCCGCAATTGTTCCTTTAAATACCGCGGAACCTGCCACGATTACATTCGCGCCTGCATCCAGGACTTCTTTCACATTGCTTTGGCAAATCCCGCCGTCGACTTCGATGTCTGTATTCAGTCCACGTTCTTTCAGCATAGAACGCAGGCTTCTGATCTTGTCCAATGATTCCGGAATAAATGCCTGTCCGCCAAAACCAGGCTCCACACTCATAATCAAAAACATATCCGCCTGATCCAGAAACGGCACAAGCGCCTCCACTGGTGTAGCCGGCTTAATCGTTACCCCGGCCTTCATACCGCATGCGTGGATCTTATCCAGCACAGCCTGCACATCCTCGCATGCTTCCAGATGAACTGTCAGAATATCTGCTCCCGCCTCCTGGAAAGCATCCACATAACGCCCTGGATCTGTTACCATCAGATGCACATCCATCACCTGGGGGCTTACCCCCTGGATTGATTTCAGGACGGGCATCCCAAAAGAAATACTGGGAACGAACATGCCGTCCATAACATCGAAATGCAGGTACTTTGCACCATTGTCCGATGTAATCCGTATCTGTTCTCCTAAAACCTTAAAATCTGCTGACAAAATAGATGGCGCCAAAATATTTTTCATAAGCTAATACCTCTTCTTCTCCTGTAACTCCTGATACATTTCCAGATAGTCCTCATACCGGACGGTATGAATCTCTCCATGTTCCACGGCCGCTTTTACGGCACAACCCGGCTCGTGCACGTGGTCGCATCCGTTAAACCGGCACTTTCCTTCATAGGGGGCAAACTCTCTGATATAGTACTTGAGCTCCCCTTTTTCAAAATCATTGACATACAGGGAACTGAAACCAGGCGTATCCATGATATAGGAATTCCCGTCTATCGTAATTAATTCGGAATGTCTGGTCGTGTGCTTTCCTCTTGCAATCTTTTTGCTGATACTGCCCGTCTCCATCCGGATCTCCGTTTGGAGCAGATTAATCAGAGAGGACTTTCCTACCCCGGATGGTCCCGCAATCACGGTCGTCTTACCCAGAAGCACTTCCTTTACAGTCCCGATATTCTCCTCGTTTAAAGCACTGGTGAATATGACCCGGTATCCGCAGGCGCTGTAGATCTCCTGCAGTTCTTTGAGTTCCGGCTGTGAGGCTATGTCCTTCTTATTAAAACAAAGCACTACCGGAATCTCCTTGCTTTCCATCATGACAAGGAACCTGTCCAGCAGGTTAAAATGAGGCTTTGGCTCTGTCACCGCAAACACGACCAGCGCCTGATCAACATTCGCCACAGCAGGGCGGATCAATTCGTTCCTTCTGGGCAGAATCCGGACAATATTGCCGGTCTTCTCCTCCTCGTCTAAAATCTCGATCTCGACGTCATCCCCTACCAGAGGCTTTACCTTTTCTTTTCTGAATACACCTTTTGCTTTACACTCATAAATACCGGATTCTACTACGTGTACGTAGTAGAATCCGGCAATTCCCTTTATTATCTTTCCCTGCATAAACTAATAACCTTCTTGATCACTGCCGCTTGTTCCGTCCCCAGTTCCATTTCCGTTACCGTTATTTGGATTCTCAGGATCATCCGGCTGACTTTGCCCTAGGCTGATTACAAAATCTACCGTCTCTCCCTTTTCAAGCAGACTACCCGGAGATACCGATTGAGATGCAACTAAACCTTCGGTTACAAAGCTATAATCTTCAGTAGCATTACCTTCAAGACCAGCTTCATGTAAAGCCTGCATCGCTTGATCTTTATTCATTTTACTTAAGTTTGGAACCGTCACCATCTCCACCTTCGGCCCTTTACTGACAACATACTCAACCGTTGTCCCCGCATCCACTTTCTTATCAGCCTTCGTCTTCTGCGACATGACAATTCCCGCGTCATACTTATCACTATACTCCTCAGAAGCACTTCCCACAAGCCCCACAGCAGCCAGTGCCGCCTCTGCATCTTCCTGGCTTAGGTCAACCAGATTCGGAACCGTCGCCTTCTCAGCGCCCATGCTGACAGTCATTGTAACCTTGGTACCTTCTTTTACTTCGACACCGGAAGCCGGATCCGTAGATATAACCTTCCCTTCCTCTACACTGCTATCATAAACCGCTGTGGAATCCACCACCAGTTTGGCGTCGTCCAGCATCCTCTGTGCCTCGTCTTCACTCATTCCTACAACATTCGGAACCATAACGGTCTTTTCTTCTTTGCCGCTGCTGACCACCACATTAATCTGTGTATTCTTATCTACTTTTGTCTTGGCATCTGTCTCCTGCCGGATAATCACACCACTATCGTACTTATCGGATGTCTCCCGCCCGGATACGTGATAGCCCAGATTCTTTTTGGAGAGGGCTTCCTTCGCCTCCTCTTCCGTCATACCAACCAGATCGGGCACCGTCACCTTGCTCTCCGTCTGCGTCGTCTTGAGACCCGTACCGCCCTTAAAGAGCCCAGCCGCCTTTCCGATCATAAAAAGCAGGATAAACGCGATAATGACCGCCGCCACGATCATCAATATCTTCATGATCTTCCGCGTATTCGGATCTACATCATTCTTCTTCCTGCTGTCCCTCCTATAGTCCTCCTCATCATCGCTGTCATACTCATCACTATCATAATCGTAATCATCATCGTCGTAATCGTCATCATCATAACCGTCATAGTCGTCATCATAATCATCGTCCTCGCCGTAATCACGGTCCTGTATCCGTTCCATCTCCTCCGTGGACATCACAACCGTAGTGTCTGATCCGGATGCGTAAGGAGACATATTGACGAAATTCCCTTCCGGGCTGACAAGAGACCGCTTCAGGTCCAGAATCAGCGCCTGGCAGTTCAGATATCTACGTTCCGGATTCTTCTGCGTACACTTCATGATAATACATTCCAGGCTGTACGGAATATCCGGCACTTCCTCCGCAGGCGATACGATCTCCTCCTGCAGATGCTTAATCGCAACGGATACGGTGGAATCCCCGTCAAACGGCACATGGCCGGTGATCATCTCATACATGGTGATGCCGGCCGAATAAATATCGCTTTTTTCATCTACAATACCGCCTCTTGCCTGCTCAGGCGAGGTGTAATGTACGGATCCCATAACATTGGTACTTATGGTATTGGTAGCCGTAGTGGCCCGCGCAATCCCAAAATCCGTCACTTTAACTTTTCCTTCTTTGGAAATAATGATGTTCTGAGGTTTGATATCCCGATGGACAATATGCTGATTATGGGCAGCCTGAATACCTGTCACCATTTGTATAGAAATGCTGATCGTCTCTTTTGCAGTGAGTCTTCCCTTTTTTTCAATATATTCCTTTAATGTGATTCCCTCGACCAGTTCCATGACCATGTAGTACAGGCCGCGGTCCTGCCCCACATCGTAGACATTTACCACATTGGGATGCATCAGGCCTGCTGCCGCCTGCGCCTCGCTTAAAAACTTCTGGATAAAAATCTCATCTGTGCGAAAATCACTCTTTAAAACCTTAATTGCCACATAGCGATTCAGCTTATGGTCTTTCCCCTTATAAACATCCGCCATTCCACCTGAACCAATACGGCTCAATATTTCATAACGTTTCCCTAAAAATACTCCTTCTTTTAACATATACTCACCTCATCCGCAAACGGATCTACCAGAACAATCCCTATATTGTCCGTACCGCCGTTTTCTTTTGCTGTTTCTACCAGAGACTCTGCCGATTCCACAATGTCTCTGCCCCCCTGTACGATGTGGAACAATTCTTCATCTTCCACCATATTGCTGAGTCCGTCTGTACACATCAAAATGATGTCTCCCTTTTTCAGACGGTGCTCATAAAAGTCTACCTCTACGCTGTCCTTGGCCCCAATGGCCCTTGTAATGATATTCTTATCCGGATGGTGCTTCGCCTCCTCCGGCTTGATACCGCCGAGACGTACCATCTCCTCGACCAGTGAGTGGTCTTTGGTCAGCTGAATAATACCCTGATTGATCAGATAAAGCCTGCTGTCCCCCACATTCGCAAAATACATCATCTGATTCACGATCGTTGCAACGACCACCGTGGTTCCCATCCCCTTCAGATGGGAGTCCTGGGAGGCCTTTTTTATGATCTCCCGGTTCGCGGTCTTAATCGCGGAGACAAGCGCCTTTTCAATGTCTTCCTGGTCGCTCTGCTTCAGCTCTCTCTGCAGAACTTCCACCGTATATTTTGAAGCATAATCGCCGGCCTGGTGTCCGCCCATGCCGTCGGCAACTACAAACAGGTTGGGGAGAGGTCCTAACGGATTATCTGTCGTATAGACATAATCTTGATTCACTTGTCGTACCATACCAACGTCGGTAATGGAAAATGTCTTCATAGCATATCTCCTTTATTCTTTGTTTGTCTGCACATAACGTCGTCTGAGCTGCCCGCAGGCGCCATCGATATCTGCACCCATTTCCCTTCTTATAGTAACATTTATTCCACTTTTTTCAAGTTTATTTTTGAAATTCAGGGCATTTTTCCTGCTTGGCCTCACAAATGAGCGTTCCTTGACCGGGTTCACTGGGATCAGATTCAGATGGCAGTTTCTCGGCTTTAAGATCCGGACCAGTTCTGCAGCATCTTCATCCGTATCGTTCACGCCGTGCACCAGGCTGTACTCAAAGGTAATCCTTCTGCCTGTTTTTTCAAAATATTCATCGCATGCATGCAGTACATCCTGCAATCCATATTTGTTTGCAACCGGCATAAGTTCTTTTCTCTTCTCCTGTGTCGTTCCATGCAGGGAAAGAGCCAGCGTGATCTGCAGATCTTCTTCTGCAAGCTCCCGCATCTTGGGTACAATCCCGCATGTGGAAACCGTCACATTCCTCTGGCTGATATGGAGTCCGTGTTCATCGGTCAGAAGCCTGATAAACCGAAGAAAATTTTCATAATTGTCCAGCGGTTCACCGGTGCCCATGATGACCACATTGGACACCCTCTCCCCGGTGATTCTCTGTATCGCGTAGACCTGCCCCAGCATCTCCGATGCCGAAAGATTTCTTACCAAACCACCGATCGTAGAAGCACAGAACCTGCAGCCCATACGGCATCCCACCTGGGAAGAGATACAGACAGAGTTCCCGTGCTTGTATCTCATGAATACGCTTTCCACCACATTTTGGTCATGAAGCATAAAAAGAAATTTGTTCGTCCCATCCAGACTCGATTCCTGGCGTTCGAGCAACTCAACAGGAAGAATCATATATGTTTCATTCAACCTTTCCCGGAGTTCTCTCGAGAGGTTCGTCATCTCGTCAAAACTGCCGGCCAGCTTGACATGGAGCCATTCATACAACTGCTTTGCCCGAAACTTCTTTTCCCCAAGAGCAGTCATTTCCTCCTGCAATTCTTCGTATGTATATGCACGGATATCCTTCTTCATTATTTACGCTGAACCTTTCTTTCTCAATCTGGCAATAAAAAATCCATCGCTGTCGTGCACTCCCGGCAGAAGCTGCAGACAGCCGTCCTCCCCCACAGCGCTCTGAAGTTCCGCGCAGAGGCTCTCTTTCATCTGCTCCGGGGCAAAATCCGGATGATCCGCCAAAAACCATTTTACATTCTCCTGGTTTTCCGTCCGGTTAATCGTACATGTGCTGTAAATGAGTACCCCTCCCGGCTTTACATAGCTGCACACTACGTCCAGTATACTGCGTTGGAGCCGCACCAGTTCCTCCAGCTGTTTTTCAGTAACCCTGTATTTTAAATCCGTCTTTTTCCCCAGCACGCCAAGACCGGAGCAGGGCAGATCCGCGATCACAATATCAGCCTTAGACACAGATGAGGCGTCCTGCACAGAAGCATCCATCTGCACCGCAGAGATATTCTCCATCCCCATCCTGTCTATGTTCTCCCGGATCAGTGCTGTCTTATATTCCGTCAGATCCCGTGCCTCCACATGCCCGGTTCCTGCCAGACGGTCCGCAAGATGAATGGACTTGCCGCCCGGAGCGGCACAAACATCTATAATATAATCGCCCGGCTTTGGATCTGCAATCTCACCGACCAGCATGGAGCTGACATCCTGTACCGCAAACAGTCCCTCCCGGAAACTTTCCAGATCGCCCAGATAGTCATATCCGGTAATGCGGCAGGCATAAGACAGGTACGGATGGCCCACTGCCTGCACCCCTTCTTTTTCCAGCCTGGCCTCCAGTTCCGCCGGCTGACACCGGCTGGTATTACAGCGGATTGTCAACGGCTTCTCCTTCTGGAAATCTGCAAGCATCATCTCCACAGTCTCCCTGTCATATTCCTCCAGCCACTTCTTTAGGATCCACTCCGGCATAGAGTACCGTATAGACAGAGCTTCCACGGGGCCGCTCGGATATTCGACCGCGTCGATCCCACGTGCAGCACTGCGAAGCACTCCGTTTACAAAGCCCTTAAGCGGAGCAAAGCCCTTTTTCACCGCCAGCTTAACCGCTTCATTGCACACAGCAGAATCCGGAACACTGTCCATGTATTTCAGCTGGTATACTGCACTCCGCAGTATATTGCGGATAACCGGCTTCATCTTTTTCACCTCTACTTTTGAGAACTGGTTGAGAATATAGTCCAGTTCGATCAGGTGCTCCAGAGTCCCCTCCGTCACCCTCGTTATAAATGCACGTTCCTGCTTATCCAGATACTGATATTTACTCAGCACATTTCCCAGAGCAATATGGCTGTACACATCATGCTCCGTAATATCCATCAAAAGACCCAGCACAATCTCTCTGTCACTCAACGGCTTTGCCATCTCATTTCCTCCTGTCAGTGGTTATTGTTTAAAGGCAAGCCTGTAAACAGTAACCTGTTAGTCACGCCTGCGCCCACTGATCAAAAGCAGCCTGAGAAGCTGCAGGATCATGGATGCGGCGCTGGCTACATACGTCAGGGCCGCTGCCCCCAGCACTTCTTTTGTCGCGCTTACTTCTTCCGGATAAAGCATTCCGGTATTCTCCAGAACCTTCACCGCTCTTCTGGATGCATTAAACTCTACGGGCAGCGTGACAAGCTGAAACAGTACTGCCGCAGAGAACAGCAGAATCCCCAGATTGATCAGAATCAGCGATGTCTGGCCGCTGATAAACAGGCCGATGATAATCAGCGGCCACGCCGCCATGGAGCCGAAATTAGCGACCGGCACCAGCGCTCCCCGAATCTTCAGCGGTGCATAACCAACGTTATGCTGTACCGCATGGCCGCATTCATGTGCGGCTACGCCTATGGCGGCTACCGAAGCCGACTGATACGTCGCATCCGACAGTCTCAGCACCTTATTGCGCGGGTCATAATGGTCTGTCAGGTTCCCCGATACATGCTGCACGGTCACATCGTTTATTCCATTTGCCCTTAAGATTTTCTCCGCCGCTTCTCTTCCTGTCATCCCTGAATGACTGCGTACCTGGGCATATTTATTGAATACCCGGTTCACCCGGCTGGATGCCAGAATACAGATGACAGCCCCGATAATCACTAATATATAAGTTGGATCATAGCCAAAAAAATACATGTTACTCCCTCCAATTCGAATGCGGCATCCGCCAAAATGGGTTCGGTCATTCTGAACCGCAGTTAAATACGGTGCCGGTTTCCAGTGTATAACCCCTCAGAAATGCACTTGCCTCCATTCGTTTTTTACCAGGAATCTGCAGCTCGCTGATCCGCAGAATTCCCCCGCCCGTCTGCACTGTGAAAGAGTCTTTTCCCACTTCCAAAACTGTTCCGGGTGAAGCAGCGCCGCCCTTCTCTTTCTGCGGTTCCGCTTTCGCCTTCCAGATCTTCAGCACTTTTTCTCCCCAGTGCGTATAGGCGCTTGGCCAGGAATTCAGCCCCCGTACCAGTCTCTCGATCCGGACGGCCGGCTGGCCCCAGTCAATATTTCCCATCTTCTTATCCAGCATCTTTGCATAAGGAGTCGGACTCTCACCCTGATGCTTGAAAACTGCGGTACCGTCCTCCAGCGCCTCCAGTGTCTCCACGCAGAGCGCTGCACCGGCCGCAGCCAGTTTGTCGTGCAGGCTTTCCCCTGTTTCCTCCTCCGTAATCGGCACCTCTGTTTTCAGGATCATGTCCCCCGTATCCAGCCCTTCATCCATCTGCATCGTCGTGACGCCCGTCACCTCTTCCCCGCAGAGAATGGACCACTGGATCGGCGCCGCACCTCTGTATTTCGGGAGCAGCGACGCATGAACATTAATACAGCCGTACGGAGTCATGTCCAGTATCTCCTTCGGAAGGATCTGTCCAAAAGCCACAACCACAATGACATCCGCCTTGTATCCCCGCAGCGCTGCCACACATTCCGGCTGCCGGACCTTTGCCGGCTGATATACCGGTATCCCATGCTTTTCTGCCGCTTCTTTTACCGGCGTAAACTGCATTTCTTTGCCTCTGCCCCTTGGCTTGTCAGGCTGGGTCACAGCCAGGCAGACATCATGTCCTGCCTGGACAAGCGACTCCAGAGTACCAACAGCAAAATCAGGAGTCCCCATAAATATCACTCTCATCTTACTCTTCTTCCTCCTCATATGTCACATCATGAAGTCCGTCTTCTACTTTATCTACATACAATTCCCCTGACAAATGCGCGATTTCATGGCAGAAAGCCCTCGCCAGAAGGCCCTCGCCCTCCATCTCAAACTCTTCCATATCTTCATTCAAAGCCCGTACTTTCACATAATCCGGCCTGGTCACAATCCCCCATTTTCCGGGAACACTCAGGCATCCCTCTTCACCGGTCTGCTCGCCGGAAGTCTCCAGTATCTCCGGATTGATCAACACGATCGGGCCTTCCCCTACATCGATGGTTACAATATTCTTAAGAACTCCAACCTGGGAGGCAGCAAGTCCCACTCCATTCTTTTCATACATCGTATCAAACATATCTCCGATAAGCATTTTTGTACGCAGAGTCATTTTTGTTACTTCTTTGCATTTCTTTGTTAAAATTTCATCCCCAATCACTCTTACATCTCTGATTGCCATAATATCCTCCCTGTTTCTATTCTTCTTCTTTTTTCTTTTCTCTATTCTTTGAACCTCTAAAACTCAAAATACATTCATCGGATTAAAATCGAACTGGATCCTCATCTTCTGAAATCCCGGATTCACCTCAATGTATTGTTCCAGATAGTTTTTCATCTTTACCAGTGTATCATATCTTTCTGATTTGAGATAGAGCACTTTACGATACACATCGTTGATTTTTCCAATCCCCGGGCTCGCCGGACCGATGATCTCCATGCTCCCGCCTTTTTTAATGCGCAGCGCATACTCCTTGAGATATCCGCA
The DNA here is from genome assembly GCA_000509105.1 of Clostridiales bacterium VE202-21. Taxonomy (GTDB): domain Bacteria; phylum Bacillota; class Clostridia; order Lachnospirales; family Lachnospiraceae; genus Faecalicatena; species Faecalicatena contorta. The sequence goes on along the minus strand of BAIF02000039.1, from coordinate 23,609 downwards.
TCCCTTTTCCAGAAGAGGTTCATCCCCACAGCTCACCAGCACTGCCAGCAGGTTCTCCGCGGGCGGATATCCCATCAGCTCCCGGTAGCGGATCTCCTCCGCATAAAACGCCTCGTAATCCTGTGCCGCCGCTGTCACAATTCCATAGTGTTCCGGGCTGTAGGTCTGAATCACGGCCTCGCCTTTTTTCTTTCCGCGGCCAGCCCTTCCCACAGCCTGGGTCAGAAGCTGGAAGGTCCTCTCCCCCGCCCGGTAATCATCCGCATACAGGGACATATCCGCAGCCAGCACACCGACCAGCGTCACATTCGGAAAATCATGCCCCTTTACGATCATCTGGGTTCCCACAAGAATATCGGCCTCTTCATTGGCAAATGCCGCCAGAATCTTTTCATGCCCGTCCTTCTGCCGCGTAGTATCCATATCCATCCGCAGCACTCTCGCCTCCGGAAACTGGGTTTTCACCAGCTCCTCGATCTGCTGTGTCCCTGCCCGGAATTCCCCGATATGGCGGGAGCCGCATTCAGGGCAGACAGGCGCTTTGCGTTCCTCGTACCCACAATAGTGGCAAACCAGCTTCCCGTTGCGGTGGGACGAAAGAGACACATCGCAGTGAGGGCATTTGATTACATGTCCGCATTCCCTGCACGAGACAAATCCTGCATATCCCCGGCGGTTCAAAAACAGCATGATCTGCTCTCTCTTCTCCAGGCGATCCGCGATCATATCCTGCAGTTTTCTGCTCAGAATCGACCGGTTGCCCTCTTTGATCTCTTCCCGCAGATCCACGGTGGAGACCTCCGCCATATCCTGCATCCCGGATCGGTTCGGCATCTCCAGCAGGCAGAACTCCCCGCATTTTGCACGGTACATCGCCTCCAGGGACGGGGTTGCCGATCCCAGGACCACACTGGCTCCCTCCATTGCCGCCCTCTCTATCGCAGTCTCCCTCGCATGATACCGGGGCACCTGCTCGCTTTTATACGTAGTCTCATGCTCTTCGTCTATCACGATCAGCCCCAGGTTTGGAAACGGGGTAAATAGTGCGGAGCGGGGACCGATCATCACATCGATGCCGCCTTCTTTTGCCCGCATCATCTGGTCATAGCGCTCTCCCGCCGAGAGTCTGGAATTCATGATCGACACCCGGTCTCCAAAACTCCGGTAAAACCGCATCACCGTCTGATAGGTCAGCGCAATCTCCGGGATCAGCACGATGGCCTGTTTCCCGCGGGCCGCCGCCCTGCGTATCATTTCGATATACACTTCCGTCTTTCCGCTGCCTGTCACCCCATATAGCAGGTATGTGCCGTAATTCTCCTGTTCATAGTCTTTCCAGAATACATCCACCGCATGCCGCTGTTCTTCGGTAAAAGTGATGCTGCACGCTTCTCTTTTCCCTTTCACCGGATTGCGGTATACCTGCTCTGTCTCCAGTGCAAGAACTCCCTGTTCCTCCAACGCCCGTACAACAGCAAGGGTGATATTCAGTTTCCGGGACACCAGTTCATAGTCCAGCACATGGTCATCCAGAAGGGCGGCCATCAGCCTTGCCCTTGCCCGCTGATTCTTTTCGAGATAGTGCTCAAGCTTCTTCCTGCCGTCCTCCTCGTCCAACAGAAGGCGGACCCGCTTTTTCACCCTGGCATTTTCCTTCTGCTTGATGGGCAGCACGGTCTTTAAGGACTGGATCATAGTTCCTCCGTACTGCTCCTTCATCCAAGCCGCCAGTGCCACAAGCTTTCCTTCTATTGCCACGCCGCTCCTGGAGATATCCAGAAGCTCTTTTACTTTGGATTCCTCATAATTACAGCGCGTTGTCAGGCCGATGACGTACCCCTTCGTCTCCCGGTTCCCCCGGCCAAACGGCACCCGTACTTCCATCCCAACAGAAAGTTCCCCTTCCAGACGGGAGGGGACTCTGTATTGAAATATCTTATCCAGTTTTTCATGTGTAATGTCTACGATAATATTCGCATACATGAAATGTATTCACCTACTTTAATTCTTCCAGAATTTCCCGGATCAGCACACGCTCATCCATGGGATACTTTACACCTTTGATTTCCTGATAATCCTCATGGCCCTTCCCGGCCAGCACAATCACATCGCCGCGCTGTCCATGCTCAATCGCATATTTGATTGCCTCTTTTCTGTCACAGATCTCCACATATTTCCCGTCAGTCCTTTGTATCCCCGTTTTAATATCATCTATAATCGCCTGGGGTTCCTCAAATCTCGGATTGTCGGAAGTGATAATGGAGAGATCCGCCAGCCTTCCGGACACTTCCCCCATCTCATAACGGCGATCCCTGGAACGGTTGCCTCCGCAGCCAAACAGGCAGACAAGCCGCGCCGGCTCATATTCCTTCAGCGTTGTAAGAAGGCTTTCCAGGCTCATGGCGTTGTGGGCATAGTCGATCATCAGCGTAAACTCATCCGACACCGGGATCATCTCAATGCGCCCCTTTACATTGGCCTCCTTCAGAGCCTTTTGAATCTGTTCCCCGGGCACCTGGAAATGCCTGCACACGGCAATGGCAGTCAGTGAATTGTAAACACTGAACTTGCCCGGAATATCGATCTCCACATCGAAATCCATAAGTCCTGCCGCATGATAGGCGACTCCCAGGTACCCCGGCCTGGACACAAGATGCGTATCTTCTGCACGCAGATCCGCTTTTTCGGAAAACCCAAAGGTCTCCACCCTGCACGTTGCCTTAGAAAAGACATCTGCAAAATATTCGTCGTCCACGTTGGCTATACCCAGCCTGCACTGCTGGAACAAAAGCCCTTTGCATCTCTTATAATCCTCAAAATCCTTATGCTCATTGGGCCCAATATGGTCTCTGCCCAGATTGGTGAAAATTCCGATTTCAAAGTCGATCCCAGCGGTCCTGTGCAGCATCAGGCCCTGGGAAGACACCTCCATCACAACGCAGTCGCAGCCTGCTTCCACCATTTTTGCAAAGTACTGATGGATCGTATAGGATTCCGGAGTCGTGTTCGCGGCCGGGATCTTCTCATCCCCTATAATTGCCTCTATGGTTCCGATCAACCCCACTTTATGGCCAACCCTTTCCAAAATGGACTTGATCAAATAAGTTGTTGTAGTCTTCCCCTTTGTTCCGGTAATTCCGATAATCTTCATCTTATCCGCCGGATAACCAAAATAAGCGGCCGACATCAGCGCCAGCGCATAGCGGGTATCCCTTACCCGGATCACGGTCATTCCCTCCGGCGCATCCGCCTCCCGTTCCACAATCACGGCTGCCGCCCCTTTGCCGGCCACTTCACCGATAAAATCGTGTCCGTCCACAACGGCTCCGCTGATGCAGACAAATGCGGACCCCTCTTCTACTTTTCTGGAATCATTGATGAATGTGGTAATCTCTGCCTCATCACTTCCCTGTACGACTTCGTATTCTAAACGTTCTAATAACTGATTCAGTTTCATGTATACTCCTCCTGACTGGTACATCGTCTGTCCAATTGACGCCCGCTTCCCGGACGTAATTTTACGATGTACTGAAAAAACTTACCTACCATAGAATAACACAAACAGCCTCCGGTTGCAAAATTCTCCTGTGAATTCTTTATGAAATATACTTGCCAAACGGCAATTTTCGTATGAAGTGTATGCAAACAAAGGAAAGGATCAATATGCCTGCTGTCAGTCCGGGCACGGCAGTCCATGCGCTGATCTGCCCCGGATCCACATATTTTTTATAAGTATCCAGAAATAGTATATGGATCAGATAGATTCCAAAAGAGCTTGCGCACCAGGTATCCACCGCCCTTTTTGTCCTCTCCTTCAACCTGATATTTCCGCCGCCAAGCAGGATCATAAAAGCAAAAAAAGCGCCTCCCGCCGTGATCACCAGCGGGCATCCATATTCCAGAAACCGCTCAAAGTGCTCCCCTTGAGCGGACGACTTCCAGGCGGTCAGCGCCAGATTCAATGCCGTACTTCCCAGAAATACCCCGAGGAGCAGCGGTTCCCTGCCCTTTAGTTTTTCCCGGTATTTATGGATAAGATATCCAAGAAAAAAATAAAACGCATACACCCTGTCCCCGATGATCGGCAGATCATAATACGGCTCCTCATGCAGAAGTGAAGAAAAGTACATAAATACTGCCGCGAGGCTGCCCATCAGCAAAAACGCTTTATCCATCCTGGCATTCATCCCCCTGCACATGATCTGGAAAAAGGGCAGCACCAGGTAAATGGGAATCATCGCATACAGGTACCACAGATGCGGCTCCGTGGGAATATAAAGCAGATCCCGCAGATCATAAGGCGTCTCCATATAATATATATTAAAGAAATAATAAACAATGCTCCAAAATACCAGTACGATAAAAAAACGCAGCAGACGTTTCCCGTTCTTACGCAGACTTTCCGACCGTCCCAGCAGCAGGGCTCCGCTGAGCATGAAAAAGCAGGGCACACTGACCCTGGACGCAGTATCCAGCAGCAGGGAAAACAGATATTCTCCCCTGCCTATTTCCGTGTATGCCCTGCAAAAATAATTGGTAACGTGTATGATAATAACCATCACAAATGAGACGGTTCTGATCAGTTCCATGTTGTAGTTCTTGTTCTTCATATTTTACTTCCTGTATCTTTCTTCCTGCCGCCGTTCTCCCCGTCTCCGGCGCTGTTTCCGTCTTTTCGTGTTCCTTTTTTCTGTACGCCGCCCTTTTTCATCAGGCTCGCCTTTACCACCGCATCTTTTCCGTATTTCGCCCGTATCTCCTCCATCGCCTGATTCAGCTTTCGGTGCTTTTCATCCGGAGGCTTCGGCATCTCAATATCAAAGATGGAAAGCTGCACCGGTTCGGACGCAACGACAAGCTTTGCCGTTCGAATTCCGAGAAGACGGATCGGTTCTCCATCCCACGTCTCGTCAAACAGCCTGCAGGCAGCCTCATACAGTACTTCGTCTTCATGGGAAGGCTTGTCCAGCTGCATCTGATGGGAAATACGCTGAAAGTCATGGTATTTGATCTCCATACTGACCATATTGGCCTTCTGGCCGGCTTTTCTAAGGCGCCTCCCCACACTTTGCGCCAGTTCGTGCAGAACTGCCTTCGCTTCCTCCGCTGTCTCGGCATTCTCCGGCAGCGTTGTGGAATTACCGATCCCCTTTGCCTCCGCCTGCTCCGACTGTACACGGGAATCATCAATTCCATTGGCAAACTCCCACAGCATCCGCCCGTGGCTTTTCATATGGAGGCTGATCAATTCCGGATCTGCCTGCGCCAGGTCCCCAATGGTGTATATCTCCAGCTTTTTCAGTGTCTCCACGCTGGAACGCCCCGCCATATAAAGTTCCCCGATGGGCAGCGGCCACATTTTTATCCGGATTTCTTCGGGAAACAGGGTGTGCACCTTGTCCGGCTTCTCAAAATCGGATGCCATCTTCGCAAGCAGTTTATTTGAGGAAATCCCAATGTTGACGGTAAACCCGAACTTTTCTTTTATCCCGTCCTTGATCACCAGTGCCGCATCTATGGGAGACGGATATTTCCATGCAATCCCCGTAAAATCCACATAGCACTCATCCACACTGACCTGCTCGATCTCGGTTGTAAATGCCTTCAGGTACTCCATCAGCCGTGCACTTTTTTCCCTGTACATCTTATGATCAGGCGGCGCCATCACCAGATTCGGACACTTACGAAAGGCATTCGCAACAGGTTCCCCCGTGCGAATGCCGCATTTTTTTGCAGGAATGGACTTGGCCAGCACCACACCCCGGCGCGCCTTCTGGTCACCGCCTATAATGGCCGGCACAAGCCTCATGTCCTGCTTTGCACCATGTTTCAGTTGTTCTACCGCCGTCCAGCTCAGATATGCGGAATTGACATCGATATGGAAAATGATGGGTGTCATGAAACCAGCTGTCCTTTCACACGTGCTTCTAATTTTCCGCCGGCAACATCGATTAAGATAGCATCTCCTCTTCCTACATTTCCCGCCAGGATCAATTTTGCCGCCAGTGTCTCTACATTCTTCTGCAGATATCTCTTCAGCGGCCTTGCACCGTACATCGGGTCATATCCGCCCTCAACGATGTAATTTCTGGCCTCATCTGTCACTTCGATTGAAAGTTCTTTATCGGCAAGCCTCTTGTTGACATCTGCTGTTAATAAGTCAATGATGGCATAAATATTGTTTTTCGTCAATGGCTTAAACATAATGATTTCATCCAAACGGTTCAAAAATTCCGGTCTGAACCGTGCGCGCAGTTCGTTCATTACCATCTCCTGGCTCGCCGCGTCTATGGTTCCGTCTTCCCCGATTCCCTCCAGCAGATAATTGGCTCCCAGGTTGGAGGTCATAATCAGAATCGTATTCTTAAAGTCCACGGTCCGCCCCTGGGAATCCGTGATACGCCCATCGTCCAGCACCTGCAGAAGCACATTGAACACATCCGGGTGGGCTTTCTCAATCTCATCAAATAAGACAACGGAATATGGTTTCCTTCTGACAGCTTCCGTCAGCTGGCCGCCCTCGTCATATCCTACATATCCCGGAGGCGCCCCGATCAGCCTGGATACGGAAAACTTCTCCATATACTCGCTCATATCGATACGCACCATGTTGTTCTCATCATCAAACAGGCTCTCCGCCAGCGCCTTGGCAAGCTCCGTCTTGCCAACTCCGGTAGGCCCAAGGAACAGGAAGGAGCCAATCGGTTTTGACGGATCCTTAATACCCGCTTTGGAGCGGATAATTGCCTCTGTCACCAGTTCCACGCCCTCATCCTGTCCGATGACGCGCCTATGCAGCTCATCGCCCAGATGGAGCGTCTTGCTTCTCTCGCTCTCATTCAGCTTGGCTACCGGGATTCCCGTCCATCTGGAAATGATCTTAGCGATCTCTTCGTCAGTGACGGCCTCGTGTACCAACGACAGCTCTTTCTCCCTGACCTTATCTTCCTCTTCTTCCAGCTGTTTCTGCAGCTGCGGCAGCCGCCCGTACTGCAGTTCCGCTGCCCGGTTCAGGTCATACTCCCGCTGTGCCTTCTGGATATCCTTGTTCACCTGCTCGATCTCTTCGCGGATCTTCTGGACTCTTTCTACGGAGGCCTTCTCATTATCCCACTGCGCCTTCTTGCCCGCATACTCCTCGTTCAAACCGGCCAGCTCTTCCTGCAGATGTTCCAGACGTTCTTTGCTCAGACGGTCCTCCTCTTTCTTCAACGCCTCTTCCTCGATCTCCAGCTGCATGATCCGGCGGCGCAGTTCGTCCAGCTCTGTGGGCATGGAATCGAGCTCCGTCTTGATCAGCGCGCATGCTTCATCCACCAGGTCAATCGCCTTGTCGGGCAGGAACCTGTCGGAGATATAGCGGTTAGACAGCATCGCAGCCGCTACTAGGGCGCTGTCTGTAATCTTTACGCCGTGGAAGACTTCATACCGTTCCTTTAAGCCCCTCAAAATGGAGATTGCATCCTCCACCGTTGGCTCTTCTACCATAACCGGCTGGAAACGGCGTTCCAGCGCAGCATCTTTTTCAATATACTGGCGGTATTCATCCAGAGTGGTGGCACCGATACAGTGCAGTTCCCCTCGTGCCAGCATTGGCTTCAGCATGTTGCCTGCATCCATTGCGCCGTCGGTTTTGCCTGCGCCTACAATTGTGTGCAGCTCATCGATAAAGAGAATAATCTGTCCGTCGCTGTTCTTCACTTCCTCCAGAACCGCTTTCAGACGCTCTTCGAATTCTCCTCTGTATTTTGCCCCTGCAACCAGGGCGCCCATGTCCAGAGAGAAGATGGTCTTATTCTTCAGTCCTTCCGGTACGTCACCCCTGACGATACGCTGCGCCAGCCCCTCTACTACAGCCGTCTTACCAACGCCGGGCTCGCCGATGAGAACCGGATTATTCTTCGTCTTACGTGAAAGTATCCGGACTACATTACGGATCTCCTCGTCGCGGCCGATGACCGGATCCAGCTTCTGGTCCCTGGCACGCTCTACCAGATCCTGGCCGTACTTATTCAACGTATCGTAGGTCGCCTCCGGATTGTCGCTGGTCACCTTCTGGTTCCCCCGCACGGTGGACAGCGCCTGTAAAAAGTTGTTCCGGTTGATGCCGAACTCCTTGTACAGTGTTTTCAGTTCCCTGCTGGCATACTTTAACAGAGCCAGGAAGAGATGCTCCACGGACACGTACTCGTCGCCCATCTGCTTCGCCTCATCCTCGGCATGGATCAGGACGTTATTCAGATCCTGCCCTACAAAAACCTGGCCGCCCTGTACCTTCGGACGTTTAGCCAAGGCTTCCTCCACACGATTTATAAAGAGGGCGCCCTGTATATTCATTTTTTCAAGTAATTTTAATATCAAACTGTCATTCTGCGTTACCAGCGCATAAAGCAGGTGCTCCTGCGCAATCTCCTGATTGCCGTAATCGTACGCAATTTTTTCGCAGTTCTGGACTGCCTGAATAGAATTCTGGGTAAATTTATTTATATTCATAGAAAGACCTCCTTTGTCGGTTTAGAGTTTGTTGTTCTACTACAAATATAACAATACCATTTATTATTAGCACTGTCAAGAGGTGAGTGCTAATTATTTTGTGAAGAATTTGTGAAGCCTTGATTTTACGGGCTTCACAGGGATTTTTCACTTGCTTTCGCACTCGATTTTCTTGATTTGACCACATTTTTACGACAAATTCTTGAAAAAATATATTCGTCTGATTTTCTTACCACATTTTACGACAACGACTTCTGGTTTATACCACAGCAGGTATGGTTTCCGGCAGATTCATTTTAGACATCTCGTTTTCCACGTGAGACTTCTCTGCAATATGATTGTAGACATTCATTGTAATCTGTGCATCTGAATGTCCCATCACATATTGCATGACCTTTGGATTGACGTTGTTTTCACCCAATCTGGTACATCCCGTATGACGAAGGGTATGCGATGAAATAGGAGGCATCAGCTCCGGCTCTCGCTTCTCTTCTTCTGCCAGTTTGGTTTCTTTCTTATTATAGGCATTGACAATATTTTTCAGAAAGCTGTTCACTCCCGCCGGCATGATCGGACGTCCATGCTTTGTATTGAAGATGAATCCACTACGTCCACCGATCTCCACATTACTCTGTAAACCAAGCATCAGGTTCAGCTCTCTCTGTTTACGGAACGCGTCATATACCATCTGTGTCATAGGAATATCTCTGATTCCTGCATCCGTTTTGGTTTCTGAATCATGGAAACAATATCCTTCATCACCTTCATAATACACAAGCTGTCCACCTACATGGATCTCCCGGTTCTTCATATCCACATCTGACCAGGTTAAGCCGATGGTTTCACTCACTCTCAGGCAAGCCCCAAACATAACCTGCATCATTGGAAGATGAGGCTTATACACATTACTCTGTTCAACAAACTTCAGAAGTTTTTCCTGCTGTTCCAGTGTCAGTGCTTCTTTCTCCTTTGCCGGAGCCCCATAATCTCCAAGTGTTCCAGTTACCGGATTCTTACGGATAATCCCGTCTTCCACTGCCAGTTCAAAACTGGGATTCAATAAACCATAAAGACCTTTGATCGTACTGTGTGCCAGTCCTTCATCTGACAATGCGGAAAAGAATGTCCTTACGTGAGATGTCTTAAAATCCACAACACGAATGTTTCCCAAAGTATTTCGTATCCGGTAATCCCACATACGGATATAATTCTTTTTCGTTCTTTCCTTGATATTCTTTGTTGCCATGTATCGCTCAAACAACGTATTTACGGTCAGCTTCTTGACTGATGCATCTGTAATAAGCAGATCATCCATATCCTTATTAATCCTCTTTTCCATTTCTCGCAGACTCGCCAGATCAGCTGCATAAACCGAATTACGTTTTCCGGTAATTTCATCCTTGTAGCGATACTCATAACGTCCATCCGGGCGCTGGTATTCACCTGTTTTTAAATTTCTGCCTTTATTATCTTTTCTTGCCATATCAATCATTCCTTTCACTTCATTTTTCGTTATTCGGAATGATTTTTGTCCTGTCGGTATCAGTCATATACTGTCTGATATCTGCTCACAGATTAACATAATATTTTATGATTTCCAAGGGTAAATTCCTGCAAAATGCTAATTTTTATTTGCCTATTTTACAGGAATTCTTCCCTTTTTTACTTTTCATTCCGAAGGAAAGCTGTTGTATTTTATCTTCTCATCTTTCATTACACTGCCATTGCATCAAGATATTTTTTTATCTTATCCACGTTATAAAGAACTCGTCTTCCAACAATCACTCTTGCTTCTGCATAATCTGCAATTTTCTTTGCAGTTACTTCTCCGCAGGATAACATTGCCATTAATCCTTCAATATCTACCGTCAGACGGTTCTCAGCCTTATACTCTGTTGTTTTTCTCATGATGCACATACCTCCTTTCCTCCGTATTCTTCTGCATCACCTCCCAGACAGCGGTTATGCCCGTTGTCAGTACATTCTACTTTTTGATTGCATTTTTCGATGATTTTCCATTCTGTTCGGCGTGTTGGCTTCCGTTCGTATAGGCGGCGTCAACGTTACAGTTGACCTCTATCAGAATTTTTCTGAATGCTGGCAGCTCCTTCTCGAGCATACCAGCCGTTGCCGGAGTATCTTCGATTTCCACATACTACTCTCTGGTACAGCGGTGGAACTCTGTGTTGTCCTTTCATCCCCTAAGGGTACCTATACAGCTCATTTAATTTTCAATGTGCGTAAAAGATCTTGACTTCCTATTCAAAACCTTCTTCTACTAATCACACGTGGCAGAGGCGATAAGGTCATATTTTTCATAAAAAAATTTGATTTTTTTATCTCCACCTTGTTTATTCGCTTTTATGCGAATATTGATTATGCTGTCATTATATTTCGCTTCAATGTTAATGTCAAGTATTTTATTCGCTTATTTGCGAATCTTTCTGTTTACATTCTGAGATTTTGATAGTAAAATGGAATTATCAAATAGAAAGCAGGAAATCTGATATGACGATTGGTGATAAAATAAAAAAAATCCGGACATTCCGGAATATGACACAGGCTGAACTCGGTGCTGCTCTTGGCTGGGGCGATAAAGGGGCAAACCGCCTTGCCCAATACGAAACCAACTACCGGGTTCCCCGTAAAGATCTGGTTACTGAAATGGCTAAGATTTTGGATGTGAATCCACTGACACTGCATGAACCAACTACGATGAATGCTTCTGAACTGATGGAAATCCTGTTCTGGATTGACGAATTTAATCCGGGCATGATCAATCTTTTTCAACTAGAAACTTATCCAGGCGAAAAATCAAATTCCAGTGACGATACAGCTATCCGCTATCATAATTCCGACAGCTGGCCTGCTCATCCACCTGTTGGCATGTGGTTTAATTATGGGATTCTTAATGATTTTTTGAAAGAATGGACAATTAGAAAAGAAGAACTGAAATCCGGCGAGATTACCCAAGATGAATATTTTGAATGGAAAATTAACTGGCCTCAGACATGTGATGACTGCGGTAAACGGGAACCGTCAAAGCAGTGGAGAAATTTATATAAATAATTCAAAGACCGAAACTCTCCATCTTGCTTTGAATTTCGGTCTTCTTAAAACTCATTCATAACCGGTCAGTACTTTCACGGTTGCTATAAATGTTGCTCTTTCATATGATTTCTACAAACGTCTTATAGAAATCATATGTCTTTCCGTTTTCCTGAGCACAGAGCAAAAAGCGGCTGATGATTGCACCGGTACGGTGTGATTCCTGAATATGCGATAAGTGTTCGTGCAGGTTATTAGGAAACCCCTCTGTCACTTCTTCCCTCAGCAAAAAAGTTACATACCGATCTGCCTTTTTTTGCCAAAGAATACTGGATTTTGGAAATAAGGAACTCATTTCCGCTGGTATAGTAAGCCCACGTTGTTCCTGTGGAAGTGTTTGCGTATGCTGCACCCGTGAATAAAGATACGGATTTTCAATATACCGACGCAGCTTGTCCCTTTCAATCAAGTCAAAAGATACAATGCAACAGTTACCTCTGCTATCCTTTGTTAATAACGCTTTTACTTCCCACATATGTCAACAGAAAATAACTTCCATATACGAACACAATAAATATTGATGTTACAAGGATCGTGGATGCTACATTCATATCTCCAAACACCTTAATAACTTCACGGCTTGCCACCGTCAAGCCGACGACTGAATGAATCACAGCCAGTAAAAGTGGAAGCAGATAATAGCTGAGAATTTGTATAAACAGTGCACGATTCAGTTCCCGGTGTTCTACACCCAGTTTTTTTAGGAGCTTGTATCGTTCTACATTGTCAGTGGCTTCGGAGAGCTGCTGAATAGCAAGGATTGCTGCACAGGCTATCATAAATACAATACCAAGGTAAATTGCCAGAAATGCTATGATTGCCTTTGTAGTGACCGAGGATTCATATGCCTGCTGCTTTCCTACATAATAGGCAAAGGCACATTCTCTTTTGCTCTTTTCCTGATAATTATCCAGCAATGTATCAAATTCTTTTGCTGCGTCTTCACTCACGCACTGTACATTCCATATCATCGTATCGACATTCATATTTTTCATCCATGTATCTGCGACTACAAATATGATTTGGCCCATGTCACTATTTGACATGGTAAATTCTTCAGCTTCATTCACCGGAGAAAGTACATTTTCCTCAATAGTAAGATTGATACTTTTATCATGAAATTGTTCTGCAAGTCCACGAACATTTTCTTTATTATATAAAATTCTATAATTGTTTTCTAATAAATCAACGCTGTCCATGCCTTGTAGTTTACGCATGCCATTATAATCTGACAGGCTTACAAATGTCAGAGGACTATCTCCATATCCATAAGCAGACAATGTTTCTGGTATCTCAACATCGTAATCCTTATAATATGCCTTTCCCTCTGCCATGATCCCTTCCATACATCAACGCCGAGTACGAGGAAAAGCTGGAGGAAATCAAAACATCCCACACCTACGACGTGCTGGAGATGTCCGGCAGCCGGGCGGTTTGGAAAGAGGTGCTTGCGGTGTATGCCGTCAAGATCACCACCGACCCGGACGCTGCCCAGGAAGTGGCCACCATGGACGATTCCAAAAAGCAGCTCTTAAAGGATATTTTCTGGCAGATGAATGAAATCTCATCCAGCACCTCTACCCAGACGGAAACCATCATTGAAACCTCAGACGATGGGAACGGGAACATCGTAGAAACGGAAGTCACCGTCACCCGCACCTATCTGTATATCACCGTCAGCCACAAGACGGCGGAGGAAATGGCCGATCAGTTCAGCTTTCACGAAGATCAGCGGGAACAGATGGCGGAGCTTCTGGCCGATGAGAACAATTCCCTCTGGAGCCAGGTGCTTTACGGCATTACCGGAGGCGACGGCGAGATCGTCACCGTGGCGCTCTCTCAGGTGGGGAACACAGGCGGTGCGCCCTATTGGAGCTGGTACGGCTTTGGCAGCCGTGTGGAATGGTGCGCCTGCTTTGTGAGCTGGTGTGCCAATGAGTGCGGCTATATCGACGCTGGTGTTATTCCAAAGTTTGCAGCCTGTGCGTCCCAAGGCGTCCCGTGGTTTAAGGAGCGCGGGCTGTGGCAGGATAACAGCTATGAGCCGCGCCCCGGCGACATCATCTTTTTCGACTGGGATGATGGAGGCCAGGACGGTTCTTCCGACCATGTGGGGATTGTGGAGAAGGTGGAGAATGGCCGCGTCTACACGGTGGAGGGCAACTCTGGCGACTCTGTGCGTCAGAACAGCTACCCCGTGGGATACTATGAGATTTACGGGTATGGCACACCCGCCTATTAACAGCCCCAAAAAAGAAGAAGCCCAGCCGCGCAGGCGGCTGGGTACATAATGATAATAACAAAAGCATCGTCCCCTTGACAGCAAGACAAAAATATGCTATCCTAACTTTTGTTTGATAATTGGATTATCTTAAATAAAATAATTATCCGAGAAGGGAGGAAATATTTTGAGTTACTGTTCCGACTTGACAAGAGAGCGAATTATGGAATGTGCGAAAGTGGAATTCCTAAAAAAAGGCTTTCAGGCAACGCAGCTTAAAGATATTGTTACCGCTGCAAAGGTTACAACAGGTGCAATATATCGACATTTTAAGGATAAAGAAGCGTTGTTTTTTGCCTTAATCGAAGATGTTTACCATTATACATTAGATTTTCTGGATAATGCAGAACCTTACGATAAAGTTGGAATTAGAGAAGCTATTGAGAGGGATTCTGTTGAAGCGTCATATGTTCAGGCAATGACATATGTCAACTATATGTACGAGCATTTGGAGGAATTTCAACTCTTGCTGAAATGCAGCAAAGGTTCTCGCGTCGAAAACTTTATAGAAGAAATTACAATTCAATATACGAAACAGAATGCCCTATTTGTAAAGGCGGCATATGAAGCGGGATATGCGAAATGTCTGCCAAACGATATAGAAATACACATTTTGACGCATGGATATATTACTGCACTATGTGAGTGTATTTTGCACGATGTTCCTTATGAAAAGGCGGAGGATTATGTAAAAAACATCATAAAATTCCAGCACTATGGCTGGTATGGTGTATTAGGGCTTCCGCTAAAATAAGTGGCTTTTGCCATTTATTTTTTGCCAAATAGTTAGTTTTTGCTAACCTATTTAAGGAGGATTTTTTCATGAAGAAAAAAACGAAACCTGGAGCAATTCAGCAATTGTTGAGTTATGCAGGAAATAATAAAAAGCAACTATATCTTTCAACCTTTCTTGCAACGCTGGGCGAACTATTCGGGATGGCCCCCTTTATTACAGTGTCATTATTAGTCGCGGAACTATTTAACAAAACAGCTACTATTCAAAATGTATGTATCTTGTTTGCAGTCGCTTTGGGCGGGCAAATATTAAAACTGTGGCTTACATATCAATCCTCTTTTATGTCGCATAAGGCTACATATAAAATATTGAAAAATATCCGTAGCAAAATCGCAGATAAAATGCTTCGGGTTCCAATGGGCATCATGTTGGATACGCCGACCGGAAATTTCAAAAATTTGATGGCAGATACAGTTTCAAAATTAGAGGATTCGATGGCTCATTTTATGCCTGAAATAACCTCTAATGTAGTGGCTCCCCTATGCTGTATACTACTGGTATTTATTCTTGACTGGCGCATGGGATTAGCTGCATTGATTACAATTCCCCTCGGACTTTTGGGTTACATTGGAATGATGAACGATTATGTGAATAAAAGTACCACTTATATGAAATCACAAAATGCGATGAACAGTACGCTGGTTGAGTATGTAAATGGTATAGAGGTTATTAAGGCATTTAATCAAGGAAGTGCTTCTTATAGTAAATTTACAGGTGCAATTAACTTCTTCCATGACAGTACTCTGGCATGGTGGAAGCAGAGTTGGCTTTGGTCAGCAGTCATTCAGGCTGTAATGCCGACAACATTGTTGGGAACGCTTCCGATTGGCGCATGGCTTTATATGACTGGAACATTACCATTATCAGATTTTATCACTTGCATTATCCTTCCTATTGGATTTATTGCCCCGCTTATGCGAGTAGGAAAATATTCTGAACAATTTAATATGGTGAAAGCCTGCCTCGATCAAATACGGGATTTTATTGAAAAACCGGAACTGAAACGTCCAGAAAAAAATGTTGCACTGGATGAAACAGCCTATCGCTTTGAAAATGTTTCTTTCGCTTATAACGAGACGGAAGTTCTGAAGAATGTATCCTTTGAAATCAAACCAGGTACTGTTTCAGCAATTGTCGGCCCTTCCGGTTCCGGAAAATCAACGATTGCAAAACTCATGGCTGGTTTTTGGGACGCCACAAAAGGAAAAGTTATTTTTGGCGGAAAGAATATTAAAGAGATTCCTTTCGCACAGTTGATGGGTGAAGTCAGTTATGTTGCACAGGACAATTTTCTGTTCGATGAAAGTATCCGTGAAAACATCCGGCTCGGAAAACCGGATGCGACAGACGATGAGGTGGTAGCTGCTGCAAAAGCTGCCTGCTGTCATGAGTTTATTGTAAAGTTGGAAAACGGATATGATACAAATGCCGGAGACGCAGGAGGAAAACTTTCTGGCGGAGAACGTCAGCGAATTACTATCGCAAGGGCAATTCTAAAAAATGCAAGAGTAATTATTCTTGATGAGGCCACGGCCTATGCTGATCCAGAAAATGAGTATCTCATTCAAAACGCTATCAGTAAACTTGTAAAAGGAAAAACCCTCATCGTAGTAGCTCATCGTCTTGCGACCATCCAGAAGGCTGATCAAATCCTTGTGGTGGAAAATGGAAAGATTGTTGGCTGCGGCAGGCAGGAAGAGCTTTTATCAGAATGCCCACTTTATCAAAGATTATGGAGTGATTATGTGAGTTCAGCTGATCAAGTGGAAGGAGGGACATTTTAATATGTTTTCAATTATAAAAAGGATTTTACGGTTATCTGGGAAATATCGTCCCCGTGTAATTGCCGGACTGATCTTCAATGCTCTGAAATCCTGCTGCGCCGCCTTTGTATTTTTTGCTGTGCTATTGGTAATGTTGAATATCGAACACTTAACAGAGACTGTCATTTTACAGGCATTTGGAATTGTTGCACTTAGTGTTTTGGGCCGCTTTTTGTTTCAGTACCTAAGCGATGTGCTAATGAGTGCGTCTGGATATGAGATTTTCCGGGAAAAGCGTCTTGAGATTGGAAATCAGCTCAAAAGGGCACCAATGGGCTATTTTACAGAAAATAATCTCGGCACCGTACAAACAGTATTGACAACAACAATTTCCGATCTGGAAGGGAATTGTATGCTTGCACTAACATTTTTGGTGGGAGGTTTTGTACAGGCGCTTGCCATGACGCTAATGTTGGGTATATTTTGCTGGCAGATTGGGTTTTTGGCTTTAACAGGAATTTTAGCGGGAATTCTTGTACTGGGCCAGATAAAAAAGCGGGCCGGCGCGCATACGGAAGATATGCAAAATGCTCAGGAATTGTTGGTGGGAAGTGCATTAGAATACATAAAAGGCATTTCTGTTCTGCGCATATTCGGAAAAGGCAAAGAAGGAAAAGGAAAAGTGGATCAAGCCTTTGAAAATAAGTGTCGCAGCGATATAGCGGTTACAATTTCTACTGCCGGAATTATGAAGCTGTATGAAGCCGTATTTAAGATTACAAGTTGCCTGTTATTTTTATTGTCAGCTTTGCTCTATTTGTGGGGAGTTATCACATTGCCCTATTGCCTTTTATTTATCATCTGTGCATTTTTAATGTTCATGGAATTGGAATTGATGAATGACGGGGCCTTTTTGAGTAAAATGCTCGCTACGCAGTTGGATCGGCTGGATTTCATCTCAGATATACCGGTTTTAGATGGAGACGGAAAGGATATTGTCCTGAAATCATATGAGATTGAACTGAAAGATGTTATTTTCGCTTATGACAGCCGTCCGGTTTTAGATGGAATCACCTTGAAAATCCCACAGAACTCTACTTGTGCTATCGTTGGGCCGTCAGGTTCAGGGAAAACAACTTTGTGTAATATGATTGCAAGATTTTGGGACGTAAATTCTGGAAGTGTTAAAATTGGAGGACACGATGTAAAAGAATTTACTTGTGATAGCCTTTTATCATATGTAAGTATGGTATTCCAAAAGGTGTATCTGTTTAATGATACGATTGAAAATAACATCAAATTCGGAAAACCTAACGCGACCCATGCGGAGGTGGTAGAGGCCGCTAAAAGGGCCCGCTGCCATGATTTTATAGAGGCGCTCCCGCAAGGCTATGAAACAATGATAGGAGAAGCAGGTTCCACTTTGTCTGGGGGAGAAAAACAGAGAATTTCAATAGCAAGGGCGATATTGAAAGACGCGCCCATCGTTATTTTGGATGAAGCGACATCCAGCGTAGACCCGGAAAATGAAAAAGCTCTTTTGGACGCAATTTTTGAATTGACGAAAAATAAAACACTAATTTCTATCGCTCACAGGCTGTCTACTGTTCGGACGGCAGATCAAATTATTGTCATTGATCAAGGCCATATTGTTCAAAAGGGAACCCATAAGGAATTAGCAGAAAAAGAAGGGATTTATCGTACTTTTTTGAAGTGCAGGGAGAAATCCATCAGTTGGAAGCTATGAGGTGTGTTGCCATGAAAAAACAATTTCCAATTATATCTTTTGAACATGCCTCTTTTCAGTATGAAGGACAGTCTCAGGAAAGTCTAAAGGATGTAAAGCTTATCATAAAATCGGGAGAATTTCTTGTTATTACTGGGCAGAGCGGATGTGGAAAGACCACATTAACCAGGTGTATCAATAATTTGATTCCCCGCTTTTTTGAAGGCAGATTATCCGGCGAAGTCATTGTATCGGGACGTTCCATAAAAGAATCGGACGCCGGTGAGGCTGGTAAAGAGATTGCTTCAATTTTTCAAGATCCCCGCAGTCAATTTTTTACTACAAACAGTTCCAGCGAAGTTGCGTTTGCCTGCGAAAACTATGGAATTCCACATAAAGAAATCGTTAAACGTGTTAACAGCGCCTTTCAGTCACTGAATATGGAGAACCTAAAAGACAGAGATATTTTTGCCCTGTCCAGTGGAGAAAGGCAAAAAGTTGCTTTTCTCGCAGCGACTACTCTTAATCCACAAATTTATGTGCTGGATGAGCCTTCGGCTAATTTAGACATTCATACAATCTTACAGGTAAGAGGGATTCTTTCTGCTTTGAAAGCCGCTGGACACACGATTATTGTTTCAGAACACAGATTGTTTTACTTATACGGACTCGCAGATCGCTTTTTAATTATGGAGGATGGTCAAATCTGCGAAGAATTAACAGGTGAGGAAATGGCAGAATTATCTGCTGTCCAAATGCACAACAGAAGGCTTCGCCCGTTAAATTTGGATTTAATACAAATAGAAAGGAAAGAATCTATTTGCCGCTCGGAAGTATTTCTCCAAATTAGAAATTTGAGCTTTTCGCATAAAGCCATGCCGGAACTTCTTCACAACATTTCATTAGAAGCCTACAAAGGCGAAACGATTGCCTTGATTGGAGAAAATGGTTGCGGGAAAACAACATTGGGGAAAATCCTGTCTGGCTTGATTCGCTGCCGCCAAGGTGCGTTTTACATTGATGGAAAGAATGTGAAGCAACAAAAATTATCCGACTATGTGTACTTTGTTATGCAGGAGGCAGATCACCAGCTTTATACAGACAGTGTGACGGAGGAATTGAGGTTAGGAAATAAAAGGATTCCAAGCATAGATGAAAAAGTGTCTCAAATTTTGAAAATGCTCCATCTGGAAAACTTCAAAGACTGCCATCCGTATGCTTTATCAGGCGGTCAAAAACAGAGACTGACAATAGGAGCGGCAATGCTTTCGGAAAAACCAATCATCGTTTTGGATGAACCAACAAGCGGGTTAGACTGGGATAATATGTGCGCTGTTGCCAATGCTGTTAATTATATGCGTGAGGCTGGAAAGCTGGTCTTTATTATTACGCATGATCTGGAGTTTATCAGCCTGACCGCCTCGCGCGCTTTGCTTTTGAAGGAAGGGATTATTAAAGATGATTTACAAATGACGGAACAAAACAATTTCAAAATCGTAAAGAATTTTATGGTTGAGGAAGGTGGTGAATAAATTGAGAAAGCATGGAGTATATTACGATTCTCGCATAAAACTTCTGTTGATTCTATTGACATCAGCTTTGGCGTTTGCTTTGGGTGGAGGCTTAACAGGCTTGTTACTCTTTGGCGTCGTTTGCCTGTTTGCTTTGCTAAGTGGACTTTGGAAAACAAGTATCAAATTTGCAATAGTTTATATAGTTCTGCTTGTGTTGGCGCAAGTCCTTCCAATTCATTTATCTTCCGTGATAACATTCTTTTTACTAAGAATTTTGACTATTGCACTTGCTTTGAATATTCTATTTCAGACTACGGAAATATCGGAATTGATAGCAGCGCTTCAGGCAAGTCATATCCCTCAAGCAATTGTGATACCAGTGGCTATCATATTGAGATTTCTTCCATCTTTGAAACAAGATGTGCTTTATATAAAACAAGGGATGAAAACGAGGGGCGTGGGATTGTCTTTTTGGAGAATAGTAAGTCATCCGGCGCAGACATACGAAGGCTTTTTAATCCCTATACTTATGCGCCTTCTGATGACGGCGACAGAATTATCCGCATCAGCGGAAACGCGAGGCATCAGCTATCCTTGTGAAAAAACTCACTATATATTAGTTGATTTCCGCTTAAGAGATAGTATTTTGTTGATAGGTATGCTTGCTCTTTTTGCGGTTGTCATATGGACATCGTTCCAACCAATATCATTTTAAGGAGGATTTATTTCATGCAAACCGAAAACAAAAAAGGCTTTCAAGTAAAGGATTTGATTGTCACAGCTCTTTTATCTTTGTGCGCACTTGTTATCTATATCCTTTGTGCGTTCCTATCTTTTTCTCCCTACACGATGTTAGTGGTAAGCCCATTGTGGTCACTATTGGCAGCTATTACATATTTCCTTGTAGCAGCTAAGACTAAGAAACCGTGGACACTGTTCATTTTTTGTGCGATAACAGGCATTTATGGATTTTATCCGCCCATGATAATTTGCTGCATTATTGCTGGCATTATTTCTGCGTTGATCGCGTGGAAAACAGGTTGCACTAATGGAAAAACACTTACGATCAGTTATATCATTTATATGGTTTTAGCAGCATTCAGTGGTACATATATTCCCTTCTTGTTTTTCTCAAATCAAACACTTGAGCAGTATGCGGGAATGTTTGGCGAAAGTTATTTGGGAATTTTGCAAACGTTAGTATCACCTGTAACAGCTATCATAATGCTTGTCGTTGTTGCAATTTGCGCCTTTGTTGGCGCGCTCAACGCTAAGAAACTGCTCAAGAAGCATTTCAAAAAAGCAGGTATGGTGTAAATGAAGTAATTATATGTGTCAGAAGGAGGTGTGCCATTATGCCCTTAACATCATCTATGGAGGACTATTTAGAGGCTGTGCTGGTGCTTCAGCAACAAAAGGGCTATGTTCGCTGCGTAGATGTGGCGGAGCTTTTGGATGTAAAAAAGCCTTCTGTGAGCCGGGCTGTCAAAGAACTGTCTAAAAAGAAATGCCTGATAAAAAAGGACGATGGCACACTCTCCCTCACAGAGCAGGGCCAGCAAATCGCCCAGCAAATCTATGAAAAGCACCAGTTCTTTACCAAACGACTCGTGGAAGCTGGTGTTCCACAGGATATTGCAGCACAAGACGCTTGCAAGCTGGAGTATGTTATTAGTGAGATAAGTTTTAAGAAATTGAAAGAGGCCGTTTGGATAAATGACCGGGAGGTGATACCATCGGAGAAATAATCATTATGAAACTGAACGAGGAAGAAAAAAAGATTTTTGAAGATTTCCTTTCATTTTTGCAGCTCCATCCAGAGCTAAAAAAATGGGAGCTTTCCTCGGAACCGGTGCTATCTCTCCCCGATCTTGAGATTGACCCCAGCCAAAGGCTGGTGCGCTGTAATCAAAAAGAAGTGGGCCTAACAGCAAAGGAATATAGTCTCCTATGCCTGCTGACAGTTAATAATGGACGAGTGTTGACCTATTCCCAAATCTATGAAAAGGTATGGGGTGAAGCTCTAACAATAAATGAACGAGGCACCATAGGATACCATGTACGAAACCTACGCAAAAAGCTCTATTCCGCTGATCCGCACCACCCTTTTATTATAGAAAGTGTCCGCGAGGTTGGGTATCGCTTTCAAACAACTTCCTAAATATTCACAGAGCGCAGTCTGAATGGCTGCGCTTTTCTTTTTCTCAAGGTGAGGCTATTCGGGAGGATTTTTCAAATTTCACACCTTGTCGTTTGTGTTTGACAACCTTCGGATGGATTGAAGAATGGATAGGCAGAGGTATGCAGGAATCCGCTAAGACTATGGCTGCACTATTGGCAACAAATGGAATGAAATAACTATATGTTACCCTTTCCAGCACTCCGCTGCTTTTCCTATACATTCTTATTCAATCATACATTTGAGGATATTTCTTTTTCAAATATGCTCTGAGCAAAATAGTCCCAATATTTATAAACAGAATCACAAGTATCAGATTAAGCGGAAGATATTCTCTTATCAAATTTCCCAATACTGCTACAAATGAAATACTGGATATTAAAACCATTTTATATAGGTCATCCCATATCTTCTTATATTGTTCAACTCCAGCCCAAACAAGGAATACACATCCGAGAATCCCAGCAGTAATCATAAGCATAGAGAAAAACCCTTTAAAGAGCATTTCTCCGGCAGTATCGCTTATATATTCCAACCGTTCAAACCATGCTATATATTCTTTGCACCAATTTATCGGTATCATTATTAGTTGCAGCACATCTTGTTGAAATGCTCCATTTTGAAGAAACGAAAAGAAAATTACACAAAGATATCCCCAGTCCCAAAAGAACTGATTTTCTTTCATATCAGCAATTTCCGATTTTGCTTTTCTCCTGGCTCTTTGTATCTCCATATCTGCCCGGTTCTTTTCCCTTTCAATCTGGTACTCTGCCTGCCTTGCCTGTTTTTCTGCCTCTTCCTGTTTCTTTTTTGCCTGTTCAACCGCTTCCACCGATGATTGGTTCACCTGCATTACTAATTTAGAGTTCCGGTCCCGAACGTCTTTTATTTCTTTTTCGAGCTGCTCTTGCTCGTTCCTTCTCATCAAGCCGTTTCTGTTCCTCAAGTCGTCGTTGCTCTGCTGTAAAGACTGATTGAGTTTCCGCATTTCGGACAATTCTTCTGTCATCTGCTGAATTTCGGCATT
The DNA here is from genome assembly GCA_000509105.1 of Clostridiales bacterium VE202-21. Lineage (GTDB taxonomy): Bacteria > Bacillota > Clostridia > Lachnospirales > Lachnospiraceae > Faecalicatena > Faecalicatena contorta. The sequence continues at coordinate 722 of BAIF02000039.1, read as the reverse complement.
CGACTTCTGCATTTCTTCTTGCATTTCGTGATTCTCGAAGAATAGCCTCTGTTTTTCCATTTTCAGACTGTGTGTTCTTTTCTGAAATTCCAGGATAAACTCGTTCATCTTCTGATTTCTCACCTGTAACTCGTCCCTCTCTTCCGTCACTTTCTCCAGTGTTTCTGCCTGTTCCTTCACAAGCTGCTTCCACCTGTCGGTAGTACCCAATGAGTTCTTCGTCTGCTCCTGCTGTTCGCTCTGCTTCGGCTCGTATCCTTTCGTAATTTCCATTAAATTCATGCTCCAACGCCTCCTTACTGATATCCAGATGAAACGTTTTGGACAGATTGCTGTCACGCACTTTCTTCCCATCCTGATTCTGGAATGTGATATGCTTTCGCTTTTCCGTCCAGTTCACCCTCCATCCGAACTGTTTCATTTTTTCTATAAACTTTTCTTTGCTGATACAATTTTCCAGTGCCTTTAATACCGCCATTGCACAGTCCGCTACAAAACTGTCCTTTACCTGTTGACGGAACAGGTTATATTTATCTTTGCTCCATGCAATGACTTCCCCTTTTTCAATCTGGCTTCCATCAAAGTGCTTTCCTTTCTCGACAACTGTCAGTCCACGTTCTCGGCACATCTGATTGGTAAGCTGTTTCATACGTTCCAGATCCTTTTTGGTGTTATGCAGTTTTCTCCCATCTTCATAACTCACAGAATTTGTCACCAGATGG